>JAAXQN010000009.1 GCA_012974305.1 Candidatus Methylomirabilis sp. | reverse complement strand
ACGAACTGGTGGAGGCCACACCCCACGCCTTCCGGTTGCGCAAAAAGGTCTTGCGGGCCGGCCAGCGCAAGCGGAAATCTTGACGCCGAACCACCGCCTGAATGCGAGGTGGTGAGGAGGGTGAGGGTGAGGGGTCAAGTCGCTGGTTGGCGGAAGCTCCGAAGAGCGGGCGAGACAATTCTGGCTTGTCTTCTCAGCGGTTCCGGTCGAAGAGGATCTGCAGACCCTTCAGGGACAGGAGGGAGTCGATCCGGCTGACGGTCTCTGATTCGGGCAGGATCAGATGGGCCAAGCCACCCGTGCCGATAACCTCGGGTTGCCGCTCCATCTCTTTGACCATGCGGCGCACAATTCCGTCCACGAGACCAAGATATCCATAAAACAGACCGGCTTGGATACTCCCAACCGTGTTCTTTCCAATCACTATTTTGGGGCGCACGATCTCGACCCGTGGCAACTTGGCCGCCCGCTCAAAAAGCGCCTCGGCCGATATCCCGACCCCCGGCGCGATGACTCCGCCAAGGTACTCCCCCTTTGACGAAATTGCATCAAAGGTGGTGGCGGTCCCAAAATCAACCACGATGGTGGGACCACCGTAGGTCTCGTAGGCCGCAACGGCGTTGACGATACGGTCTGCCCCCACCTCGCGAGGGTTATCGTAGAGGATTGGCACCCCGGTCCGGATCCCAGGCCCGACCACTATGGGGGTCACCTGGAAATAGCTGCTGGCCAACTCTTCAAAGACGGGCTGAATCGGCGGAACGACCGAGGCAATAATCACACTGGTTACTGCCGATCGAGGAATCCCCACGACTTCAAAGAGATTCTTCAGTAGGATCCCGTACTCATCGGCCGTCCCGTCTCGTCGGGTGGCTATCCGCCAATGGTGTACAAGTTCTCGGTCCCGGAAGAGGCCCAGCACCGTGTTCGTGTTTCCAATGTCAATGGCTAAGAGCATAGTCGAGAGTAGAGCGTTGAGAGTCTAGAGTTGAGAGTCGAAAGTCCAACGTCCAATGTCCAAATTCCGAACTTCGATGACCAATCACTCTTAACTGATGACTGTCTCAATTCGGTGGTCGGTCATCGGTCCTCCGTCATCGGATGCTGACCTCACCTGACATGAGATCGCGAATCTCTCCACCTGGCAAGGAGACTCGAAGGGACCCATCCTGGTTGATCGCCTCGGCAAAGGCCTCATACTGTTCCCTGCCGGTCTCGACCCGAACCCATCGTCCGAGTGTCCCGGACAGTGCACTGAGCCGGGTCACAATCGGTTCGCGCCACCCCTTGGCAAAGCGGAGATACCAGGCGTCCAGATGCCGGTAGAGGGACTGAGCCACCTGCAGTCGGGACACAGGCTTACCTGCGACCAATGCAAGCGAGGTTGCCGACGGCTGAAGGGCGGCTGGAAAGTCCGCAAGGGTGTGGTTGCAGTTGATGCCAATTCCGACGACCGCGTAATTGACCTGGTCCCCTTCCGCCTTGACCTCCACGAGGATTCCAGCAACCTTTCTCTCCCCGAGGAGGAGGTCATTAGGCCATTTGATCTGCGGGGCGACAGCAGGCTCCGCCTCGGCAATGGCCTCGGCCAGGCTCACCGCGGCAACCTGACTTAACAGCGAGGCCTCACTCGGTCCCACGCGTGGGCGAAGGAGGATAGAAGTCCACAGACCCAAATGGGGTCCCGAGTCCCAGTGTCGTCCCATACGACCTCGGCCTGCCGTCTGGGTCTCTGCCACCACCACTGTTCCCTCCGGTTCTCCCTGCTCTGCCAGCTCTACAGCCATGGTACTCGTGGACGCGACTTCCGGATAGACGAGAATGCGGCGTCCCACGACCCGGGTCCCGAGTTGGTCAGACAAGACCTCTGCGGAGAGGCAATCTCCGCATCCACTCTCAACGCTCATCCCGCAGCATCGTGAGGTGCCTCCGGAGTTTTTCCTGGGTCTCTTGGAGAGTACGTTGGTTCTCCCGCTCTTTGGCCACGACCTCCGCCGGGGCCCGGGCGAGAAAGTCCGCGTTGCTGAGCTTCCGGTTCACCCGCTCGAGCTCCCTGGAATCCGGACCTCGGACCGGATGTTCCGGATGCCCCGGATCAGCCCCATGACTCGCTCCATCTTCCGCACGGCCTCAGGGTCCACGAGGGATGAATCGGAAATGGGCCACTTGCTCACCATGATGCTTGGCGCATGACCGTTCGGGCGGGGCAGGCGCTGCCAGATGTCTTCGGTGATGAAAGGCATGATGGGATGGAGGAGCCTGAGCGCCACCTCGAGCACATGGGCGAGAAGGAGACGACCGGTCTCGGCTGCTCTCGAATCCTCCGAGCTCGTAAGCCTGACCTTGACAAGCTCAAGGTACCAATCGCAGTACTCGTGCCAGAGGAATTGATAGACGTGGGAGGCAGCATCGCTAAACCGATAATTCTCCAGTGCCTCGGTTACCGACGCGATCACGTCCTGAAGGCGGCTCAGGACCCATCGATCCGCAAGATCCGCAGGGGAGGGCAACTTTCCTCCCCGCAGACCATCCGCATCACCCTCGGTGAGATGCATGCTCACAAACCGATAGGCATTCCAGATCTTGTTGCAGAAGTTGCGATATCCTTCAATTCGTTCTTCGGATAACCTGATATCGCGACCCGCGGCGACCAAGGCGCTCAGGGTAAAACGCAAGGCGTCAGCCCCGTACTCCTCGATGACCACGAGGGGATCGATGACGTTCCCCTTAGATTTGGACATCTTTTGTCCTTCGGGATCCCGAACCAGGGCGTGGATGTAGACCTGCCGGAAGGGGACATCCCCCATGCACTTCAACCCCATCATGATCATTCGAGCCACCCAAAAGAAGAGGATGTCAAAGGCGGTAACCAAAACTGTCGTGGGGTAAAAGACCTCGAGCTCCTTGGTGTGTTCCGGCCAGCCTAACGTAGAGAAGGGCCAAAGGGCGGAGCTGAACCATGTATCGAGAACGTCGGGGTCTTGCAACAGGTCCGCACCTTTGCAGCGTGGACATGCCTTGGGCTTCTCCCATGCCACGATCGGTTGGGCTCCCGGCAGGATGGTATAGGTCACATCCGTGATCTCCGGAGCGGGACCTCCTTCCCGTGTCGTAGCACCGGCGTGCCCTGTCTTTATGATGTGTTCCGCATCGCAAGTCAGGCAGTACCAGGCCGGGATCTGGTGCCCCCACCAGATCTGGCGAGAGATACACCAATCTCTAATGTTGTGCATCCATTCGAAGTAGTTCTTTTCCCACTGGGCAGGGACGAAGCGCACACGGCCTTCCTCCACCACCCTGATGGCCGGTTCCGCCAACGGCTTCATACGGACAAACCATTGCGGGGTGAGGTACGGCTCGACAATCGTCTGACATCGGTAGCATCGCCCTAATGCATGCCGGTATGGCTCCTCTTTGATCAGGAGACCTTCCCGCTTGAGATCCTTTAGCACCATTGTACGCACGTCGAACCGGTCTTGAAGGACATAATGGGCGAGACGGCTCCGGGCCTTGTCATCGGCACCAGTCAGAAATTTATCATTGAGCCTCCCGCTTGGTTGGAACGTCGCGATCGGTTCCAAGTCATGTTGCTTGCCGATTTCGAAGTCGTTGAAGTCATGGCCCGGCGTAATCTTCAGCGCTCCGGTGCCGAACTCTTGAGACACATACGAGTCCGCAATGACCGGGATCCTCCGGCCTACCAGAGGGATGATCACCTCCTGGCCGATGGCCTGTGCGTACCGAGGATCCTCCGGGTTTACCGCAACCGCCGTATCAGCCAGCATCGTTTCTGGTCGCGTCGTGGCCACCACAACTCCAGCCGTTCGATCGGCCGCGAATGGATAACGGATGTGCCACAGGCGGCCATCCACTTCTTCATGCACGACCTCGATGTCGGCCAGGGCCGTTTCGCACCGAGGGCACCAGTTGACCAGCCGCTCTGCTCGGTACAGCAACCCATCCTCCCACAGACGGACGAACACCTCCAGGACCGCCCGCTCACGAGGACCGTCCATGGTGAAGGATTCTCGGGCCCAGTCACAGGATGCCCCCAACCTTTTAAGCTGATCGATGATGGTTCTTCCCGACTGCTCCCGCCATTTCCAGACTAGCTCCACAAAGGCGTTTCGCCCGATCTGCTGCCGGGTCCGCCCCTCCCCCAAGAGTTGCCGTTCCACCACGTTCTGTGTGGCGATCCCTGCATGATCGGTCCCCGGCATCCAGAGAGTGTTATGTCCCAGCATCCGTTGCCATCGGATCAAGACGTCTTGAAGGGTATTGTTCAAAGCGTGTCCCATGTGGAGGGAGCCGGTGATGTTCGGTGGCGGAATCACGATGGTGTAGGGAGATTGCGGGGAGTCCAGATCCGCATGGAAGTAGCCCTCACGCTCCCACAGAGCGTACCAGCGGAGCTCTACATCCCGAGAATCGTACCCTTGGCGGTTCTTCTCGACCATTCGTGCCTGTAGTGCCTGCAGAGAAAAAATTCGGGGTGTAAGGGTATTATACCCTCATCACCCCGAAAAGGGAGGAACTTTTACTTCTTTCCTTCGACGAGATCCCGAATCCGTTGGATTTCCTGGGTGAGTAACTGCTCGGCTAGATCGGGGACGACTTCCCAGAGAAGCCGCTCAATCCGTTGGAGGAGGTCTGCCCGAAGTTCCTGGACAATCTGGGCGGCGACCTGCTCCGACACCTGGCGTGCCAGGGTCTCGATCATGTCGGGTGGGACCGACACGGGTCCTACCGGTGCTGCTGGTGCTTCCTGAATTGGTGCAGGCCTTGGCATTGGATCCGCAGGCTTTTCTTCCACGGGCTGGGTTGCCGACGTCCCAAACCCGACGGCAGCTGCCATATCCTCAATCGCCAGTTCTCGCTCGGGAGCCGGCGACGGCTGCGCAACCTCGTGCAGCACCTGCTCTATGGGAAGCTCCACTCCTTCCGTTGCGGAGAGGTCGTAGGTCGGGATCGCCTCGTCCGACGGTCCCTCAGTCACTATCTCCAGCGGGGCCTCCTCTCCCGTCACCCCAGCGGGTATCTTCATCACTTCTGCCAACATCTCTTCTTGGGACTCCGTAACGATGGGCATCTCCCCTGTTTCCACGGCCACTTCTTCCTGCCACGCGGGAGCTGCCGCTTCCCCAGCAAAGGCCGCGGGCGCCCCAACCAGCAGCTGTTTCACTTTCCCAATGAGGACCTGGGATTCAAAAGGCTTACTGACGACGTCGGTGGCCCCAGCCTGGCGCGCCGCCGCCTCGTCCACATTCCCAGAGACCCCTGCCATCAGGATAATCGGGACATCTTTCAGTTGAGGATCCTGTCGGATAGCCCCACAGAGATCCTGGCCCGAATGGCCGGGCATAGAGTGATCAATCAGCATCAGGTCGGGCTTCACCTCCCGAGCCTTCTGCATGGCCTCATCACCACTTCGAGCCTGGACCAGCTCCACATTCTCCCGGGCAAGGGTGAGCTCGACCACCTTCTGAATGGTAGCGCTATCGTCCGCGACGAGGATCCGTGCACCCATGCACTACTCCTTTTTTGTACCGCACAAAACTTGGGATCGCTCGGAAGACGCTTGCAAGGTGCGTTCCAACTGTTTAACTTCAATGCCCGGACGCTATCCTCCTCCCCTTGTCTTGTCAAGCGCTTTTTGGCTTGACTTTATCCCTGCGTCCTCGTTACCTTACTTCTCCCGAGATACCTCACGGCCATTCGGAAAAATCAGGGGGTGTGGCAATGCCGCCCATCGCATTTATCAACAATGAGTTTGTCCCAATCGACGAGGCCAGGGTCAGCATCCGCACCAATGCGCTCCAGTACGGCACCGGCATCTTCGAGGGTATTCGCGCCTATTGGAACGCTCAGCACAAGCAGCTCTTCGTCTTCAAAATGGCGGAACACTACGAGCGCCTGCTCAACAACTGTCGCGTCCTTCGACTCCAAGTGGGAAAAGATGTCAAGGAGCTTTGTGACATTACCTTGGAACTGGTCCGGAAAAACGAACATCGAGAGGATACCTACATCCGACCACTCGCCTACATCAGCTCTGAAGGCCTGGGACCCAAGCTCATCGGGTATGAGACGGGCTTTGCCATCTACACGCTTCCCCTGGGGGACTATATCGATACATCCACAGGGGTCAAGGTCGGCTTCAGCTCGTGGCGGCGGATCAGCGACAATATGATTCCGGCGAGATGCAAGGTGACTGGGGGCTACGTGAATTCTGCGTTGGCGAAAACAGAGGCACTGGAGCAAGGTTTCGATGAGGCGATCTTTTTGACTCAGGACGGTTTTATCTCTGAAGGTTCGGCCATGAACATCTTCCTGATCCGAGACGGAAAGCTGATGACCCCGGATAGGTCGGCCGATATCCTGGAGGGAATCACTCGAGAGGTCCTCATCGAACTGGGTCGCGAAGAACTTGGTCTCGAGGTGATTGAACGTCCCGTGGGACGGTCAGAGCTCTACCTCGCTGACGAGGCCTTTCTCTGTGGAACCGGGGCCCAGGTGTCTCCGATCATTGAGGTGGATCGCCGCGCCATAGGCGACGGCAAGATTGGGCCCCTCACCGCAAAGATCCAAGAGCTGTATTTCCGCGTCGTCAAGGCAGAGCACCCGAAATATCAGCACTGGTGTGCTCCCGTCTATTAGTTCACAGTTCAGAGTTCACGGTTCACAGATAAAGACAGAACCCCCCTTCCCCTGCCGATCCTAGCCGCTACTTTTTCCCTGAAATCCACCCGGCCCAGAAGATGCCGAAGACTCCGATCCAGAAGATGATGCCTCCCAGGGTGGGAGAAATCGGGATGAGGATCGTGCCCACCACGAATCCTCCGTATCCGATGAGGAAGCTGAGCACCGTCGTTCGTTCTCGTCCCTGCTCCCGGGGAACGTTACTTTTCGCCACGGCCTACAATCCCTCGCTCCGTCATGCCCCAAGGATCCAGGATCCGCTTTAGCTCCTCCTCGGGAAGGATCTGGTGCTCTAACGCCACCTGCCGTATCGTCTTGCCCGTTTCATAGCTTTCCTTGGCAATCTTCGCCGCCGCATCGTAACCGATGACGGGGGCGAGAGCGGTGCACATCGCGAGCGACTGCTCGATCAGCTCGGCACAGCGAGCCTCATCGACGCGGATACCCGCGAGACACTTGTCTACAAAGATCCGGGAGACACTCCCGAGCAAGGCAATGGACTGCAAGAGATTATGGGCCATGACCGACATCATCGTGTTAAGTTCAAAATAGCCGCCGTGGCCTCCGACGGTTATGGCGGCATCGTTGCCGATCACCTGCGCCGCCACCTGGATAACAGCTTCCGAAATCACCGGATTAACCTTACCAGGCATGATGGAGGAGCCGGGCTGGATAGCGGGGAGGAAGATCTCGCCGATGCCACACCGCGGACCCGATCCAAGCCAGCGGACGTCATTGGCAATCTTCGTCAGGCTTACTGCGACCGTCTTGAGCGCCCCACTCGCCTCGACCACTGCATCCAGGCTCCCCTGGGCTGCGAAATGATTCTTGGCCTCGGCGAGCGGGAGCCGCGTCATCTCGGCCAGGTACCGAATGACGCCACCGGGAAAATCCGGATGCGTGTTGATACCGGTGCCTACGGCGGTGCCGCCCAGGGCCAGTTCCGCCAATGAGGGGCGGATCTGTTCGACCCGCGCAACGGCAAGCTCTATCTGTCTGGCATAGCCGCCGAACTCTTGCCCCAGCCGAACAGGGGTTGCATCCTGCAAGTGGGTCCGCCCAATCTTGACCACCCGGTCAAATTCAGCGGCCTTAGTAAGGAGGGCCTCCTGGAGCTTACGAAGGGCGGGAAGGAGTTCTCGTTCCACCACCTGTAATGCGGCCAAGTGGATGGCAGTCGGAATCACATCGTTCGACGACTGTCCCAGATTCACATGATCGTTGGGATGGACAGGACTCTTGCTGCCGATCTGGCCCCCCAGCAGCTCGATGGCCCGGTTAGAAATCACCTCGTTAGCATTCATGTTCGTCGAGGTACCAGAGCCGGTCTGGAAGATATCAAGGATGAACTCCCCATCCAACTTTCCCTCCACCACCTCCTGCGCGGCTTGGATGATGGCTTCGGCGATCTTCCGATCCAAGAGCCCGAGGTCGAGGTTCACCCTCGCTGCACAGAGCTTGATCATCCCTAGCGCTTGGATAAAGTCCCGGGGGAACCGGATCCCGCTCACAGGAAAGTTTTCCACAGCTCGTTGCGTCTGTGCCCCGTAATAGGCGTTGGCGGGAACTTTCACTTCCCCCATCGAGTCCCGTTCGAGACGATACGTGTCCCCGACCATCGCTCACCTCCCTCAATTGAACCGCAGTTGCTGGATGCGGAGGCGGGGCTTGATGCTGTGGCGTGTATCAAATCGGGTAAGCCCCTCCTCACAGGCCACGTGGATCGCTTGCTGATATTCCTCTGCCGTAGCACGGCGGTTGATTTCCGAGTACTTTTCTGGACCCACTTGTCCTGCGGGACGATATTGAGCCATGATGTTGACATAGGTGCGGGGCGAAACATCCCGAGCCAGGAATCGCATCACATTTCGGGTTCCGGCCAAGTCCCCTGGCATCACCAAATGCCGCACTAACAACCCCCGCCGGGCTAGCCCGTCCTCGTCGAAGGTAAGGTCCCCCACCTGCCGGTACATCTCTGTGATGGCCGCCCTGGCAGCCTCCGGATAGTCTTTGGCCTTCATGAGTCGCTTGGACACGTCGGGGTCCCAGAACTTGAAGTCGGGCATATAGATGTCGACGACCCCATCCAGGTGCCGGAGACTCTCCAGCGAATCGTATGCACTGGTGTTATAGACCAGAGGCAGTCGCAGGCCCATCCCGACTGCGAAGGGGAGCGCCTCCAAGACTTGAGGAACCACATGCTCTGGCGTCACAAAATTGATGTTGTGGCAGCCCTCCTCCTGAAGCTCGAGCATCATCTCCGCGAGGCGTTCCGGACGGGTCTCTTTCCCCTGCTCCTGCTGACTGATGTCGTAGTTCTGGCAAAAGACGCACCGGAGGTTACACATCGAGAAGAAAATGGTCCCGCTGCCGTTCCACCCGCGCAGGCAGTCCTCTTCGCCAACATGGGCGAAATAGCTCGACACAGTGGCGTACCGACCCGTCTTGCAGGCCATCTTTTCGTCCTGAAGGCGATTGATCTCGCAGTCGCGGGGACAGGCGGTGCAGCACTCCAGCATCTTAACGGCCTGCTCCGCTCGGTGCTCGAGTTCGCCGGACCGGTACAGGGCCAGGTAGCTCGGCTCAAATCGAGTTCTCGTACCAATCCCTGAAAGCATGTCCTCTTCCCTCATCCCTTCTATAGTATGCCGCAGCCAGCTTCCCCGTGCAAGGC
>JAAXQN010000074.1 GCA_012974305.1 Candidatus Methylomirabilis sp. | reverse complement strand
CAAAGGAGGAAGGATCATGAATAAGGTGCAGGTCGTCGAGGCGGTCCTTAAAGGGATCGGGGAAGCCATGAGTCGCATTGATCGCGATGCGCAGAGTCAGGGAACGGATCCCCAGGTATTCGCTGAGGGATTGCTTGACGGTTTGACGAATTGCCTGGCTATCGTCGCGACCAACACGATCTTCAAGAGTCAAGCCCAGGATCCAAAGCCTTCCCCCGAGGAAACCGATGCAATGATGGGCCGCTTCTATGATGGGATCAAGAATGCCACCATGGCTTTGATGCGAGTCGAGGGGGATCGAATCAACTGACCCTCTCATGCCCCCCACACGTGACAAGAACCGAAGAAGTGGGGGAGAACGCTGACAACAATTCACTGATCGCTTTTTTGCTAGGCGGTAGTTGGTACGGGACTGCTCGAACGGAGGGAGCGATGAACCACCCATCGATGGAAGCCCCACAAGGCAGCAACCGCGTGGATTGGGCAAGGATCTCCCGCCTCCTTGGACTGGCTGGAGTTGCACTTTTTCTGACCGCCGCCTTTACCCCACTGCCAAATATCCTAATCCGCTGGCTCGGCACGCCGGCTCGCCTTGAGTCGGCAGAGGCAATTGTCGTGCTCGGGGCCGGTGTCGAGCCGGATGGCGTGTTGGGTGATACTTCTATGCGGCGGGCGCTTGACGGGATGGTCCTACACCGGAAGGGACTCGCCCCCCTCCTGCTCCTTTCGGGCCCTGGCCGTGGCGAGGGCCCGGCAGAGGCCGAGGTACGGGAGGAACTGGCTCGTGCGCTGGGAATCTCGCCGGAAGTGATTCTCACAGAGAGCAAGGCACAGACCACGCGGGAGGAAGCCGTCAAATCGGGGGCACTCCTTCGGGAAAAGGGCGTCCGGAGAATTCTCTTGGTGACCGGCTCGCACCATATGGCGAGGGCCCAACGGTTATTTGAGCGGGCTGGCTTTGAGGTTCTTGCGGCACCAACCGACGAAGTCTCCAGCGAGGCTTCGAGTCCCGAGGGACGCCTCCGGCTTATGCGTCGAACCCTGCAGGAGCTCCTGGCTCGATTCTATTACCGGGCGGCCGGCTACCTATAAACGATGGAGGAGGCATGGAGCAAGTCTTCAGCCTGATCCTGGTCGGTTTCACTTCGGTGGGCGCTTATGTGCTTGGCACAAGAGTGCTCGGCCTGCCGGCGCGCGACATCCGAAAGGCGGTCGGCAAGATGCTCGAGTGTTTCGGGATCAGCCTCGTTTTCTTCGTGGTAAACCTGAGCGCTGGAGTCATCGGTATCCTGGTCGCGCGCGCCACTATACGGGGATTCGTATCGCTGTACATGGCTGCCGACGTGACAGTGCTGTTCCTTTCGGTCCTCCAGGGTCTCACCTTCGTGTGGTGGCGGGATCTGTCGGCGCTGTGACAGAAGGATTTCTCCCATGAACTTTCTCCTCCTGGTCCTCTTGCTGGTGTGTATTTTTTGCCTCGGCTTCGGCCTGGGAATGGCCTATCAAGAAAAGTATAGATCCAGGCAAGCCCTGTCGGCGACTCCAGAGCCGGGTGACGATGAGATTCTAATCTTCGACCGGGTCACTTTCGGACTGTCGCGGCTGCCTAACATCGAAGAGGCGAAAGCCTTCGAGGACGCCCAGACCGAGGTGATGCGCGAAGTCGGAGAGCAGTACGGCCTGAGCGGGGCAGCGGTCGACGCAATCTACCGTCGGGTCTGGCACAAGAAGCACGGTGCCCAGGCCTGATGTGCCACCGGGTAACTTGACAAGCCGCGCTGGAACTTGTTGTAATAGAAGCTCTTTGTGACTGTGGTCACAAAGTCCACTCTTGTCTCGGAGGCTTGATGGACTACAAGGCGACGCTTAACCTCCCCAAGACGTCTTTTCCCATGAAGGCTAACCTGACGGAGCGTGAGCCCGAAATTCTGCGTTCCTGGGAAGAGCGAGGGATCTATCACAAGCTCCGGGAGCTTCGGGCAGATCACCGGATGTGGATCCTTCACGATGGCCCGCCATACGCCAACGGCCACATCCACATGGGCCACGCGCTGAACAAGAT
>JAAXQN010000155.1 GCA_012974305.1 Candidatus Methylomirabilis sp. | reverse complement strand
GGATGGGCGGCTCTGTATGGGGCTCCGTGGGGTGACGTGCCTCGATGTGGCACGTCTGGCAGAGCCGGGGTTTGGGGAGTACCAGCATCTGTTCATGATTGCTGCCGTGAGGGGCATGGCAGTTCGCGCAGCTCTCCACCACAGGCGGATGCTCCCAGAGGAACGGACCGCGTTTGTCAGCGTGGCATTTGTAGCAGATGTCGTTGAGCGAGTTGGCCTTGAGGAGGCTGTCGGTCACGGTCCCGTGGGAGTTGTGGCAACTCGCGCAGTCCATCTTGCCTTCGCGGACCGGCATGTGCGAGAAATACATCTGTTGGGCACTCTGACGGAGATGGCACTTCCTGCAGACCTCTACCACCGTGGGCTTGCTGAGACCGGAGCGGACAGAGACGTCCTTCATGACCACGTGGCAGCTGGTGCACGCCAGACCGCGATTGTCGTGCGGGCTCCCCGCCCAGAACAAGCGGGCCTTCCGCTGGTGACAGCGGAGGCAGATGGCGTTCTGCTTCTCCACGGGCGTGGGGTCATCCTTGGCAAAGGTAATCATTCCGCCGACCCCCTTGCCGCCCCCCGCATGGACCGAATCCTCATGGCAGCCCTGACAGGCCTCGGCACCCACATAGCCCATCTCGGGCTTGGCCCCCTTGGCGCCACCAGTCTCAGCGGAAGCAGCGGAGGGTGAAATAAAAGAAGAAGAGGAGGGGAAGAAAAGCAAACTGAGGAGAACGACGGGAACTGCCGAAACCATCACACGCGTCACTCTCATAGTGTCCCCCGCTAATTGACAAGAGGAGGTGCCGGGCCGGCTTGTCACAACCGCATACCCGTTCGCTCTGGCCGTGCTCTCCCCCTTCACTTTTCCCCTTCTGCGGAGAGCTTCTATGTAGACATTTTCGACCATTCTTCGAGAGCTGTCAATCAGTCAAAGGTCGTGTGCTCAAAAAGAAAAAGGTCCTAAGACCTTAGGCCAGGGTGCCTGAGCAGGACGGAGAGGTCTGCGAAGCGGGACTGGACCTCGTCCTCCTCCTGATGTCGGTGATCACCAGGCTCGTGGCACCCAGGACGTTCCGGGTGGTGGCTGCAATCGCCGTGAGATTGCTGGTGTTTGAATGGGATGAGAAACAGGGAGTTCAGAGGCAACAACCGATATAAACTCCGGGGGGATAAGGGAGGAACTTGTTGTGAGAGGTGGCCACCTCGACGGGCTGGACACGAGGGACGATGACCCGAAAGGGTCGAGTGATCCTCAGCTCGAAGTCGTGAACGGCAAAGTTGTTGGCACCCAGGTATGGTCAGTCGGGTGTGGCCGGGGGGCTGCTTTCAGAATCCTCAACAAAAATACTGGCAGGAAGTGCAGTTCCGAATCAGCCCTTGGTGGATTGCGTAGAGGATGGCCTCGGTGCGTCCGGTGACGTTGAACTTTCTAAACATGCTCGTCAGATGGCATTTAACCGTCTTCTCGCTGATGAAGAGAGCCTGGGCGATCTCTTTATTCGTCGCGCCGGCCGCGAGGAGACGCAGGACCTCATACTCTTTCGATGTCAATGCCGCACTCGTCCTGCCGTTTCCGTCTTCCCCTCTGCCGTCAATCAAGGCCTCTCTTTCAAAGAATCTGGTGATCAGCTTGCTCTCGACCCACAGTTGCCCTTGATGGACCACCTGAATCGCCTTCAGGAGATCGGAGGCGCTCGAATCCTTCGAGAGGTATCCCTTGGCCCCCGCCAGCAGGGCTTGGAAAATCGAGTCATCGTCCATAGCGGCAGTAAGTATGAGCAGCTTGGTCCTCAGGCTGTTTTGTTTGAGCAGCCGGATGGCTTCAATGCCATCCGTTCCTGGCATCGTGATGTCAAGGAGGCCGACGTCAGGCTGAAGCCTGCTGACTACCTCGATCGCCTCGAGTCCATGGGCGGCCTCGCCCACGATTTCGATCCATTCTTCAGTGCTAAGGATCACGCGGAGCCCCTCCCGCAGCACTCTGTGATCGTCGACGATGACAACCCGAACACGGTCTCCCATCTCTATTTCCCCCGGTAGACAAGAGGTTGATACGAGCTGGAGGTTGCTGACATACTTTGCCGAGCAACCTAGCAACGAGGGTGCCAAAGGGGGAAGGCGATTCGGCTGACACCCTAACTTATGGATTCTTCGACGAAAGATGAGCTACAGGGACCTGAGGAAGGCGAGGCTGTTGGGGCACCAGTGCCCCACCAAGGATCAAGGGAGCACGGAGCAGAAAATACTATGTTGGCCAGTAAAATCCGATGCTTGAGTATATGGAACACCCCTGTCAAGCAATTATGAATCCTGCAGGCGATTGTCCCAGGGGTGCCCCATTTACCTCGGACTCGAAGACAAAAAAAGAAGAGGTGCATCGTTCACCAAACGCGAGCGAGAATCTGGATACGATGTAGATCATACTTGCTTGTGATGCTCGTCATTAAAGACGAACAGGATGTCATTTCAGAAGTGCACCACCGTCGGGCGTCCTGCCGCACCTCAGACAGTATTCCCTGAAACCCGTCTCAGGAGATTAAGGGAAGACTCGGTGTGCAGATTGATTTTCAAAGTCCCCTCATGCATTTAAGCCATGCCCACGCCCTCTCTCACCCTCCCCCTCGAAGGGGGAGGGATGGGTGGGGGT
>JAAXQN010000114.1 GCA_012974305.1 Candidatus Methylomirabilis sp. | reverse complement strand
CCCCCAGGTCGACCACCCCGGCATTTTCCCCCGGCCCTTGCAAGACCCTGGGCCCGGAGGTAGGAAAGTGCTGAAGATGGACCTTGGAGCTCTTGTAGCTACAGTGCTCGGACCACATGACCGAGAAGATCCCTAACTCCGTAAAGGTGGGTTCGCGCCCCAGAATTTCGAGGATACGCTGGTACTCCTCGTGCGTCAAACTGTGCGCGGCGATGATTTCTTGGGTAATCGCGGGTTCTTTCATGCGTCACCGACTGGTGGAAGAGAGGGCTTGACCGGAGCTGATGATCGACTCAAAAAGGATCCGGCCGCTCGCGGATCCAAGTACTGTTTCCGCCGCCCGCTCAGGGTGCGGCATCAGCCCAAGGACGTTTCTCTGTTCGTTACAGACACCGGCGATATGGTCCAGCGACCCATTCGGGTTCGCCTCATCCGAAATTTCGCCTGCCGAATTCACATACCGGAACACCACCTGGCTGTTGTCTTTCAGGCGTGCCAGGGTCTCGGCATCCGCATAATACCGTCCCTCATTGTGGTTGATGGGGACGCGCAGAACCTGCCGTGCGGTGCAGGTAGCCGTGAAGGGTGTCTCCGGGGTCTCCACGCGCATGTACACATCCCGACAGATAAAGTTCAGGCTCGTGTTTCTGAGCAGGACGCCGGAGAGGAGTCCGGCCTCGCAGAGAATTTGAAATCCGTTGCAAATCCCGAGCACCAATCCGCCCCCCCGAGCGTGCTGCCTTACCGCTTGCATGACCGGAGAGAAACGCGCGACGGCCCCCGTTCTGAGATAATCCCCATGGGCGAACCCCCCCGGCAAGACCAGGCAATCGTAACCCTTCAGGTCCTTTTCCTTATGCCAGACGAGCTCTGCCTCTTGCCCCAGGACCTTGTGGAGGACCCACTGGCAATCCAGCTCGCAGTTGGATCCGGGAAAGACGATGATCGCGAATCGCACCTACCCTTCCTCCAACTCGAAGCGGTAGTCTTCGATGACCGGGTTGGCCAGGAGCTTCTTGCACATTTCCTCTACCCTTTTCGCGGCGTCTTCCCGACTCACCGCATTGAAGGTGATCACCATAAACTTGCCAATCCGAACATCCTGCACCCCCGCAAACCCCAGCGTCTCGAGCGCCCCCCTGACCGTCTCGCCCTGTGGATCAAGCACGCCCCTCTTGAGTGTCACGTATACCTTTGCCCGAATCATTCAGTCTCCCGAGCTGTCAGCTGTCAGCAACTAACTACAAGCTGTCAGCCATCAGCAGTCAACTGTCAGCAAACATTTTAGGAGCTTATGCTGACAGCGGACAGTTACGCGTCGTTCCCCTTCCTTTGCCTTCCACCCGCGCGGTGAGGGGAAGACCGACCTTGGAGGGAGGAGAGGACGATGAGGAGGCCTTTCCCGAACCGCCCCCTACGCCCCGTCGCCGCAGATACGATGGCACACTTCCTGGTACGCCTCTTCCACCTTGCCGAGATCTCTGCGGAATCGATCCTTGTCCATCTTCTCGAGGGTCTGCTTATCCCAGAGGCGGCACCCATCAGGTGTAATCTCATCGCCGAGCAAGATCTGCCCGTGATGGCGCCCAAACTCGAGCTTGAAGTCCACCAGGATCAAATCACGCTTATCAAGGAACTCCCGGAGGTGGTGGTTGACCAGGACGGCCCGTTTTCGGAGGGCTGTTACCTCTTGCGGGGTAGCAAGGTTCAGAAGCCGAACGTGATCGTCGTTGATCAGGGGGTCGTTGAGAGCGTCATTCTTGTAAAAGAACTCAAGGACCGGCTCCGCGAGAGGCATACCCTCCTCGAGGCCCAGGCGCTTGGACAGACTCCCGGCACTCATATTCCTTACCACGACTTCGATCTTGATGATCTCGAGTCGCTTGACCAACATCTCCCGGTCGGATAGCTGCTGCACGAAGTGGGTCCGGATCCGCTGTTTCCCCAAATACTCGAAGAGGACCGACGAGATCCGGTTGTTGTAGATCCCCTTCTGTTCAATAATCCCCCGCTTCTGGGCGTCAAATGCCGTCGCCTCATCCTTGAAGTACTGGATCACCAGATCCGGGTTGTCGGTCTCGTAGAGAATCTTGGCCTTACCCTCATAGATCTTCCCCCGCCGCTCCATGATCCCCCCCTATAGGGCCAATCGGGAAAAGATGGTGTCCACATGCTCCAGGTACGGTTTGAGATCGAAACAGCTCGCGATCTCGTCCGCCGAAAGGTACTGGGTGACCTCTGCATCCTTCGACAAGAGGGCCTGAAAATCCACTTCCCCCTCCCAGGCTTTCATGGCATTCCGCTCCACGAGGTGGTGGGCAACCTCTCGAGAGACCCCTTTCTCGGTCAGCGCCAAGAGGACTCGCTGGGAGAAGAGGAGTCCATGTGTTCTCTGGAGGTTCCGTTCCATCTGTTGAGGATACACCTGCAGCCCCTCCAACACCTCCCGCATCTTCGTGAGCAGGTAATCGAGCAGGATGGTGGAGTCGGGCAGGATGACCCGCTCCACCGAGGAATGGCTGATGTCCCGTTCGTGCCACAGAGGGATATTCTCCAGGGCCGCGATGGCATTCGCCCGAAGGACCCGGTTCAACCCCGAGATCTGCTCACACGTCACAGGGTTCTTCTTGTGCGGCATGGCCGAGGATCCCTTCTGGCCTTCCGCGAAGGGCTCTGCGGCCTCTGACACCTCTGTTCGCTGTAAGTGGCGGATCTCGGTGGCGATGTTATCCAACGTAGCTCCGACGATCGCCAGCGCTCCAAGGAACTGGGCATGCCGGTCCCGGGGGACGATCTGGCTCGAAATCGGCTCCGGTTTCAGCCCCAACTTCTCACAGACGTATGCCTCGATGGAGGGGGGGAGATGGGCGTAGGTCCCTACCGCCCCCGAGACTTTGCCGTAGCCAACGGCTTCCTTGGCTTGCTCAAGCCGCTCCCGGTTTCGGAGCATCTCGCTGTACCACCGCGCCACCTTGAGACCGAAGGTGATCGGCTCGGCATGCACCCCATGGGTCCGGCCGATCATGACCGTCTGCTTGTGGGCCCTCGCCACGGTCCTGAGGGTCCCAAGCAGGGCGTCCAGGTCCTCCAAAAGGATCTCCGCTGCTTCTTGGAGCTGGAACGCCAAGGCAGTATCCATGATGTCGGAAGAGGTCAGGCCAAGATGGATGTAGCGGCTCGGCTGACCGACCCGCTCGCCCACGGCAGTAAGAAACGCCACGACCTCATGGCGAACGGTCTGTTCGACTTCTTCGATCCGCCTGATATCAAAAGCAGCCCGGGCCTTGATCTCCTCAAGAGCCTGGCTAGGGATCTTTCCAAGTCGCGCCCACGCCTCACAGGCAAGGACCTCGATCCGTAGCCATACCTGAAACCGGTAATCGGGCTCCCAGATTGCGGCCATTCGGGGAAGGCTGTAGCGGCGAATCATCGCTGTGAGTCCTTTCCACCCGTGATAGAACGGAATGTGGGGGCCACCCGCAGGAACGAGGACCCCTCAGGGCGTCAGGATTGATGAGAGGGCTGAAGAATGCGGCCGATGGAAGCCAACGTGCACGCCCCCCCATCAAGGAGGGAGTGGGTAAGCTGCTGCAGCCGCTCCGGAGTCACTTCCTCGATCCCCTGGATGATCTCTTCCAACCCGAAGCAGCGGTTGTAATACATGTACATCTTTCCGAGCCTGGTCATGCGGCTACTCGTGCTCTCGAGGCCGAGCAGGAGATTGCCCTTGATCTGTTCCTTGGCGCGCCTAAACTCCTTGGGATCCACCAGCTCATCCCGGATCTGCCGAAACTTATCTTGGACGAGATCAACCACCTCCTGATAGTGGTCATTGCTCGTTCCCGCATAGACCACCAGCAGGCCTCCATCACGATACGAGGCGGTATAGGAGTAGATAGAATACACGAGTCCTCGTTTCTCCCGGATCTCCTGGAAAAGACGGGAGCTCATCCCACCCCCCAGTATCGTATTAAGGATCGAGAGGGTATACCGGTCCCGATGCGCATAGGCGAGTCCTTTCACGCCCAGGCAGAGGTGGACCTGGCTGAGATCCCGATCCTCATTGACCGTGGTCACACGCGAGATGGGGGGTGAACTGGGACCCGGCTGCGAGCGGCCTTCCCAGTCCCCAAAGGCGGCCACTACGAGATCCACCAAGCTCTGATGGTCCAAACCGCCGGCCGCAGAGATGATCGCCTGGTCGGGTCGGTAGGAGTCGTCCATAAACTTTGCCATCTCGTCCCGCCCGATCTGGCTGAGAGTTTCACGTGGGCCAAGGATGGGGCGACCCAACGGATGGTCCGCCCAAATGGTCTGAGTGAAGAGATCGTGGATCTGATCGTCGGGATTGTCCTCCACCATCTTGATCTCTTGGAGGATCACCGCCCGCTCCTTCTCAACGTCTGCTGGGTCGAAGCGGGAGTGGAGGACGAGATCTGCGAGGATGTCCACGGCCAGGGGGAGGTGCTCACCTAGAACCTTGGCATAGTAGCAGGTGTACTCCCGGCTAGTGAAGGCGTCCAGGATCCCCCCGACGGAATCAATGGCGGCCGCAATCTCTTCGGCGCTCCGCCTCTCTGTTCCCTTGAAGAGCATGTGCTCGATAAAATGGGAGATCCCCGCCTGCCTCTCCTCCTCCTTCCGAGAGCCCACCGGGATCCAGACCCCGATGGAGATGGACTGCACCTCCGGCATCCTTTCGGTCAGGATGACGAGGCCGTTATCGAGGACCTCCTTCCGATAGACACCATGGGGAGTCATGGCTACCGTCTCCCCTCGCTCCCGGGCGGCATTTCCCGCTGGCCGCTGGACCCCCATTCCATGGGCGGAGACGGCCTTTCCTCTTTCTGATCCACCGCCGACGGTTCCCCCTGCGCCTGCAGGACCTCCTTCCGACTGAGACGGATCTTCCCCGATGGGTCGATCTCGATTACCTTGACGCTCAACTCATCTCCCTCGGAGAGGACATCCTGAACCTTATTGATCCGATGCTCAGCGATCTGGGAGATGTGGAGGAGGCCATCGGTCCCTGGAAGGATCTCCACGAAGGCGCCAAAGTCCATGATCCGCTTCACCTTCCCCGTGTAAATCTTTCCAACCTCCGGCACCTCGACAATCTGGTTCACAATGGCCAGGGCCTTCTCCGCTGCCGCTTCGTCCGTGGACGCGATTTCCACCGTGCCATCGTCCGAGACGTTGATCTTGCACCCGGTCTCCTCGATGATGCCCCGGATGACCTTGCCCCCGGGGCCTATCACCTCGCGGATTTTGTCCACCGGGATCTTCACGGTGATCAGGCGCGGAGCATAGATGGAGAGGCTGGGGCGGGGTTGGGCCAACGTTTTCTCCATCTCATCCAGGACCTGCATCCGCGCCTCTCGGGCGCGTTCTAAGGCCTCACCCATCAAGGCCGCCGTGACTCCCTGGACTTTCATATCCATCTGCAGTGCCGTCACCCCTTTCCGTGTTCCGGCCACCTTGAAGTCCATATCCCCGAGATGGTCTTCCAGCCCCAGGATGTCGGTGAGGATCGCAGATTTTCCCCCTTCCATCACCAATCCCATGGCCACCCCCCCCATGGCCGACCTAATGGGAACCCCGGCGTCCATAAGCGCTAACGTCGCTCCACACACCGAGGCCATGGAGGAGGAGCCATTACTCTCCAGGATGTCAGAGACGATCCGGATGGTGTACGGGAACTCTTCAGGACTGGGGAGGACGGCAAGCAGGGCCTTTTCGGCCAGGGCCCCGTGACCGATCTCCCGACGGCCGGGGCCCCGGAGAAACCGGACCTCCCCGACGCTAAACGGGGGGAAGTTGTAGTGGAGCATGAAACGTTTGAATCCCTCCCCTTCGATGCTGTCCAGACGTTGGACGTCCTCGGATGTCCCTAACGTCGTGGTGACCAGCGCTTGGGTCTGACCCCGGGTAAAGAGGGCGGAGCCGTGCGTCCGGGGCAGGAGCCCGACCTCACAGGTGATCGGCCGGACCTCCTCGGAGCGCCGACCGTCGGCCCGGTGTCCCTCTTCTAGGATCAGCCGCCGCATCTCCTCCCGCTCGATTTTCTCCAAGATCTGTTTTACCTGAAGCTGGACCTCCGGTGGTTCACCGGAGAAAGTCTGCAGAGTTTCCTCAGCGATCTGCTCCCGCCGGGCCTGCTGGGCCTCCTTATCATGGAGGATCGCCAGCCCCCGAATGTGTTCCCGAAAAAGCCCCGACACCCGCTCCAGTAAGGCGGGATCGACCGTGGGTGGAGTGAAAGGGATTTTGGGCTGCCCCACCACTGCGGCCAAGGCTTCTTGCATCCGGACGATCTCGACAATCGTCTCTTGGCCAAAGGCAATCGCTTCGAGGACGACGCTCTCCGGTACCTCCTTGGCCCCGACCTCGACCATGACCACCGTCTCCTTCGTCCCGGCGATCACCATGTCCAAGTCCGACTCCTCCACCTGTTTGTAAGTAGGATTCGGAATGAGCCGGCCGCGCGCGCGCGCGATCCGAACGGTACCGATCGGACCCAAGAAGGGAATGGGCGAGATGGTCAGGGCCGCCGAGGCCCCCACCATGGCGAGCACATCAGGGTCGTTTTCCTGGTCAGCAGAGAGGACCGTCGCGATGATCTGAACATCGCGGCGGAAGCCCTTGGGGAAGAGCGGACGGATGGGCCGATCAATCAGTCGAGAGGTGATGGTCTCCTGATCCCGGGGTCGACCTTCCCGCTTGAAAAATCCCCCGGGGATCATCCCGGCAGCGTAGGCCCGCTCCTGGTAATCCACAGTCAGAGGGAAAAAGTCGATCCCCTCCCGGGGCTGCTTCGCGGCCACTGCCGTGACCAAGACCACCGTATCCCCATAGCGAACCCAGACCGCCCCGTTCGACTGACGGGCCACCCGGCCTGCCTCGAGAGAGAACTGTCGTCCATCGATCTCTATCTGTACGCATTCGGCCATCGTTTTGAGTATCTCCTTCCGAGTTTATGTGAAAAAGCCCGCGAAAGATGACCTCAACGCTGCCATCTGTCGCGGGCACCACGCCGTGGGAAAACGCCCACGAGAGAATACGGGTTCGCTAGCGACGAATCCCCAGTCGTTGGATGAGCTTCCGATATCGCTCCACATCCTTAGTTTTCAGATAGTCGAGGAGCTTCCGTCGACGGCCCACCATTCTGAGCAGACCCCGACGGGAATGGTGGTCCTTCTTGTGGAGGGTCAGGTGCTGGCTTAAAGATTCGATCCGCGTGGTGAGAAGGGCAACCTGGACTTCTGGCGAGCCGGTATCACTGTCATGAAGGTGATAGTCTTTCACCACCTCCTGTTTTCTGGCCAGATCCTTTGCCACGACCTTAACCTCTCTCCCAACCGGGACGGATGGTAACACAGGACCCTATTCCTGTAAAGCCCAATCTGCCGGATCCTCGATAGCAGGCTGGCTGAGGATCTCTCTGGCCCGCCCAATGTCCCGCGCCACCTGGGCTTTTAACTCCTCAGGAGAGGCGAATCGGACCTCATCTCGGATCCGCTCCCAGAAACTGACAACCACGGCTTGTCCATACGCGGGCGCCCGATCTTCTTGAATGTCCAGGAGATGGGCTTCCACGCGGCGCTCTCGGTCCCCAAATGTGGGGGCCATGCCGACGTTGATTGCCGTATCGCACCCCCGTCCTCCGATGTAGGCCCGACCCGCGTAGACCCCATCAGGGATGAGAAAGTGCTGAGATGGGGCCAAATTGGCCGTCGGAAATCCCAGGTCTTTCCCTCTGCCTACGCCGGGGACGATTTCGCCAAATACGGCGTAAGGTCGGGTGAGATACTGGGCTGCCTCACCCACCTTCCCTCGCTGCAACAGATCCCGGATGACGGCCGATTTCACGACCGTCCCATCGACTGTAATCGGCGGGACCACGTCGACCTGAAACCCGAGGTCCTTTGCCAGTGTGTTGAGAAATTCCGGCGTCCCCTGACGACCCCTGCCGAAGCCGAAATCAAATCCCATGCAGAGAAACTCCACCTGCAGTCTCTTCCGGAGGATGTCCACGACGAAGGCTTCTGCCTCCATGTCTGCCAAGGCTTCCGTAAAGGGGATGGCGACCACCAAGTCCACCCCGAGGGCCCTGAGGACGCGTTCCTTGATCGGGGAGGGGGTAATAAGCTTTGGAGCCCGTCCCGGGTCAAGGATCTCCAGCGGGTGGTTGATGAAGGTAAAGGCGGCCCCCGTCCCCCCCCCCTCCCGGGATCGTTCAACCACTCGGCGAATGATCCGCTGGTGACCGGCGTGGACCCCGTCAAAGGTGCCAATGGCGGCCGCTACGTGCGGGAAGGATCTCTTCCCCACGTTTGCGATGTCGCGAATGATCTCCATGGTCTTAATGGCTTTGAGGAGAACTGAAAACCCGAACCGGTGTCAGGACTGCCCGGCGTGGATCCACCCGGGTAAAGTCCGCCGCGTCTACCGTGGCTGTGGCCAGCGACAAGAGTTGCCGCCGGAACCCCAAAACCCGGACCAGCACCCCCCTTTTTATCTCCGAGGGAACACTGACCACTTGCGCAGCGGTGACCGGCGAGCCATGGAGAATAAGGTGGGAAGCTTCAGGTAAGATCCGCACTGCCGGGAGGTGGCCGAGAGCCTCCTCGACGGTGATGAGCGGTTCTTCCCCCCGGCCAGCCGCCACCAAGACCGTGAGGTCGCTCAGACTCAGGGCATCCTTCAGCTCGAAGCGCCCCGCCCGAATCCGGACCAGGCTGTACAGGTGGGCGCCACAGCCCAGCCCCTTTCCCAGATCATCAGAGAGTGTTCGTGCGTAGGTCCCCTTGCTGCAGTGAACCCAGAGCCCCACAAAAGGGGGATTGAAGGAGATGAGACGTATGCCATAGATCTGAATCGTCACGGGTTGCCGGGGAACGTCCTCTCCGCGGCGGGCCACCTTGTACAGGCGCTCTCCCCGTACCCGTTTCGCTGAGAAGAGGGGGGGGATTTGCTGAATTTCCCCCTCAAAACCCGTCAGGGCCCGTTCCACCTCCTCCCGCGTCACTCGGACCTCCGCCTCGCTAATGACCTTGCCATCGGCATCCTGCGTATCGGTGGCCACCCCGAGATGGACCACCATCTCGTACTCCTTGTCGGCGGTGGTGAGGAATTGAGCAATTTTTGTGGCCCGGCCCAGACACAGGGGGAGGACGCCGGTCCCCCGAGGATCCAATGTCCCCGTATGTCCGACCTTTCGGACGTGGTACAGCCGTCGCACGGCATCTACCACGTCATGGGAGGTCATCCCTGCCGATTTATTGATATTGAGAACCCCGTAGATCTCTCGGCCTTCAGCCCTTGCCATAAGCAGATTCGTCTCCCGTCACTGTAAAAACCCGACGGATCTCCCCGAAGACACGCTCCCGAACCTCCGGCAGCGAGCCGATCAGGGTACAGCCGGCAGCATTCTTATGCCCGCCTCCCTGGAAGGCTTTGGCCACGGCCGCCACGTCCACGTCCCCTTTCGACCGGAGACTGATCCGCACCGTCTCCTGGGCCTCCTCCTTGAAGAGCAAGGCGACTGCCACTCCCTTGATCGAACGGGGGTAGTTGATCAGACCTTCCAGGGCATCCTTCGCAAGCCCCTCCTGCTCCAGCATTTGCTGAGTCACCTCCATCCACGCCACTACCCCATCGGACGAGAGCTGCATTTTCGTGAGGAGAGTTCCCAGGAGAAGGAGCTCCTCAACCTCGCGCTGATCAAAAAGCAGGTCCGCCACCTTTTGGGGAACGACCCCGGCTTCAATCAGCGCTGCCGCCACGCGAAGGGCCCGTGGGGTGGTATTGGCATAGTGAAAGGAGCCGGTATCGGTCAGGATTGCGACATAGAGGTTGGTGGCAATCTCGCGGGAAAGAGGAGTCCCCATCTCCTCGATCAGGTGATAGATCATCTCGCCAGTGGCTGCAGCTTCCGGATCCACCCAGTTATACGTCCCAAAGCGGGTATTGGTGATGTGGTGGTCGATATTGATCACCAGACTTCCGGTTGCCACACCGCTGAGCAACCCGCCCAGGCGCCCGGGATCCGTGGCATCCACGGCAAGATAACAGTCAAAGGAACGGAGCAGCCGGTCTGTCTGGATCACCTCACCTGCCCCCGGCAAGCCGCGCAGGTTCTTCGGAACCGGATCTGGGTTAAAGGTGGCCACCTCCTTTCCCAAAGCCTTCAACGTGAGATGGCATCCTAACGCGGAGCCGATAGTATCTCCTTCCGGATGGATGTGCGAGAGGATGGCCACTGAGGCAGTACTCTGCAGGGCTGTCACGATCTTTTGAAGATCACTCCTCATCCAGCTTGACCTCTGTCTCCAAGGACTTGAGGATCTCCCGGATCTTGAAGCTGTGATCCAAGGTCTCGTCCACGGTGAAACTCAGATCCGGAACGTACCGGAGGTGGAGGCGTCGTCCGAGTTCACCCCGGAGGTAGCCGCGAGCACTTTCCAGCCCTTCCAGGGTACGCTGTTGCTCCTCACCGCCCCCGTGAGTCACGAAATAGACTCGGGCATGCCGGAGATCGGCACTCACCTGCACCTCGGTGATGGTCACGAACCCGATCCGAGGATCCCTGATGTTGCGCAGCAGGAGCCCACTGAGCTCCTCTTTCACCAGATCCCCTACTCGTGCTGCCCGCGACATCGCCACAGACCCTTCCGGAAAGTCCCCCCCTCGACTTCAGGCAAACCCGTCACCGTGGACGACGACATCAATGTCGTAATCCACGAGCAGGGCTAGCCCGTGTCCTTCAATGAAATCGACCACCTTGCTCAGCACCTCATCTACCCTCTTGGCCTCGTTACTCACGGTGGCCACCGCTAACGTCGCCCGCTGCCATTCCTCGAGATAGCCCACTTCGGCGATGGAAACGTTGAACCGACTCCGCACCCGATCCTTAATGCTGCGCAGGACCTGCCTCTTCCCCTTCAGCGAAGAGGTGTGAGGGATCCTGAGCTCTAGCCGACAGGTTCCCACAACCATCATTGCCCCCGGTTCAGCATGGCCCGTTCACCAATCTCAGTGAACGGGTCGTCCTCAATTATGCGTCGGTTGCAGCTTGGGGGCTACGGGGACCAGCTCGAACACCTCGATGATGTCTCCCACCTTGATATCGCTGAAGTTCAGCAAACCGATGCCACACTCATAGCCGCTCTGGACTTCACGGACATCTTCTTTGAAGCGGCGGAGCGAGGCAGTCTTCCCTTCATGGATGACCCGGCTATCGCGGATAAGCCGCATGGCGCTATCCCGAAGGATCTTCCCATCGTTGACGTAGCAGCCGGCAACCGTCCCGAGCTTAGGGACGCTGAAAGTAGCCCGGACTTCGGCCCGACCCATGCCCCGCTCGACATAGTGGGGCTCCAGCATCCCTTCCATCGCCTTCCTGATCTCGGCGACCGCATCGTAGATGACCGTGTACAGCCGCATCTCCACCGCCGCCTGTTCCGCCAGCCTTTGGGCCTTCGGATCAGGGCGTACATTGAAACCGAGAATGATCGCATTCGAGGCGGAGGCAAGCATGACATCTGACTCACTCACCCCTCCCACGCCTGAGTGGATCACCCTCAACTTGATTTCCGGGGAGCTCAACCGCTCCAGTGACTCCCTAAGCGGCTCGATGGAGCCCTGGACGTCCCCTTTGAGGACCAGCCGGAGCTCCTTCACCTCCCCGGCCCTGATCCGATCATGCAGGTCCTCGAGCGTTGGGCGGCGTTGGGCGGCAAATACATCGTCCCGCTGCTGCTGCTGGCGGATCAAGGCTACCTGCCGGGCCTTCCGCTCGTCAGCGACCGCGCCGAAGGCATCCCCGGGGCCCGGAACACCGGAGAGACCCAAGATCTCCACCGGGGTCGCGGGGCCGACCTCTTGAACTTTTTGCCCTTTGTCGCTGATCAAGGCTCGGACACGCCCATACCGACTGCCGACCACGAACACATCCCCGATCCTGAGCGTCCCCTGTTGAACGAGCACGGTGGCCACCGGACCCCGGCCCCGGTCGATTTTCGCCTCGACCACCACTCCTCTCGCCGGCTTGAAAGGATTCGCCTTCAGCTCCATGATCTCTGCCTGCAGGAGGAGCATTTCCAAGAGATCCTCGATACCGAGTCGATTTTTGGCAGAGACTTCAACAAAGATGGTTTGTCCCCCCCACTCCTCCGGGATGAGCCCATATTCGGACAGCTGCTGCTTCACCCGGTTGGGGTCCGCGTCCAGCTTGTCGATCTTGTTAATGGCGACCAGAATCGGAACATTCGCATCCTTGGCATGATTTATGGCCTCAACGGTCTGGGGCATCACCCCGTCATCGGCGGCCACGACTAGCACCACCACATCGGTCACACGTGCCCCCCGCGCCCGCATCGAGGTGAAGGCTTCATGCCCAGGGGTATCTAGAAAGACCACGCGACCACCGGGAAACTTTTCCGAAGCGCCCGGGGGGAGCTCCACCTCATATGCACCGATATGCTGAGTGATTCCTCCCAACTCCTCAGCAATGACGTCGGTATGCCGGATGGCGTCCAGTAGAGAGGTTTTCCCGTGATCGACATGCCCCATGACCGTCACCACGGGTGGCCTGGAGCGGAGTTGGGTTGGGTCCTCGACTTCGGCGACGACCTCTTCAACCGGGGCCATCTCCACATCAAAACCCATCTTGGCCGCAACCTGCTTCACTAGTTCGGGATTCAGGTTCTGGTTGACGGTGGCCATGATCCCCATCTTCATCAACTTCTTAATGATCTCACTGGGGCTAGTGCCGAGTTTCTCGCTGAACTCCTTCACGGTGATCATTTCAGGAATCTTGATTACCTTGGCAAGCGGGGGGCTCACCGGTTCCGTGACCTCGGGCGCCTTCGGCGGGGCCGGGACGGTCGGCGCTGCGGGTTCTGCCGTCACTCGGGACGGCGGTTCCGCCACCGGAGCCTTCTTTTCTACTACAGGAGCCCCCGGAGGACGAACCCCAACCCGGGGACGCTTTACCTCCGAAGGAGGTGTGGGTGGTGCGGCCGGCTTGGGCGGTGGCGCCGCGGGCTTGGGCGGTGCCGTGGCAGGTCTGGGCTTCACAGCCACCGTCTCTTTCTCTCGGGCCGGGGGCCGGGGAGAGACCTTCTCCCTGGGACGCTCCACCGCTGTCGGCGGAGACTTCGGCTTGGTCTCCACCTCTGGGGCCGACTTGGGCGGCGCAGGGATCGGTCTCGCTGCCACTTTTGGCTCAGGGGTAGGCTTTGCCGCAACAGACACCTTTTTCCGCTTGGCTACCTCAGCTTTCGCGGGCGGCTTTCGGGCAGGTTTCTCCTTCGCTATCTTCTTTGCCACCTTTTCTACGCGGACCCCTGGCTTCGATAAGGCTACCCGAGCTGCCGCCTCGTCCACCGAGCTACTGTGGCTCTTGACAGAGACTCCCGCCTTTGCCAAGCGCTCGATGACCTCTGTGTTGGAGAGGCCAAGCTCCTTGGCCAGCTCGAATACCCGGATCTTACTCACGCCTACCACCTCCCCTTCCTGCTCCTCGTCCGGCCGCTACTCCCCGTCGCTCACGGGATCCAGTACCGCACGGCCTGGAGGATGCCATGGGCAAAGCTCCCATCTAAAAGCCCGACCACTTCTCGTGGACCGCCGAGTGGTGCTCCCAGCTCATCCCGGGAGAACAAAGTCACTATAGCGACCCCACGCCTCTTTGCCTCAACCCGAAATTGTTTTTCCCCTTGCGGCACGATATCCCGACTTAATAGGAGAAGTCGAATTCTATCCGCCTGCAGCGCTCGCGAAACCGCCCTGGAGCCCGCTACGACTCTTTTGGCTCTTCGAGCCAGGCCCAGGAGCCTTTGAACCTTCTGAAGGACTGCCTGTTGGATCGACTCCCGAAGCTGCTGAACACTCAACGGGCCGAGTTCCGCTCCAAGGGCTCGCTGTAATGCCTTCCGCCTCACCGTCCGTTCCAGGCATCCAGCGTCGGGACAGAGATACGCTCCCCGTCCTTCCCCTCTCTCCAGATACGCGCGCAGCCCAGCCGGACCGCCACTGAACCGAACGAGTTCCTCCTGTTCTCGTCTCCGCCCACAACCCACGCAGGTTCGCTCTATAGTCGCTCGTAAGACCACAGTCATTTACGCGATCTCCGGCTCAACGGCCTGCTGCTGCTGGAGGATTTCCTCCTCCACGGCGACCTTCTCCTCCTCGGTGGCTTCCCCTTCCCCGACGGCCTCCTCCTCAGGGAGGACTCCCTCGGTGATCGCGGCTGGCTCCTTCGCCGACGCGGGACGGGACAAGACTTCTTGAACGGCCATGACGATCTTGTCGGCCGTCCGAGGCCCGATGCCTTTGACGGCCATCAGGTCCTCCGCGGACGCCTGCACCAGTCGATCGAGCGTCTTAAAGCCGGCCTCAACCAGTCGCCCCGCGATGCTGGGGCCAATCCCGGGGACTCCTGCCAGCTCATCAAGGGTGGCCCGAGCTTGAATCGCTTTTTGCTCTGTCTCTCGAGCAAGCTCGGCCCGACTCTTGATGTCCACCCTCCACCCCACCAGCTTGGCCGCCAGGCGAGCATTCTGCCCGCGTCTTCCAATGGCTAGGGACAGCTGCTCGTCCGCCACCATCACATGCAGCGCGCGGCTTGACTCATCCGCCGTGACGGACTCCACCTGAGCGGGGGCCAGTGCATTCCGCACGAAATTCGCCGGATTTTCTTGCCAGGGGATGATATCGATCTTCTCGCCCCCCAACTCCCGGACGATCACCTGGACTCGGGAACCCCGGTAGCCTACGCAAGCCCCCACCGGGTCGACGTTGCTGTCACGGGAGATGACGGCGACCTTAGCCCGCTCCCCCGGTTCCCGAGCTATCCCCTTGATCTCTACAATCCCTTCCTCGACCTCCGGAACCTCGAGCTCGAAGAGCCTCAACAACATCCCCGGATGGCTGCGCGACAGGAGCACGGTAGCCCCCCGTGTTCCCTTCTTGACCTCTACGATGTAGGCTCGGAACCGGTCACCAGGGCGATAATCCTCTCGTGGAAGCTGCTCCCGAGGAGGAAGAATTGCTTCCGCCTTACCCACATTGACGATCACATTACTCTTTACCACCCGCTGGACGATTCCGGTAATCATTTCTCCTTCGCGGTTCTTGAAGCTCTGGTAGATGCTGTCTCGTTCCGCCTCCCGGACCCGCTGAATGATCACCTGCTTTGCGGTCTGGGCGGCAATCCGGCCAAAGCCTGGAGGTTCGACCTCAGTCCGGAACTCACCCCCGAGTTCAAGATCTGGCTGATGCCGACGGGCCTCTTCAAGCGTCATCTCGGTCCGTGGATTCGTCACCTCTTCCACGATCTTCTTTACCTTGTACAGAATAAACCGCCCGGAGGCCTGATCAAAGTCAACCCGGTACTCCGACAAAGTCCCCAAGGTTTTCCGAGACGCGGACAAGATCGCCGCCCCAACGGCATCGATGAGCACCTCTCGTTCGATCCCTTTCTCTCGTCCGATCTGCTCGATAACTTGGATTAGATCCACTGGTATCCGTCTCCCTTCACGAAAGGTCCAACGTCCAAGGTCCAATGTCTAAGAACATGACTCCCGGACGTTGGACTTTGGACATTGGACTTGGAACTACAATTCGGCCTCAAGCCGGGCCTTCACGATCGCCTCCAGGGGTAAGAGAAGCGTCGGCCCCTCCGCCTGTCGCAAGATCACCATGCCCTCCCGGTATCCTTCTAATCGGCCACGGAACCGTCGCTGCCCGCCGATAGGAGCGGCGGTCTCGAGCCGGGCCAACCGGCCAGCAAATTGCATGAAATCCTGCGGCGTCTTGAGAACGCGGTTCAGTCCGGGTGAGGAAACTTCCAAGCTATAAGGATGCTCGATGAACCCTTCCACGTCCAAGAGGTCAGAGAGCTGCTCACTGACCTCTCGGCAGTCCTCCAGCCTGATCCCCTCCGGCCGGTCCAGGTACAGCCGAAGCACCCAGCCCCGCGCCTCCCGACGAAATTCCACGTCCACCAGCGTCATCCCCTGGCTTTCTATCAGGGGAAGGGCCACGGTTCGGACTCGCTCCACAACCAGATCGACCGTAGACATCTTTCCCGTCCCCAGAAAATAAGAAAGTGGGCTATTGCCCACTTTTCTCCCCCTGAATATAGTACAGCATCCGACAAGAGGCAAGGGGAATTTCGTTAGTCCCCTTTTTCTTCCTGCTTGGCCTCGGCCACCAGCTTTTCCTGGATGTGGGCCGGAACTTCCTCGTAATGCGAAAACTCCATGGTGTAGTCTCCCCGATCTGCGGTCAGGGAACGCAGCTGGGGGGCATACTCCAGCATTTCCGCGAGAGGGACGAGCGTCTTGATGCCCTGGCCCTTACTCCTGCCCTCTACCCCCATGACCCGCCCCCGCCGAGAATTGAGATCGCCGATCACATCCCCGATCGCATCGTCGGGAGCGCTCACCTCGACCGCCATAATCGGCTCGAGAAGGATGGGGGTGGCCTGTTGAACCCCCTTCTTCAAGGCCATGGAGCCGGCGATCTTAAAGGCCATCTCCGAAGAGTCCACTGAATGGTACGATCCATCATAGAGGCTCACCTTGACGTTGGTCACGGGATAGCCTGCCAAGACCCCTCGTTCCATCGCCTCCACGACCCCCTTCTCCACGGCCGGGATGTATTGTCTGGGGATCACCCCGCCGACGATCTGATTGGCAAATTCGTATTTCTCACCCCGCGGCATGGGCTCGAGCTTGATCCAGCAGTCGCCGTATTGTCCACGGCCCCCCGTTTGTTTTTTGTATTTCCCCTGCACGGAGGCGCTCCCCCGGATCGTCTCCTTGTAGGGCACACGAGGGGTCTTCATGACGACGTCTACGCCGAACCTCCGCTTGAGTCGTTCCACCGCCACCTCTAAGTGGACTTTCCCCATTCCGGAGATAATGGTCTCCTTGGTCTGCTGGTCCCGGCTCACCTTAAGGCTAGGGTCCTCTTCCAGGAGGCGGCTTAAGGCCCCAGACATTTTTTCCTCATCTCCTTTGGACTTGGGAGCGATGGCGTAAGAAATCAGGGGTGTGGGCGAAGGGAGGGGGTCGAGCAGGATAGAAGATTTTTCCTCGGCAAGCGTATCCCCTGTACCAGTCTCCTTCAGCTTTACCACAGCTCCGATGTCTCCCGGGCCCACTTCGTCGACGGGGACCTGGTGCTTTCCCCGAAGGAGCGATAGCTGTCCGATCCGCTCTCTCGTCTCTTTGACGGTGTTATACACACTACTATCGGCACTCAGTCGGCCGGCATACACCCGGAAAACGCTGATCTTACCGGCGTAAGGATCCCCAATGGTCTTGAAGATCAACGCAGTGAGCGGTGCATCTGGCCGCGCCTCCCGTGAAACCCGTTCCTTTGATTTCGTGTCTTTTCCCTCCACCAGCGGCCGATCCAAGGGAGAGGGACAGATATCGATTAAGACATCGAGGAGAGGCTGGATGCCGATGTTCTTCAACGCCGACCCGCAAAGGACGGGGAAAAGTTTCCTGGCGACGATAGCCCGTCGGAGGCCGGTCTGCAGGTCTTCGGGGCTCAGCGTGCCACTCTCGAGATAGCGCTCGAGCAAGCTATCTTCCGACTCCGCCACCGCCTCAACGAGCGCATGCTGGAGCTCTCCCGCCCGGTCCTTGAGCTCGGCCGGTATCTCCTCCTCCTTGACCTTTCCCGATCCGTCGGTCTGGAAGGTGTACGCCTTCATCGCCAACAGATCTACCACCCCGCGGAAGCCAGCCTCGGCCCCTATGGGGATTTGCAAGGGGATGGCTGCGGGATGCAAGCCTTTTCGAATATCCTCGACCGTACGAAAAAGTTCCGCCCGTTCCCGATCCATTTTGTTCGCAAAGAAGACAACCGGCATGCCATACTCCTCCGCATATCCCCAGACCTTTTCTGTCTGGACCTTGATCCCGTCCACCGCACTGACCAGGATGAGGGCGATATCCGCCACGCGCAGGCACATCCGGGTGTCGGGAAGAAAGTTGGAGAAGCCGGGGGTATCGATGAGATTCACCTTGACCCCCTTCCACTCACAGAAGGCGACGGCCGAGCTGATACTGATCCCCCGCTTGATCTCACCCTCGTCAAAGTCGGTCGCGGTATTCCCCTCTTCTACTCGTCCAAGGCGGGGCAGCGCCCCGGTGTCAAAGAGGATCGCCTCCGTCAAGGAGGTCTTTCCCTCCTGTCCATGGGCAACGATCCCCACATTCCGGATCTGCGTGATTTCGTAGGCTTTCATGGAATCCCCCCCCCTGATCAGCATCGACTGATGCAGGCAAGAAATCCCCGGGCTTGTAGGTAGCACACAGCCTGTTGTGGTGTAAAGGGAAAAATTAAAACCATGTTTGACTTGACGCGGGTGACTCCTGCCTGCTACCTTGTCCACGCCCAACACGGTGGTAGAAATTCACCAGCAAAGGACCCCACAGATCTGTTGACCCCCGCTGAAGACAGGAGGAGAGCATGGGAGAACTGATCCACACCTCGAAGACCAAGATCTTCAAAGACAAAGGGCCGGTTCGGCGAGCCTACATCGAGTCATTCACGGAGCCGGTGCGCTACGGGATCCACGGCGGGATCAAGAAATTCTACGGGGTGGAGCCGGAAGAGGATTTGCCGACCACGCTCGATCACGTGATCGCCGCTGTGGCGGGCTGAATGACGGGCACGCTAGCCGTGGCGCTAGCGGCGCGGAAAATTCCGACTCAACCGGATAAACTCTGGTCAGAGGTCGAGGGCTCTATTGAAAACGTCGATGGGCACCCGCTGATCACCAAGATCAGTGTGCGTTATCACGTGAAGGTTCCTCAGGGAAAACGTTCGGACGCTGAGCGGGCGATCGAAATCCATGAGAAGGGGTGTCCTGCCTCGCAGAGCGTACGGCGGGGGATCGCCATCGAGTACACTGGCACAATAGAGGAGGAGTAGCACAGGTCGGACAAAAGAAAAGCCCTGAAACCGTAGTTGTTCCAGGGCTACTCGTGGCGAAAGGGGTTAGGGGGAAGCGGCTTGTTTCTCTTTCTTTTTCTCCTTCTTCCCGCGCTTGGCCGCCACCGCAGGGCTCACCTCAGCGCCCACCAGTTCGACCGCAGCCAGGGGGGCCCCATCCCCCACCCGATACTCGAGCTTGGTAATTCGGGTGTAACCCCCGTTGCGCCCCCGGTACCGCTCGCCGATGGTCTCAAAGAGCTTCTTCAACACCCGCTCATTCTGGATTACGTCTGCCGCTTGTCGGCGGGCGTGCAGATCATTTCGTTTGGCCAGCGTGATCATCCGCTCCGCGATCTTGCGAAGCTCCTTGGCCTTAGCGACAGTCGTGATGATCTTCTCGTAGAGAAGGAGAGAAGTCGTCAGGTTGCGCAGCAAGGCCTCTCGATGAGCCGAAGTCCTTCCGAGCTTCCTTCGAAGTTTCCGATGCCGCATCCGTTATCCCCCCACCCTTCGTCGGTCCTCCTCTTAGGCTGACCAGGGACCGCCGGGGATGTCGTCTAGTTTCACCCCGAAATGGAGGTCCATTCCGGATAAGATCTCTTTGATCTCGTTCAAGGATTTCCGCCCGAAGTTCTTGGTCTTGAGCATCTCGGCCTCGCTCTTTTGAACCAGCTGCCAGATATATTGAATATCGGAATTCTTGAGACAGTTGGCCGAGCGGACAGAGAGTTCCAACTCATCTACGCTTCGGGCCAGATATTCAACGAGGCGCTCTTTCTCCTCATCCGCCCCCCCCTCCGGCTCCTCATCTCTCTCATCAAAGGTGCTGAAGATGTTGAGATGATCTTTGAGGATCCGGGCCGCAGAGACCACCGCCTCTTTCGGCAGTATACTTCCATCGGTCCAGACCTCGAGGGTCAGCTTGTTATAATCGGTGGCGTGACCCACCCGCGTATCTTCCACCTGGTAGTTGACCCGAACGATGGGAGAGAAGACTGAATCGACGGCGAGAACATCCACAGGTTGATTCTCCCGCTTGTTCCGCTCTGCAGACGCGTAACCCCGCCCCCTGCCCACCTCAATCTCCATCTGCAACTTCCCATCTTTGTCGAGAGTTGCAATATAAAAGTTGGGATTCACAATCTCCACCTCAGCATCGGACACAATCTGGGAAGCCCGGACCTCTCCCGGGCCGGTGGCCTTCAGGTGTAGGGTCCTCGGTCCCTCCACTGCCATCTTGACGCGGAGGCCTTTGATATTCAGGACAAGATCGGTCACGTCTTCCTTCACACCAGGGATGGTGGAAAACTCATGGTGGACGCTCGCGATCCGGACCGTGGTGACCGCCGCCCCCTCGACGGAGGAGAGGAGGATCCGGCGCAGGGAGTTCCCCAAGGTCTGGCCGAATCCCCGTTCCAATGGCTCGGCAATGAACTTCCCATAAGTACTCGTCAAGGTCTCGAGCTCACACTCTAGCCCCTTCGGCTTGTGAAAACCTTTTACTTTTTGCAGCATCAACGACAACCTCCGTGTCCCCGCCCCAAGGGGGACTTGTGCGCTACGCGGCGCTATTTAGAATACAGGGCCACCACCAACTGCTCTTGGACCGGAATGACGATATCTTCCCGAGCAGGGAGGACCCGGACCACACCCCGCATGGCTTGGGGATCCAACTCAAGCCAGGAGGGAATTTCCCGCTTCTTGACCCCCTCCAAGGCCGCCTTGATCGCCAGCATTTCACGACTTTTGTCCGAGACCTGCACGTGGTCTCCAGGCCGGACCAGATAGGAAGGAATGTCTACCCTCCGGCCATTCACCAAGAGGTGACCATGTCTGACGATCTGGCGAGCTTCAATCCGAGACGAGGCAAAGCCTACACGGTAGACCACATTATCAAGCCGCCGCTCCAACAAGCGGAGAAGATTCTCTCCGGTGATTCCTTTCTGTCGCTCGGCCATATGGAAATAGTTGCGGAATTGCCGCTCCAAGATGCTGTAAACCCGTTTCATCTTTTGCTTTTCGCGCAGCTGAAGCCCATAGTCAGTTACCTTCACACGCCGCCGTTGTCCGTGCTCGCCCGGGGGGTAGTTGCGCTTCTCAATGGCACACTTGGGACTGAAGCACCGGTCCCCTTTCAGGAACAGTTTCAATCCTTCCCGTCGACACAGTTTACAAACAGAACCGGTATATCGTGCCACCGTTGAGACTCCTTCCCGTCATACCCGCCGACGCTTCGGCGGGCGGCAGCCATTGTGCGGAATGGGCGTCGCGTCTTTGATCGCCGTGATCTCGAGTCCCGCTGCCTGCAGTGATCGGATCGCCGCCTCCCGGCCAGCCCCCGGGCCCTTCACATAGACCCTCACCTCTCTCATCCCATGCGACATAGCTTTCTGCGCCGCATTCTCCGCGGCAGTCTGAGCAGCAAAGGGGGTACTCTTTCGTGACCCCTTGAAGCCCACACTGCCGGCACTGGCCCAGGTCACCACATTCCCCTGCAGGTCGGTAATGGTCACGATGGTATTATTGAAGGTGGCCTGGACATGGGCGACTCCTTGTGTGATGTTCTTGGCCTCCCTCTTGGGAACGGCCCGGGCCCCTCCCCGTCGTCGCGTTGCCGCCATGGTTTCCCTCCTACCTCTTCCGCCGGGCACCTACCGTGCGGCGAGGGCCTTTCCGGGTCCGGGCATTCGTATGAGTCCGCTGGCCCCGGACCGGAAGCCCCCGTCTATGTCTGAGACCCCGGTAGCTGCCGATGTCCATAAGTCGCTTGATGTTCATGCCCACATCTCGACGGAGGTCTCCCTCGACCTTAAACTGGCCCTCGATCGCCCGCCGAATGCGATTCACCTCATCTTCGGTCAAGTTCTTCACGCGCACATCAGTGCTGACATTGGCCTCACTCAGGATCCTGCGAGAAGACGAGCGACCGATCCCAAAGATGTAAGTGAGAGCCACCTCCACCCGTTTCTCGCGCGGAAGATCCACGCCTGCGATTCGCGCCATTTGTCCTCCTTGTTATCCGTTCACCGACGACCCGGTTACGACGGTCATCGGTCATCTGTCTGCGCTAGCCCTGTCGCTGTTTGTGTCGAGGATTTTCGCAGACGATCCGAACAACCCCTTTACGCTTGATTACCTTGCACTTCTCACAGATTGGTTTTACCGACGCCCGCACTTTCATTGTTCGTCCTGCGTCCTTCGTCCTACGTCCAAAGTCCTCTTCCGTGACTTCAGGCCTTGGACCATCGGACTTTGGACTACTTGTGGCGATAAATGATGCGACCTCGGTTCAGATCGTAGGGACTGAGCTCCACAATAACTTTATCCCCCGGGAGGATCCGGATAAAATGCATCCGCATCTTCCCCGATATGTGGGCTAGCACTTTGTGGCCCGTCTCGAACTCCACACGAAACATGGCGTTCGGCAAGGGCTCGACCACGGTCCCTTCGACCTCGATCGCCTCTTCCTTCTTTAGGGCTTGTTCAGCAGGCTTCTTTTTGGGCTGTCCAGCGGACCTCCTTCTGCGCTGTCCAGCGGACCTCTTACGCATCGACCTCCTACCAAGTTTCTCCCGTTTCGGAACGGGTGAGAATCTCGGGGCCCTTTTCAGTGATGACAATCGTGTGCTCAAAGTGGGCAGACAGCGAACCATCCTGGGTCACCGCGGTCCATCGATCCTCGAGGATGGTCACCTCGTGGGTCCCGGCATTCACCATGGGTTCAATGGCCAGAACCATTCCAGGCTTCAGGAGTGGCCCACGACCCGGGGGGCCAAAGTTGGGGATTTGAGGCTCTTCGTGTAGGGCCCGCCCAATTCCATGCCCAACGAAGATCCGAACCACCGAGAAGCCATCAGCCTCCACGTAAGTCTGAATCGCATGGGAGATATCTGTCAGGTGCTGACCCGGCACCGCTGCCGCGACCCCGCGGTGCAGTGCCTCGCGGGTGACCTGGAGGAGCCGCCTCGCTTCTGGAGAAATTTCCCCGATAGGAACGGTCAGCGCCGCATCTCCATAATACCCTTCCACAATCGCCCCAAGGTCTAAACTCAGGATCTCTCCTTCCTGAAGCCGGCGCTCGGAGGGAAGACCGTGCACTACCTCTTCGTTTACCGAGGTGCACACGGTACACGGATAACCCCGGTATCCCTTGAAGGCAGGTTGCGCTCCCCGTTCGAGGAGAAAGGCCTCGGCAAAACGATCGAGTTCTGCCGTCTTCACCCCGGGTTGGCTCTCCTCCCGGAGGGCCAACAACGCCTCGGCGACGAGCCGGCTGGCCTGACCTATACGATCCACCTCCCACAGTGCTTTGTACTCTATGGGACTGCGGAGCGGCAGTTTGACCGTCTCACCCTTCGAGGACCCTCGATATCCGTGCAAACGATATCTCCCGTGTCTCCCAGCCCCTTGACCGTCTTCAACAGTCCCTGCCTCTGATAATACCCGATCAGCGGCTCGGTCTGCTCGCGATAGACCTGGAGGCGCCGACGGATCGTCTCCTCCTGATCATCGTCCCGTTGGATGAGATTCCCGCTGCACTTGTCACAGATGCCGCCAACCCGGGGGGGATGAAACTCCACATGAAAGGGTTCTCCACAGGCCTGGCACGTTCGCCGTCCGGCGAGGCGGCGGATCAATTCCTCCTCTGTTACGTCGAGGCTCACTCCGGTGGGGAGTGACGTCCCCAATTCTTTCAGCATGCGCGTCAGCGCCTCCGCTTGCGCCACGGTCCGGGGAAAACCATCGAGAAGATACCCTGCCTGACAGTCAGGCTCGGTCAGGCGGTCGCGGACGATACCGGTCACGGCCTCGTCCGGGACCAACGCCCCCCGGTCCATGTACGTCTTGGCCTCTTTCCCGAGAGGAGTCCCCGCAGCCACAGCGGCCCGCAGGATATCCCCGGTAGAGATCTGGGGAACCCCATATTGCTCGGTCAGCATCTTGGCTTGGGTCCCCTTGCCCGCCCCGGGAGGGCCGAGGAGGATGACTTGCATGCCTAAACTCTTAGCATATCGAAAAAAACCACCGCCTTCAAGTTTCAGAAGGTTCGCCCCTTCATCTTTCCCTTCTTGAGGAACCCTTCATAGTGGCGCATCACGAGATGAGCCTCGATCTGCTGCGCGGTATCCAAGGCGACACCGACCACGATGAGCAGGGAGGTCCCGCCGAAGAAGAAGGGGACATTCGCCCACATGATCAGGACTTCCGGAAAAATGGAGATCAGCGCCAGGTAGATGGCCCCGACGAAGGTGACCCGGTCGAGCACCTTTTCGACATACTCCGCCGTCTTCGCGCCCGGGCGGATACCTGGAACGAAGCCCCCGTATTTTTTCAAGTTTTCCGCGACATCGGCGGGGTTAAAGATGATAGCGGTATAGAAGTAGGTGAAGAAAATGATACTCCCGCCGTAGAGCGCAAAGTAACTGATCGACCCCGGCGAGAGCACCTGCGCCACCGACTGCATCCAGGGATGCGCGATAAACTGGGCCGCCGTCGCCGGCAACACGATGATTGAGGCGGCGAAAATGACAGGGATCACGCCGGCCGTGTTCACCCGTAAGGGGATATGTGTTGCCTGTCCTCCGTATACCCTCCTGCCAACGACCCGTTTGGCATACTGGACTGGAATGGGCCGCTGGCCTAACGTCATAATGACCACCCCGGCCACCACTACGACCATAACGACTATGATAAAGAGAAAAACGTAGGCCTTCATCTCACCGGTCCGGAGGAGTTGGAAGGAAAGGTAAATTGCCTCGGGAAGGTTGACGATGATCCCGGCAAAGATGAGAAGTGAGATCCCATTGCCGATCCCCCGCTCTGAAATCTGCTCTCCCAGCCACATGAGAAGGACACTGCCGGCGGTTAGGGTCAGGGTAGTCATGATGCGAAAGCCCCAGCCGGGATTGGGCACGACCAGCGCCCCCGATTCCGCGGTGATCCCCTCCAGCCCGATGGCAATGCCCATCCCCTGGATCACGGCGATGAGGACCGTCCCGTACCGGGTATACATGGTAATCTTTTTCCGTCCCTCGGCCCCCTCTTTTTGGAGCCGCTCGATATACGGAACGACCACCGCCAAGAGCTGAAGAATGATCGAGGCATCGATATAGGGCATGATCCCGAGGGCGAAGATACTGGCGCGCCGTAGTGCCCCACCGGAGAAGAGATCGAAGAAGCCAAAAAGCGTGCCGCCAGCCTTGGCGAAGATATCACCCAATGCCGCCGCATCGATACCAGGGGTAGGGATGTGCGCCCCGATGCGGTAGACGATAAGGATCAGGCCGGTGAAGAGGAGGCGCTTCCTGAGTTCGGGGACTTTGAAGATGTTGACGAAGTCGCTCATGGCTCCTCGATCACCTTGGCCGCCCCTCCTGCGGCGTCAATCTTGCGGAGGGCAGCCTCAGAAAAGCGGTGCGCCTCCACCGTGACGGGATGCGAAAGATTTCCATCTCCCAGAACCTTGACCCCGGCCTTTACCCCCTTGATGAGACCTCGTTCCAGGAGGAGAAGAGGAGTGACCGTCGTCCCGGCTTCGATCCGATCCAGATCCCGGAGATTGACGATG
>JAAXQN010000108.1 GCA_012974305.1 Candidatus Methylomirabilis sp. | reverse complement strand
GAATGCTGCCCCTGGCCGGTCGTGGACTCCCGGGCGCTGAGGGGTGAAACAAAGGACGTCAGCTCGGGTGGCGCGCAGCTCTGGCTGCCCGAATGCCTGCCCCTCCTCACTCGGGTCGAAGTCTTCATGCAGATTGAGGGGGCAGACTTTAAAGAATTGGCAGAAGTCGTGGGAGTCGGAGTGCGTCAGACGAATGGAAGATACCGACACAGCCTCCGATGGCTCGAACTGAACACGCAAGCGAAGGCTACCCTGTCCCAGGTGATCCCCACCAGTTGAGGCATATCCTCCCGTCAATGCCCTTCTGATCTTGCCTTTCGCTTAATTGACAGCCCATCAGAAATTTGGACACCCTGAGGAAATAAAACTGGACAGGGGGGCGTTTGGGTATTATAAGTAGCCCGCGCAAGCAATCTCTATGATGCCGCTGAGCTCCTAATAGGGTAATTCCAGACACAACCCCGACCAACTGGATGGCCACTGTGCCTAAGCTGGACGCCAAGGTCGCACAGCTGCGTAACCGCCTTCGTGAAATGGGACGGGTGGTGGTCTGTTTCTCGGGAGGCGTGGACTCAGGCTTCCTGCTCGCCGAATCGGTTGGCATTCTGAGAGAGGATGCTGTGGCACTCACGGCGGTTTCCCCGAGTCTTGCTCCCGATGAAAAAATCGCCGCGCAACGTTTGGCCGAACAGCTTGGGGCGCGCCATCTGCTTGTCGAAACGCATGAGCTCGACGATCCCCGCTACGCCGGGAATCCGGTAAACCGCTGCTACTTCTGCAAAACTGAACTGTACAGCACGGCCATTGAACAGGCCCGCCGGTTGGGGATTCCATTCGTTCTTGATGGATTCAACGTCGACGATCGGAGCGACCACCGTCCCGGGCGCCAGGCCGCGCGCGAACATGGCGTGCGCTCTCCACTCGACGAGATCGGATTCACCAAGGGTGATATCCGCGAGGCGGCCCGTCGGATTGATCTGCCGGTCTGGGACAAGCCTGCCCTGGCGTGTTTGTCCAGCCGGTTTCCGTACGGGACCGAGATCACGCCTGACCGCCTCACCCAGGTGGCGCAGTGCGAGCGCGTCCTGCGGGAATTGCGTTTCCGCGTCTACCGGGTTCGGTATCACGATACAGTCGCCCGCATTGAGGTTGCGCCGGAGGAGGTGCATCGACTGTTCGCTCCCGAGGTGCGCAGCGAGATCCTTCGACGCTTTCGGGCAGCAGGCTTTGTCCATGTCACCGTCGACCTGCAGGGGTACCGAACCGGGTCCTTGAACGAGGGCGCACGGGCCGTGGGCGGGAAATTGAATGTGTGGAACCTGCGTGACAATGGAGAAGAGAGGGAGGGAGCGCCATGAAGATCGAACAAGCGACTGCGTCCACGATTACAGAACTCTGGGGTAAGGTAGAACCACGGGCACAGCAATCGAAGTGCCTGGAGGAAACCGCACAGGAGCTGGCCACTGCGCTGCACACCCAGTTCCAGGAATCGGTGGTTTTGGCCCGGGTCTATTTTACGGTTCCTTTCGGCACGTTACCCGGGACGAACAAGGCGTTTGTTCAGAGCCTCGCCGAGTCAGCCGGGGCTGCCTCGAATTTGAAGGCCACTACGCCGGTCCTCTCGCTCATCGGAACCCACGGCCAAGAGGCGGACTGGAACGACCGCCGCAAGTCCAAAGGGCATGTCGGGATACCCCTGGTTTCTTCGGCTTTCGTCGATGCCATTCCGATGATTTCCCGTCTGCTTAAGGAGCTGGGTGTCCCCTTGGACTGGGTCGACACCCAGGATGCAGAAGTCATAAAAAAGATGGACCGTGCGGCTGGTCTATTCTTTGTCGAGAATGCCGCCGAAGCTACGGATCACCAGGGGAGGAAGATCATTCCGGCGCAAGACTTTGTTTCCGGCTATAACCTGAAAAGTGTTTTTGGTGTGGGAGGGGGGTACGCTGGCGGCCAGATGCTGGTCATTGTTCTGTTCTGCCGTGATCTTATTCCACGAGCCGCTGCTGAGCGTTTCGTGGCACTGAGGGACGCGTTCAAAGGAAACACCAGCTCTCTCGTCGAAACCGCGAAAATTTTCTCCGCAGCGTAAAGGGTCAGACCTCACTGACCGAATGGCGTATTGCGGGGAGAGGCTCCCTAGGACTTCATGAGTCTGTATGCGTTGATGGCTTTCGGTTTCGTCCTGGGAATGGTATCGGGCCTCAGCAAGAAGCAGCCTCGCACCAGCATAAGGATCAGTTGTTTATTCGGAAAAACGAAACGCCCTCCCGAGCCGTACTCGACCCGAGAGGGCGTCAGGATGCACCAACGATTGTGGCAGAGAGCTAGGGACTGACCATTACTGGCTTCACCGTTGTGTTGATGACCTCTCTAAGCACCGCCGCGCGCCCAACCATGTCCTTGATCAGGTTGATCCTACTGAGATACTCCTGCTCCACCTCTGCACCGACCCCCACGAGCTGATCATACCTCTCCGAGGCTTCACGATGGGTGCGGTCTTGGATCTCGGTGACTTTGCTCTGGAACTCCTCCGGTGAAGTTTCCCGACCCCCGTTGAGCACTTCCTCGGAGACAGCTCGGATCTCCTTTCCATAATGGTCGATGAGTTCCCTCAAACCTGACAAGGCCTGCTCCATTTGATTCATCCATCGCCTCCTTTCCCCGTGCAGGTTCGTTTCGCCTCTCTCCTCTCGGAACGACTTTGCCCAAACGTGTTCCCTGGCCTGCTGGCGGAGATCTCGAACGCCTCGATGATATGCGTCGCGCCCCCTGCAAGGATCTCCCTGGATGATCTGTTCCCGTTATTCCACCCGCCAATATTCGATCAACTCTTTTGGTGGCGAGCGCTGGTATCGACGAGTTCGACGTGATGATGTCTCGCGTTGGTGGTATGGATGGTCTTATATTCTTTTGGCCTGGGACATGTCAAGAAAAAAACAATATATGGTATGGCATCTTTGAATAGTATGCCACATATTGGGTGGCCTCGGCCGACATGCGTGACGGCCTGGTGGTAAGATCAGTGCCCTCGAAAAAGCAAAACGCCCTCCCGGGCCATCTGGGACCCGAGAAGACGTCTGAGTGCTGGGGCGCCATTGCCCGAGGGAGGTTACTCCTCCCTCCCCTCAAAGACGAATTGGTGACCTTCGGGGGTGTCTTGCCTCGCAACGTGCAGGATCACCCCCCGAGGGAGCTCGCCGATATTCGGATCCTTTACACTTCTGGAGAGGGCTCCCAGTATCCCCTGCTGGATAAGGGTGTCAAGCGCCGGACCGGAGCCCCCTATTATTCTTGAGAGCAGAGGGAATGGCTTGTACGTTGATAAAGTACGGGCAACGATCCCGGCTGAAGGTGTCTCGGATCTTTTGTATTGCTTTGACAGCCCTCAAAGGCTTCGCGAGCCTGTGAGGGCTCTTTTTTTCCAGGGACCCCTTCGCGACGAGGAACCACGATGTCGAGCAAGCGGTCCGTCGGAATACTCCCCATCGGAATCCGTAAGGAGGGAGAGAGGACACGTCCGGCGAAACGGGACGGGATCAAGCCCTGGGTGGCTTTTAGTGCTATCCTCTGGGCGTTTATTTCACCGATGTCCGTCCACGCCGAATCAGAGGAGGGAGAAAAAGAGATGACGGTTTCAGCAGGCACGAAAGTCTCCATTGAGTATACCCTCAGGCTGGAAGACAAAGCGGTGATAGATACCAATGTCGATTCTGATCCGTTGACCTATGTTCATGGATCTCAACAAATTATCCCCGGACTGGAGAAGGCGTTAGAGAGGATGAAGATGGGTGATAGTAAGCAGGTCACGATCAAACCGGAGGAAGGCTATGGCCCGGTCAACGACGAGGCCTTTGTTGAAGTAAAGAAGGAGCAGGTTCCACAAGACGCGCTCAGAGTCGATGCACAGCTCGAGGGCCGCGATGCCAGCGGCCGGACTTTTCAGGCCCGGGTGGCAGAGATCAGGGACCAAACGGTTGTGCTGGACTTCAACCATCCCCTGGCTGGCAGGACCCGCTACTTCGATGTGAAGATCCTGAAGATTCACAAGGCGTCGGCCGAGTGATGTCCACAAGATAATTTCTTGACAAGCGAATGTGAGAGGGATAATCTATCGTCGCTCCAAGGGGTCCAAAGGAAGTAGCGGAACCCGAGGGTCGTAAACCCGTCCTGGACCGGAAAAGGAGCTGTGAGCCGAAAGGCGAGCAGAACCGGATTCGGAACGGGAGGGGGATGAAGGCCACCGGGAGCTGGGAAACCGATGGGTCACTTGGGGCGCCACTATTTTAAACGGCTTTTTTCCTCTGCCTTCCCCTATCTGATACGCAGGTCTGCTCCGAAACAGCTTGCGCCACCTGCACCTGGATCCCTTCGACCTCCCATCCGATCTTTTCCACCGTCCCTTCTGCGATAGAAGAGAGGTGCGCCCAGCCTTCCAAGACCAGGTCCCCCCGCTGGTTCTGGCAGAGCAAGCGGAACTTGAGCGAACCTTCCCGGATTTTTTCCTCCGCCACGTTGATTGCTTGGCATTTCAGAGGGGAAAGCGTGTTTCAGGCAGGGGTTCGAAACAGCAAAGAGGAGGAGTCGAATCAAGCGGTTTTCACCTCATTCACCAGCTTGATTAGAGAGTCTCGAGCATCCCCAAAGAGCATGAAAGTCTTCTCGTTGTAAAAGAGTTCGTTGTCGATTCCGGCAAAGCCCGGATTCATGCTGCGCTTGAGGAAAATGATGTGTCGGGCATTGTCGACGTCCAGGATTGGCATGCCGTAGATGGGGCTGTTCGGGTTGTTCCGGGCAGCCGGGTTCACCACGTCATTCGCACCGACGACTAAGGCCACGTCCGTCCTTTCAAACTGGCTGTTGATCTGCTCCATATCAAGAAGCTTCGGGTACGGCACGTTCGCCTCTGCCAACAGCACGTTCATATGACCCGGCATGCGCCCGGCCACGGGGTGAATGGCGTATTTGACCTCTACGCCTCGCTTTTCCAGTAGCTCGTCCAATTCCCGCACCTGGTGCTGAGCCTGGGCAACGGCCAATCCATAGCCCGGCGCAATGATGACCGAACGGGCATAGGCCAGCAGGATGGAAACATCCTCTGCGGAGATCTCTTGGGCGGACTTTCCGCTGGGCCCTACCGTGCCACCGGCTAGGGCTACCTTACTCACCGCACCGAACCCGCCGAACAAGACATTGGTGAATGACCGGTTCATCGCCCGGCACATGATCTGGGTCAGGATAATCCCCGATGCGCCCACCAGGGCACCGCTAATAATCAGGCCGTGGTTCGAAATCACAAACCCGGTCGTCGCAGCCGCCAACCCTGAATAGGAGTTCAGAAGGCAGATGACGACCGGCATGTCCGCTCCCCCAATCGGGATGACGACAAGCACCCCGACGATCAGAGCTATGAGGTTCATCGTAATGAACACGCCCGGGTGGCCGGGCGAGATCAGCAGATAAGTACCCATCGATGCCCCGGCCAGGAGCAGGATCAGATTGAGCACGTGCTGGAATCGGAAGAGCACCGGTCGGCCGGGGATGATCTCTTGGAGTTTCCCGGCGGCCACAATGCTTCCAGAAAGTGTTACCCCTCCGATGAGCGTACTCGCATAGATGCTGACCGCGGTGTCCAGAGGAAGGATAGCTCCGGGTTGCATGAGCCGATGCCACACGGCCGCGGCAACAAGCTGCGAGGCCCCACCGCCAAGGCCGTTCAAGATCCCGACCATCTGCGGCATGGCAGTCATCTTGACCGTGCGGGCGATCCAGAGGCCCAGCGCCGACCCGATCACGCCTCCGACGACGATCCACTGAAAGCTCAAAATCTGCTGGTCAAAAAGGGTGGCAACTATCGCGATGAGCATGCCCACCGCGGAGAGCAAATTCCCCTGCCGCGCCGTGGCCGGCGCGGCAAGACGCTTGAGGCCGAGGATGAAAAGGGAGGCGGCGACGAGATAGGCGAGCTCGATGAAGCCAGCCATTATCGCTTGGCCTCCGGCTTTGTCTTGAACATCTGGAGCATCCGATCGGTCACGACGTAACCGCCGACCACATTGATCATCGCGAACGCCACTGCAATGACTCCGAGAATTGTCGCGAGGGTCGTGGTCCCCATCCCCGCCACGATCATCGCACCGATGATCGTGATGCCCGAGATGGCGTTCGATCCCGACATCAGTGGCGTGTGCAACGTGTTTGGAACCTTGGCGATGACCTCGAAGCCCACGAACATCGCGAGCACGAAGATGACCAAGAGAATAACCAGACCTTCGCTCATTGGTGTCTCGCCCTCCCCTCATGTGTGATGCAGGTATCGTTGATGACCGGGTCGTTGAAATCGAGTTCGAGCTTCCCGTTGCGCACCAGTTGGAGCAGAAGGCTTGAGATGTTCTTGGAATACATCTGGCTGGCGTGCACGGGCATAGTGCTGGGGACGTTGAGCGGCCCGTGGATGGTGACGCCATACCTTGTTACAACACTGTCTGGCTCGGTCAGCTCGCAATTCCCACCCGCCTCTGCAGCGAGGTCCACGATCACCGAGCCGGCCTTCATATCCTGGACCATCTCGGCGGTGATCAGCACGGGAGCCCGTTTCCCTGGGATCAATGCCGTGGTGATGACGATATCCGCCTCCGGGACATGGCGGCGAAGCAACACCTTCTCTCGCTCCTGTGATTTCGCCGTCAGCTCTTCTGCGTATCCGCTCACATCCTCCGTCTTCTCCCCCCCCAGATCGAGTTCAATGAAGGTGCCGCCGAGACTTTCCACCTGTTCCTTAACGGCCGGCCGAATGTCGTAGGCCTGGACCATTGCCCCCAGACGCCGAGCCGTTGCGATGGCCTGGAGCCCGGCCACGCCAGCCCCCAGGACCAGAACCTTGGCCGGGGGAATGGTTCCCGCCGCCGTCACCAGCATCGGAAAGAATTTGCCTAGCGAGCTTGCAGCAACGAGCACGGCCTTGTAGCCCGCAACTGTGCTCTGCGAAGAGAGAGCATCCATCTTTTGGGCCCGGGCGATGCGAGGGATGAGGTCCATGCTGAAGACCGTGATCTTCCTCTCTGCCAAGCAGTTGACTAGATCTGGGTGGCTAACGGGCTGCAAAAAGCTGATGAGTACGGTGCCTTCCCGCATCAGCTCAACCTCATGCTTGCCCAGGACAGGATTGAGCACGGGCGTCTGCACTTTGAGCACCACGTCCGCCTCCGTGAACAGAGCGACGGGATCGGACACGATCGTAGCCCCGGCAGCCTCGTAGGCACGATCCGGAAAAAATGCACCCTCTCCGGCCCCGGATTCGAACAGGATCTGCAGTCCCGCCTTTCGCAGCAGGCCAACAGCATCAGGGACCAGGGCCACCCGATTCTCGCCGACTACGATCTCTTTGGGGACCCCGACTTTCATACAATTCTCCCCCGGACGATTCTCTGCCTAGTCGTACAGCCGTTCCAGGCCTGATTTTACCACAACACTTCCCCAGGCTAAGATCGCGTGCCTTCATCTGCGAATGTCAATCTTTCCCTAGCGGTTGAGGGTGCCTGAATAGGAACGGGGACGGAGGGCGTGGTACTGTGACAGGAGAGAGTTTTGCCGTGAGGAAGCCGAGTGGTCCAAATTGCTTGGATACGTTGACGTCATGAAGCTCTTGCCAGAGGTCCCCATGAGTCAAGAGCTGATGTAGACCGTAGATTGAGGGCATTCCCTTAAACAAAGTGAATAAAATCCTTGGCGTGACCGCTATCTGTCTCCCGTAATGTAGTTTTTGAGCTGCTTTATCAAAAAGTCCTTTTCGGCGAGTTCAGCCTTGACCACGTCGCCGATGGAGACGACGCCAACCACCTTCTCATCGACGACCACGGGAAGGTGTCGGATATGTTTGTCCGTCATCAGCGCCATGCATTCTTCGATGGTATTTTCTGGGCGTACAGAAATCACCTTTGGGGTCATAATCTCCCCGACGGGGGTGTCCAAGGAGGATTTCCCTTTGAGAATGACCTTCCGGGCGTAATCCCTTTCCGAGATAATGCCGACCAATTTCCCCTCGTCAAGCACCAGTAACGACCCCACTTCCTTTTCGGCCATGAGTTTCAAGGCATCAATCACCAGTGCATCAGGTGTTGTGTGCCAGATATTGTGTCCTTTATCTTGCAAAATGTGCTTGACGGTTTTCATCGCTGATCGTCTCCCAAGGTCTCTTTCTACTAAAGCTTGACCGATGCTTTCCTCCGCACGGACCGTCGGCCACCGTTGAAAATGGCGGGGAGGGTTTTAGAGTATCCTCGACTTTACAAATTGTGTCAAGCCGCAGTGCTGGCACCCTCGGCAGTCTCTGCTGGCCAAGGACCGTAGCGCGGATGTCCACATCAGGTGCCCCTGGTCCGCAGGAGCTTCCACGTATCTTGCTTCAGGCGCATCAGGTCCTGAGGGTCGGTGCTGCGGTAGTAGCCCCGAATCTGCCCAGCCCGATCCACCAGGACGAATCGGTCGCTGTGAATGACCGGATTTTCCCGGTGCTCGCCAACACCATGCGCCCAGGCGACAGCGGGACCAAGCCATCCCTGTGGCACCGACCTGCCTGGCAGTTCCGGATCGTGGGAGGCCTTTGCATCGTCGGGGTCGAACACGAGCAACCTGAATCCCTTTTGGATCACATGGTATATGGCCTCCTTCTCCCCGGTGAGGAATAACCACTGATCGCGATCTGCACCGAATTTGGCGGCATAGGAGGCGAGGACGGCCGGTGTGTCGAATTGGGGGTCGACGCTGAATGAAACCAGGCGGAGCTCGGGTTCGTCGGCGAATTCGGCCTGAAGCCTCGCCATCACGGCGCTCATCAGCGGGCAGGCATCTGGACACCGTGTCCAGATGAAGTCGGCAATCCAGACTTTTCCCCGGAGGTTGGCCAGCGTGACCTGCTTGCCACTCCGCTCGATGAAGGTGAAGTCCGGGAGCCGCCATGCGTCGCGCCCTTCCAAAAGCATATTGCGTTGCCGGTCCTTCACGGCATGTGTGTTCTCAATGTTTGGGGCAATGGCAATGGAAAGGGCAATCACGAGAAGGCCGGAGGCCGCAACGAATACAAGGGCCCCCAGAACACGCTTTTGTCTCAAGCTGCGTTTCTTCATGATGATATCCGGTCTGGCGTTGTCTCCCCAGCGCCCTTGGTCCCGCCTTGAGGCGAGGAATGGTGATACCTTATTCTGGCTGGTTGGGCGTTTAACATAATTGGGTGCTCCAGCTTCGGTCAAGCCTTTTCCACAAAAACAGGCCCAAGGCTTGATTCGCAAAACCCCTTTCAGGAGATCAGTGATCACGCAGGACTTTGAGCAAGCCGAGGGGCAGAGTGGCCTCACGTTAGAACCCTTGGTGGCCTTGAAACATGGGCACATAGGGAAGGGGATGCCGGCATTCGGTCGGGAATGGGAGCCTGTGCATTGGCACAAAAAGTGCACGAAAATAAAGCACGGAGCAGTGTCGATCATGGATAACCAGCAGGATTCAGGGCAATTTATGGACGATCGAGCGGCAGGACAGCCACAAGGGAAAATCTTGGCGGTGGATGACGATCCCGAAGCGCTCGAGATCCTCGTATCCAGCTTAGAGGGTGCAGGATTTAGAGTCTTGACCGCCACGAGCGGTGAGGAAGCGCTCCAGACGGTCGCGAAGGACACTCCAGACTTGATCCTCCTCGACCTCATGATGCCGGGCATGAACGGCCACGATCTGTTACGGGAACTGAAAGCCAGGAAGGAGACGAGCGACACCCCCGTTGTGGTCATTACCGCCCTCGACCAAGTCGAGGAGAAGGAAAAGGCTCTAGAAGGGGGCGCTGACGACTTTCTGGGAAAGCCAATCGCACGGAGTGAACTCCTCATCCGGGTTCGGACATTTCTCAAAGCGAAGCGCTTGCGGGCGGAGCTGGAACGCACCCTGCTCTACCTGCACGAGCTCGAGGCGGCCCGACGTGGGGATGGGGCCGCTCAAGATTCCACCAAAGCGGATCCGACGCGCTCCCCCTTGGCTACCATCCTCATCGTTGAGGACGAGCTGATGGAGCGGACGATCTATGCTGACCTCCTCCGAGAGCACGGGTATAAGGTCCTCACCGCAGCCACGGGCGCTCAGGCCCTCGAGATCTTGCAGCTGAAACCGGTCGACATAGTCTTAGTCGATCTTGTCCTGCCGGGCGTGCCGGGCCTCGAGCTGATCGAGCGATTGAGAACGACCACGCCCGAGACGCCGGTCATCGTGGTTACCGCCCATCCATCCTCCCATAACGTCATTACGGCGCTGAAGCTGGGAGCCTTTGACTTCATTGTAAAGGGGTTCAAGAACGAGGTCATGCTCCATTCCGTGAAACGGGCACTGGAAAAGCGGCGGCTTGAGCTCCACCACCAAGCCTTAGTTCACGATCTCCGGACGAAAGTGGATCGGCTTCTTGAGCAGGAAGCGTAGCACCCCCCTTGTGGTTGCCCTCCAAGGATCCCTTTGTTATACTCTGACCACTCTCACCTGAGGTATACGATGTCTTCGGACAACGAGGCAGCCCTTGATGGACATCCTCCCTGGATGGAGATCGCCCTCGAGGAGGCGCGACGAGCGGGCGGGGAGGGCGAGGTCCCAGTGGGTGCCGCGTTGGTCCAGGATGGTGCCGTCCTGGCTACAGCCCATAATCGCCCCATCGCCCTCCGGGATCCGACCGCTCATGCCGAGATGCTGGTCCTCCGGGCGGCTGGGCAGCGGGTTGGGAATTATCGGTTTCCCGAGGCAATCCTGTATGTCACCTTGGAGCCGTGCGTGATGTGCGCCGGCGCGTTGCTGCACGCCCGGGTGGGATGTCTGGTTTATGGGGCCGCCGATCCACGTGGCGGCGCCGTGGAGAGTTTGTACCGCATCTTGGAGGACGCGCGTCTCCCTCACCGGGTTCGGGTGGTCGGCGGGGTGCAGGCGGAGGAGTCTCGAGCCCTCCTGCAGGAATTCTTCCTGGCCCGGCGATAAGCAATCACTTTCCGTAACCCCGGACAGGCGAGCAGGAGGGGTACCGAAGTGGATGTAACGGGCCCGACTCGAAATCGGGTTGTCCCGCGATGAGCGGGGCACGTGGGTTCGAATCCCACCCCCTCCGCCACGATGACAGTCTCAAGTCCAAAGTCCAACGTCCCATGTCCGCATTAGAATTGCATTTATTTTTTTGACTGTGGACTTTGGACCTTGAACGTTGGACACTCTGTGCGGAGAGGTGACCGAGCGGCTTAAGGTGCACGCCTGGAGAGCGTGTGTGGGGTGACACCTACCCCGGGTTCGAATCCCGGCCTCTCCGCCATAAAAACCGTCCACCGCAATCCGATGACCGACCGCCGAAATTAATAAAAGGGGATTCCGGCTTCACCGTTCCTGCTTTTTACTGTCATCGGTCGACGGTCGACGGTCATCGGTCCACGGTTGTTAAAGAGTCCTTGGCCGTGCTAGACGGGGAGCTAGCGGTGCCCTGTACCCGCAATCCGCTATAGCGGGGTTGAACTCCCACTCGAGGTCTTCGGTCTCCTGGCGATCGGTCCGGGGCTGAGGTGTTGAGGGTCGGGTCCTGCGCAAGGGGGATCCGTGAACCCCGTCAGGTCCGGAAGGAAGCAGCGGCAAGCGGTGCGCCTCCTGTGCCGCAGGGGCGCTCGGCCGGAGCTTTCGGTCCCGGGGACGGGCCGGGGGAACGGATCGACGGTGGGTGCACGGCCAGGGACACTTTCCGATGACCGATGTTTGACGTCCAAGGTCCGATGTCCAACGTCGAAGTATTATGGATCGCGAGCTCCATACCACGGGCGGACAGCTCGACTTTGGACGTTGGACTTTGGACTCTGCACCCTGAACTCTGAACCATGAACGGGAGTAGTGATGTCGTATCAGGTGCTGGCCAGACGCTGGCGTCCCCAGACCTTTGACGAGGTGGTTGGGCAGGAGCCGGTAACCCAGACCCTCAAAAATGCCCTCCGACAGGGCCGCGTGGCCCACGCCTTTCTCTTTGCCGGTCCCCGCGGTGTTGGTAAGACGACCACGGCGCGGATCCTGGCCAAGGCCTTGAATTGCGAAAAGGGGCCCACGCCTGAGCCCTGCAACCAGTGTCTCAACTGCCAGGAGATCACCGGGGGAGCCGCCGTGGACTGCGTGGAGATAGACGCCGCCTCGCACACTGGAGTGGAGCATGTGCGCGACCTCCAGGAACGGTTGATTTACCAGCCGGTCAGGGGCCGTTACAAAATCTACATCGTTGATGAAGTTCATATGCTCTCTCTCTCGGCTTTCAACGCCTTGCTTAAGACTCTGGAAGAGCCACCGCCCAAGGTCGTCTTCATCCTGGCGACGACTGAACCGAACAAGGTCCCCGCCACCATCCAATCCCGTTGCCAGCGGTACGACTTTCGGCGGATTGGCCCGGGACTGCTGGTGGAACGGCTCAGGACTATTGCCGAGGCCGAGCGGGTGGAGGTGACGCCGGAGGCCTTGGCCAGTGTGGCTCGAGCGGCCGACGGGAGTCTCCGAGATGCCCAGAGTATCCTGGACCAAGTCATCGCATATGCGGGGGAACGCGTGACCGCCGAATCCGTCGCAAGTGTTTTGGGGACTACGGCGCCAGATGTGGTCCAGGCGGCGGCGGCGGCCTGCCTCGCGGGCGAAGCAGGAAGAGCTTTGGAGCTTGTTGATGAGCTTGCTGCCAAGGGAGGAGATCTTCGCGCGTTTCTGCTGGATCTGTTGGAGTATCTTCGTTCCCTGCTGGTTGTCAAGCTGACACCCGGCGCAGGGAAAATTCTTGGGCTGTCGCCGGAAGCCGTGCGGGACCTCGAGGACCGGGGGAGGAATCTCGAAATTCCCCACGTCGAATTGGCCCTCCGATTTCTGATTGAGGCTGAAGCGGGGATGCGGCGGGCATCGCATCCTCGGTATGTCCTAGAGATGGCGCTGGTTCGGATGGCCGAGGCTCGGGGGCTTCAATCTCTCGGGGCCCTCGTGAAGCGACTGGAAACCTTGGAGGGCCGTCTCGGCACCGAAGCTAATCTTCCAGGCCCCCAGCCAGAACTCTTTACCGCTCAGGAGAATATCGACCTTCCGGAGCCACCACCATCGCCACCGGTGACCGGCTTTGTAGACCGATGGCAGGAGGTGCGGCGGCGCATTGGAGTGGAGCGGCGCTCTTTGGCGGTGCTGCTTGCCGAGGCCGAGGTTGCGCTGGAAGGAGAGACATTGACCCTGACGTTCGCCAACGGCAATCATTTCTCTCGGTCCACCCTAGAGGACCCGGAGGTCCGGAATCTCATCGCTTCTACCATCTCCGCGGTTTTCGGCCAGCGTCTTCAGGTGAAGTACCATTTCCTCGCTCCGGAGGTGCGCCGACCGAACCAGCAATCAGCTCGGACTTCCGCTCGGAACCATCCCCTAGTTCGCGAGGCGCTGGAGATGTTTGGTGGCCGGATCGTGGAGGTCCAGGAGGGTGGAGACGCAGCATCCCAGCGAGGTGAGCCATGAAGGGATTTGGCGATATGATGAAGCAGGCGCAGCGGATGAAGGCGGAGCTCGAGCGGATTCAGGAGGAGGCCGCCGAAAAGCGGGTGGAAGGCTCTGCCGGCGGGGGGATGGTGACAGTGACGGCCGACGGTCGAGGAGAGATCGTAGCCGTGAGGATCGACCCCGAGGTGGCCCAGAGTGGCGATCTGGAAATGCTCCAGGATTTGATCGTCGCGGCCACCAACGAGGCCATGCGCCGAGCCCGAGAGCTACTCAGTACCGAGATGGGACGGATGACCGGCGGGTTAAATCTGCCCGGACTCATGTAACGGATCATGCCCATCCGGTATGTTTCCCCACTCAATCGCCTCGTCGATGTCCTCATGCGCCTTCCAGGCGTAGGGGCCAAGACCGCCCAACGCCTTGCCTTCTATCTCCTAAAAGCCTCACGGGAAGAGGCAATGAAGCTGGCGGAAGCCATTGTAGAGATCAAGGAAAAGATCCGCGTGTGCGGGCGGTGCTATAACATTGCTGAGGAAGAGCAGTGCACGATCTGCCAGGATCCGACCCGGGATGGGAGCGTCCTCTGCGTAGTCGAAGAGGCCAACGACCTCATGGCCATCGAACGAACGGGCACCTTTAAAGGGCGGTATCATGTCCTCCAAGGTTCCCTTTCGCCTATCGAAGGGCGGGGTCCGGACCAGATCACCGCGAAGGGGATGTTGGAACGTCTAAGGTCAGAAGGGGTGAAAGAGGTCATCCTCGCCACTAATCCGAATATGGAAGGGGAGGCCACGGCGCTATACGTGGCGCGTCTGATTGGCCCGCTCGGTGTGCGGGTCACCCGGATCGCCCATGGCCTCCCGGTAGGGGGAGACCTCGAGTATGCAGACGAGGTCACGCTGGGGCGGGCCTTGGAGGGCCGCCGGGAGTTCATTTAGCGGGGATGGCATGAAAGTTGAAGGCAGAATGGGCTGGAGCCACGAGAGGAGGATGGGTGCGCCCCATAACAAATCTGATTATTTACGAGGACGACCTCAGCCGGATCGTCGCGTGCCTGAACATGCTGAATCGGAAGGCCCGGAGCAGGGCGGTCCTCCTCATCGACAAGAGCGGGCAGCTCATCGCCTGCACGGGGGAAACCGACGGTCTAGACGTGACCTCGTTGGGAAGCCTCGCCGCGGGGCATACTGCAGCTGCAGGGGCCCTGGCCCAGCTCCTCGGGGACGAGGAGTTTGTTTTCGTCTTCCACGAGGGGGAGCGGAACCATCTTCATTTCTCGATCATCGGGGGCCGCGTGATCCTCATGATCGTGGCTGATCAGGGATCCCCCGTAGGATTGGTGCGGCTGTATATTAAGAAATTCTCCCGGGACATTGACGAGATTTTCCAAGAGCTCACCGGTCGGCCGGAGAGTGTCTCGGGAGAGGGTCGCTTCCTTTCGGAGTCGGGGTTCGGCGACCTTACCGATGACGACTTCGAGCAGCTTTTTAATAGGAGATAGAGGATGTCCTTCATCAATTACGCAGCCCGGGAGATCAACTGCAAGCTGGTCTACTACGGCCCTGGTCTCTGCGGGAAAACCACGAACCTGCAATTTATTTACAAGAAGGTCGACCCAGCAACGAAGGGCAAGCTTATCTCTTTGGCCACGGAAACGGAGCGGACCCTGTTTTTCGATTTTTTGCCCTTGGAACTAGGCACTGTGCGAGGGTTCAAGACCCGTTTCCACCTCTACACGGTTCCTGGGCAGATCTTCTACGAGGCGAGCCGGAAGCTCATTCTCAAAGGGGTTGATGGGGTGGTTTTTGTTGCTGACTCACAGCTCGAGCGCATGGAAGCGAACATCCAGAGCATCGAGGATATGAATATACATCTCAAGGAGCAGGGGATCGACCCGGTGAAGATTGCTCTGGTGATGCAGTATAACAAGCGTGACCTGCCGAACATCGTCCCCATCGACGAGCTGCAAAAGGCCCTCAATCCACGGAACCTTGAGTGGTTTGAGGCCGTTGCCCCGGACGGGATCGGGGTCTTCGAGACGCTGAAGGCCATCGCCAAGATCGTTCTCCAGGAACTCCAGAAGAAAACATAGTTCTGCCTCGTGCCCCGTCGGTTTCCCCGCCGTTGACGGTCATACACGTTTGCGATAGCATAGGATAGCCATTCCCCGGTAGCTCAATGGTGGAGCGAGCGGCTGTTAACCGCTAGGTTGCAGGTTCGAGTCCTGCCCGGGGAGCCATTCGACTCGAAGCGCTGCGCGCTTCTCGCTCATGGCAAGCCATTCGAGGCCCCAGGAGCGGGGGGCGCGTTGCTTATAAGGGTGCTTCGAGGCGAATGCCCTGAGCGAGGGCGCTGGGAATGAGCACGGCCGAGTCGAAGGGCTATAGTGTCTATATTGCTGAGTTGAAAAATGGCCGGCTGTACGTAGGGATTACTGACGATCTTGATCGACGCTCCGCCGAGCATAATGCTGGAAAACCCAGCACCCGGACTTCACAAGTATTTGGCTTCCGGCGGATTATCTACTCAGAACCACATCGAGACAGTGCCTCAGCCCTGAAGCGTGAGCGTCAGCTCAAAACGTGGAATCATGCGAAAAAGAGGGCTCTCGCTTCAGGGAACATTCTATGTCTAAAACAGCTCGCCCGGCGCAAGAAAGCTCGCCCCTCTTCCGTGGAATGATCCGGCATTCTGCTTGCGCTTCTCGCTTAAGGCAAGCCATTTCGACGCGTTCAAATGAAATAGCCCGCCAGCCGTTTGGCTGCGCGGGCTTTCGTGTTTGTGAAAGGTTCCAAATGGAAGCGATGGGTCAGCTGCGAGCAATCGCTTGTGATAGAGTTGCCTTCGCGTGGTTACTCAGGCCCAGCCAGCGTATGCTGTGGCAATACCCTTCGCGCGTTGGGTGCACTTCGGCTCCCACAACTTCTGCGTGTCCTTGAAAGTCTAGCCCTCCAATTCGCGTCAAGACTTCCATCTTGCTGAAGAGTGAAAAGCGTTCGGGAAGGCAGACCTGCGCCCCGCCAATGCTCAGGTCCTTGACTTCACCAAATACCGCAGAGCCAGGGTGTGGACCCCCTGCGTTCATGAGGCGAGATCCGACAGAGAGTTTGACCGGGACGCGGGGTTCCCGGCGGGCGTCACTTCTGAACCCGCGGGGAGCGGCGGTGCGGACTGGAGCCGGGTCACCACTCTTCGTCTCAACCAGCCCATCCTGAGCAAGCCGCTCTTGCGCCTGCGCCAGCATGCGAAGAAGGTCCTGGAGCGCGTTCACCGGGACGGAGATCGCTTCCGGCCCTGGGCGGGCCTCTTCGGAGCCCTCTGGCCGACGGTAGACCCGAAGCTCCAAATGGGGTGCCCCCCGGACATCCCGGAGCAACACGCAAATGTCCTCAGAGTCACTTCGGCGGATCTGGTCTAGTTTCCTCATCACGCCCTCGCCTCCGCATCGAAGGGTTTCCTGAAGGGACCCATACTCTCTCTTATCTTGCACGCAAATGTTAAGTAGGCGTCTATTGACCATGCCCATGCGGCGGGGAAGGGAGTTGCATATTGATGGGGCCCTTGCGATACTCATGTTGAAATATATTTTGGGATCGTGGGTAGATGAACTCGGCAATTTCGTTTCGACACGTGTCCAAGATTTATGATTCCCTCGCGGGCGGTGACCGCTTCGCGCTCCGGGACGTCTCCTTTGACATCTTCCCTGGCCGTCGGGTGGCCGTCGTGGGGCGAAGCGGCAGCGGCAAGTCGACATTGCTGCATCTGGCCGCGGGGATTGATATTCCCACCAAGGGAGAGGTCTGGATCCACGGCTCCAATCTCGCGGCACTCTCCGACCGGGATCGCACGCTGCTCCGCCGCAATAAGATCGGATTGGTCTTTCAGTTTTTTTACCTGTTATCTCACCTGTCCGTCCGTGACAATGTGGCTCTGCCCGAGCTGGTCGCGGGGGGAAAATCTTCCGATTTTGACCCACGAGTGCACGAGCTGCTTGATCGGGTCGGCCTGGCCGACCGGGCAGAGGATCCGGTTCAAAGCCTGAGCGGGGGCGAGATGCAACGGATCGCCATCTGCCGGGCGCTGCTTCGCCGACCGCGGCTCCTGCTGGCAGACGAGCCGACCGGCAACCTGGATGATGCCAACAGCCGACTGGTTATGGATCTAATGCTGAAGCTGGCGTCGGAAGAGGGCAGCACTCTCATCTACGTCACCCACAGCCGAGAGCTTGCCGCGCTCGCCGACGAGACCTGGCGCCTGCACAGCGGTGTCCTGGAGGTCCCGTGACGCGCTATTTTGTCCGGTCCCTGGGCGCCCATCTCCGGGGTGGACGCTCACTCTACTTCCTGACCATATTCGGAGTCGCGCTGGGTGTGGCGTCGGTCATCTGTATTCAGATCATCAACCGGAACGCCCTTGCCGCCTTCAGGGGCGGGATCCAGGCCGTTAGCGGCGATGCGGATTTCAGTGTCCTGGGCCGGACCCCGACGTTCCCCGAGCGACTTTATCCAGAAGTCTTGGCCGAGAAGGGAGTGGCCGCAGCCTGGCCGATCTACCGCATTGATGTGGCCGTGACAGATCGCGAGGCCTTTTTCCTGGACGTGGTTGGATTCGACTTTTTTGCACCGGTCCGCATGCCATGGAAGGGACAGCGGGGCGATATCTCGAACGCTCTAGCCAAACACGGGTGGGTGGCCATCACACCGCAGCTTGCAGAGGAGATGGGTTGGGCGGTTGGAGATGCCTTCGAGGTGTCGAGCGGCTCCCGCCGCGCCCGACTGGTGGTGGGAGCCTTGGTGGATTTCCAGCGGGTCAGCCCCGTGGCCAGCAGGAAGCTCGCCGTCATGGACATCGCCCAGGCCCAAAGCCTCCTCGGCAGGCGGGGACAAATCCACCAGATCGACATCCAGGCGGCGGAGGGAACGGATCTGCCCGCCCTCATCTCTCGCCTACAAGCCAGACTCGGCCCGTCAGTGCAGGTCCTCACTCCCGAGCAACGAGAGAATCTGGCAGCCGGGTTGCTCTCGGCGTTCCGCCTCAATCTCACTGCCTTGAGCCTGATCAGTCTCTTCGTCGGACTCTTCTTGGTTTACAGCAGTACGCAGGCGTTGCTCGTCCGTCGTCGGTCAGAGTTTGGGCTGCTGCGCTCACTGGGAGCGACCCGGCGGCAGGTGTTCGGTCTCATTCTGGGAGAGGTCATTCTCCTCGGTGGTCTCGGGGTGGCGCTTGGATTGCCCCTGGGCTACTGGGCGGCGGAGGCGAATGTGGGAGTCGTCAGTGCCACCCTGAGCAACGTCTATCTTCTCGAAGAGATCGAATCTCTGCAAATGCCGCTCTGGCTCTATGTGCTGGCGGCGCTGATCGGTGTTGGGGGGGCGGTAGCTGGCGCGCTGTTCCCGGCGCTAGACATGAGCCGCAAGGACACGAAATCGCTCCTCGCGGTTTTTACCCTGCACGAAAGAGTGGGATCGATGGCGTTTCCTCTCTTCGTGACCGGCACGTCCATTCTACTCGGTACGGGGCTCTGGTTTTGGCTGTTCGGGTGGGACTGGAGACCAGCCGGATTCGTGCTGGGGATTGCTCTGCTTATTGCGCTCCCCCTCTTTACGCCTTTCCTGGTCCAGCGGATCACGGGATGGATCCGGGTCCGCGGATTCGGTCTCGGCTACAGCCTGAAGAGCCTGGGGGTCCGGCTGCAGACCACTTCGTTCGCGGTGTCCTCTCTGGCCATCGCCGTAACCATGCTGATCGGGATCACCCTGATGATCGGCAGTTTCCGGCGGACCGTGGAGGTATGGGTGAACAGCTCGGTCAAGGCGGACATCTATGTCAGCACCCCGTCATGGCGGGGGAGGCAAAGCGAAGCTACGCTAGACGACGATCTCGTTTCAGCCTTGGCCGCCCACCCAGGGGTGACCGCCGTCGATCGGTTGCGGAAATTCTTCGTCTATTCAGGCGAACAACGGATCTCCCTGGCCGGGGTCGACATGGGCTTGTCGGGTGGAGAGACGCGCTTTCCGCTGCTCGGAGGAGAGACGTCCGAGGTATTTCGCAAAGTACGAGACGATGGGGCCGTGCTCATTGGAGAGACGCTGGCCCGCAAGGCCGGACTCGGGGTGGGGGATCGATTGTCAGTCTTTGGACCGGGAGGCGAGGTGAAACTCCCGATAGCGGGGGTCTATTCCGATTACTCTCCGGGCGGCGGATTGGCCGCTCTGGACATCCGCACCATGAATCGCCACTTTGGACCGGGTCCTATTCACAGCCTTGCCCTCTACCTCGAGGCGGGCCAGGATACCGAAAGGGTGGTTGACGAGCTGAAAGCACGCTACGCCGGGACGCCACTCCGCATCCGGAGCAACCGCCGCCTGCGCGAGAGGATTTTCAAAATTTTCGACCAGACCTTTGCCGTCACGCGGCTCCTCCAAGCTATGAGCCTCCTCATCGCTGTCTGCGGAATTACCCTGACTCTGCTGATCCTGGCCAGGGAGCGGATATCCGAACTGGCGGTATGCCGCGCTGTCGGGGCCATTCGTCAGCAGCTTTTTTGGATCTTCGTGGGCAAAGGAGTTGGAATGGGGCTCCTAGGTCTTGGTCTCGGACTGGTTGGAGGGATTGCCCTGGCCGGCATATTGATTTTCGTCATCACCCGGGCCTACTTTGGGTGGACGATCCAGGTGTACTGGCCATGGCTGCCGGTACTTCAGCAAATCTTTACCATCCTTGCAGCCGCTGTCCTGGCGAGCCTTTATCCTGCGCTGCGGGCCAGCCAAACCCCGGCGACTGAGTTGAGTCGTGATGATATGTAGGATCGGGCTGTTAGTCTTCCTGCTTCTGGCCTCGGCAGCCCACGGGGTGGAGTGGCAGCCGGCCCGTCGCGATTACAGCTGGTCCTTTCCCCAGGATCATTGGGCTCGGTCGGGATACCGGACCGAATGGTGGTATTTTACCGGGCATCTCACTTCGGAGGAGGAGCCCCGCCAGCGCTTTGGATACCAATTTACCTTTTTCCGCATCGGCCTGCTGTCCGAACTTCCTGACCTCCAGTCCAGCTGGACCACCAATAACGTGATCATGGGGCACGCGGCAATTAGCGATCTGGGCAGCGGGCGACATCTCTTCAGCGAGGTGGTCTACCGCGCCATACCGCTTTTGGGTGGGTTCGGTCGGTACCCTGATCCAGTCATCGCTTGGAGCCGGGCCCCTGCCGGGACCGACGGCGAATGGACCCTGCGCTGGAACGGCCACGCGTTCAACTTTTCGATGCGAGATAAGGCACAAGGGATGGCTCTCCAACTCACCACCCGGCCGGCCAAGCGCCTGGTCTTGCAGGGACCGAACGGGTTCAGCCGCAAGGGAGAAGGACCCACCGCTGCCAGCCAGTATTACAGCTTCACCCGCCTTCTGACAGAGGGAACGCTCTCGATCGATGGAGAGAGGGTGAGGGTCCGAGGAGAGAGCTGGATGGACAAGGAATTTGGTACCGACCAACTCGGGGCAGACCAGGTGGGCTGGGACTGGTTCAGTCTGCAGCTTCAGGATGGCCGCGAGATCATGCTGTACTTCTTGCGCAATGAACGCGGGGAAATTGACTTTGCCCGGGGGACCCTCGTATCTCAGGAGGGCGAAACGCGCTATTTGAATCCAGGGGAATGGTCAGTACGCTCCACCCAGACGTGGAAAAGTCCGAAGACGGGGGCCACATACCCTTCCCGTTGGATCGTAGAACTCTCGGGCGAAAACTTGCGAATCGTCATCGTTCCGGAGTTGGCAGACCAGGAAAATCGGAGCCACCTCGTGAAGAACCTGTTCTACTGGGAGGGAGCGGTGCGGATCGAGACCGCCGAAGGCGGTAGAATCGGCCGTGGGTATGTCGAACTGGTTGGCTATGGGACAAGGAGCCGACCTGCAATCTGATCTCGGTTTTCGTGGGCCAAAGAGCGATGGAAGGTAGAGACATGACTCATGTGCTCATCGCAGGTTGCGGCTATGTTGGCACAGCTCTCGGTGTGCGTCTGGCAGCGGAAGGGCACGTCGTCTGGGGATTGCAGCGCCACCCAGAGGTCCTTCCCCCCAACATTCGGCCCCTTGAGGCAGATCTTACCGCTCCTGAAACGCTCCGGGGGTTGCCCCCTGGACTTCATTTCGTGTTCTTCACTGCGGCACCCAGTGGTTTTGACGAGGGAGAGTACCAGGCCATTTACGTGGATGGTCTGCGCCACCTCCTCGATGCGCTCCAGGCCCAGAGGCAGCAGCCCAGGCGCGTTTTCTTTACCTCGAGTACCGCGGTCTACGCGCAAACTGAGGGAGATTGGGTCGACGAGGAATCACCGACCGAGCCAGTGCACTTTTCCGGTATTCGCATGCTCGAGGCTGAACGCGTGCTGCGTCATGGTTCGTTCCCCGCCACCGTGCTACGGCTGGGCGGTGTGTACGGTCCCGGCCGGGAACGGCTCATCGAACGCGTGCGGCAGGGGAACGTCGTGTGCGCCGAAGGCCCTCCCGTGTACACGAACCGTATTCATCGCGATGACTGCGCCGGCGCGCTACAGCACCTCATGATACTGCCCCAGCCTGACCAGCTCTACATAGGCGTGGATCACGAGCCTGCCGGAGAAAGCGAGGTCTTGCGCTGGCTGGCGACCGAGCTCGGTCTCCCTCCTCCTCGAGTGGTGAGATCTCCCGACCCCGTCCCGCGCCGGCCCCGGGGGAACAAACGCTGTCGCAACACCAAACTGGTTGACTCAGGATATGTATTCCGATACCCGACCTTCCGAGAAGGGTATGGTGAGATGCTGGGCGGGACTGGCGCATAGGTCGTTGGGATGAGGAATGCAAGTTGACGTAGCTTCTGCCCCTCAAGTAGGATGATGCGATCCGCAAGAGGTGGGTCATTTGATCAAGAAACTTGGAGGGCTTGGACTAATGGAAAAAGCTGAAAAGCGTTTACTCGAGCTCGTCCGACGGCACGCTTACCGATACAGCCCGGATGCCCCATTCCGACTTGCCTCGGGGCGAGAGAGTCCCCATTACGTGGATCTAAGGGCTCTGCTTTGTGTACCCGAGGCATTAGTGCTGGCCGGGACCAGCATCTTCGAACGCATCAAACAGTTCGAGCGCGAGTCCAAGACGCGGGTGCATGCGATTGGTGGGCCTGCCGTAGGATCGATTCCCATCGCCAGTGCGGTGGCGTATTGCAGCCATGAGGCGTCGGAACCCATCGAGACTTTTTATGTCCGGAAGGAGCCGAAAGCCCACGGCCTCAGAAAGTGGGTGGAAGGACACAGCAGCGCGGGTTCCAACGTCGTGATCGTCGATGATGTGGTCACCACCGGTAGTTCGACCCTTCATGCGATCAAGGCGGCACAAGAACAGGGCTTCCACGTCGTCAAGATCGTTGTCCTCGTCGACCGACTTGAGGGCGGCAATGACGAGCTTTCCCGTCTCGGTATCCCCTACGAGGCTGTCCTTACCCTGAAGGACATCGCCACCACCTCTTCCCATCCTGGGTAAGGGGGTCTCGAATCCTCCTGAAGTCCTAATCTTCGCGGTATTGTCGGCGTTCCCCGGCAGTGTCCGGCTCTACGTGGACCACCATGTCCGCCACGTCGGGGAACTGCTCCTTAAGGGAGGCCTCCACACGATGCGCGATCTCGTGGGCCTTGGCCACCGCTAGGGTGGGATCCACCAGGATGTGTAAGTCCATGTAAATGGCGTCAGCGGTTCCCCGGCTCCGGACCGCGTGGACCTCGCGGACCCCCTCGACTTCTAGGGCTACCTTTTCCACGGTGCTCGGCGGGAGACGCGAGGCATCTGATAGGACGTGAAGACTCTGGCCGATAATCCGGACGCCACTTCGCCCGATCAACAGGACGATGAAGAGGGCTGCAACCATATCGAGGTCTGGATATCCGGCTTTGGCCGCGGTGAGGGAGGCCAGGACGGTCAGGGAGGCATAGAGGTCGCTCCGGGTGTGCATGGCATCAGCCGCCAGGATCTCACTCTGAAGCTGTCGGGCGGCCCGGGCCTCGTACCAGCTAACGAAAAGACTCACCGCCATGGCGAGGATCATCACCACAAAGCTCAAGGTGGTGACGTGTGGGACCGTCCCAGCCTGCCATCGGCGAAAGGTCGCTTGCCCAATCTCGTAGGCGGCCAGGAAGAGGAGGAAGGAGATCCCTAGCGCGGCGAAGCTTTCAAACTTTCGGTGGCCGTAAGGGTGCGAGGGGTCTGCCGGCAGGAGAGCGAAGGAGATGGCGATGAGGCCAATAATGTTGGCAGAACCATCCAGCAGGGAATGGAAACCGTCCGCAACCATGCTCAGGGTTGCGGACCAGGCCCCGTATCCGAGCTTGACTGCGGCAACTGACCAGTTGAGGATGAGGGTAAGTGCAAGGACCCTTCGGATTTTCGCCCCCCGTTCCCCGGGGGATCTGGGTATTTCCGGTGACCTCAACCCATCCTCGGGCCGCCTTCCTGTACGTTTGCTGGTACGTCAGAGGCGAACTGCTGGAAGTTTTCGATGAATCTCGCGGCCAGCTCTTTGGCCTTGGCGTCGTACGCGTTGGGATCCGTCCACGTGTTTCGCGGAGTCAGAACCTCGGGTGGGACCTCCGGGCAGGCCGTGGGGATTTCGAAGCCGAAGACGGGATCGGCTTCGGTCGGGGCCCCGTCGAGCTCACCGTCTAATGCGGCGTTCACCATAGCGCGGGTGTAGGCAATCTTCATCCGGTGCCCCACCCCGTACGGCCCGCCAGTCCAGCCGGTGTTCACGAGCCAGACATCGACCTGATGTTTGGCGATCTTCTCTCCGAGCAGCTTTGCATAGACACTTGGATGCAGGGCCATAAAGGGGGCGCCGAAACAGGTGCTGAAGGTCGCTTGCGGCTCGGTGACTCCCTTCTCGGTACCGGCCACCTTGGCGGTATACCCGGAGAGAAAGTGATACATGGCCTGCTCCGAGTTCAGCCGAGCAATGGGGGGCATTACGCCAAAGGCGTCCGCAGTGAGGAAGACGATATTCTTCGGGTGCTCCCCGAGACCGGTCTTCGTGGCATTCGGGATATACCCGATGGGATAGGCCGCCCTGGTGTTTTCGGTGAGGGAGTCATCGTCCAGATCGAGGCGTCTGGTGGTGGTGTCGATGGTAACATTTTCCAGGATCGTCCCGAATTTTCTGGTGGTTTCGTAGATTTCCGGCTCGGCCTCTTTGGAGAGCTGGATCACCTTCGCATAGCATCCTCCCTCAAAATTGAAGATGCCTCGGTCGCTCCATCCGTGCTCGTCATCGCCGATGAGGGTCCGGGCGGGATCGGCGGACAGTGTGGTCTTCCCCGTTCCGGATAAACCGAAGAAGAGGGCCGTATCCCCTCCGGCGCCCGCATTGGCCGAGCAGTGCATGGAGAGGATGTGCGACTGAGGAAGGACGTAGTTGAGAATGGTGAAGATCGATTTTTTGATTTCGCCGGCATAGCTGGTGCCGCCGATGAGGACCAGTTTTTTCTGGAAGTGCACCACGATAAATACCTGCGAGTTGGTCCCGTCCACCTCGGGTCGGGCGTGAAAGTTGGGCAGGTTGATGACAGTGAACTCGGGGACATGCTCGGCCAGCTTGGCTGGGTCGCGCTCCGGGATGAACATGGTCCGGGCGAAGAGACTGTGCCAGGCGGTCTCGGTGATGATCCGAATCGGCATGCGGTGGGATGGATCGGCCCCGGCGTAGCAGTTCTGGATGAAGACGTCTCTTCCCTGGAGATACGTGAGCACGCGTTGGTGGAGCCCATCAAATTTCTCAGGCGTAAAGGGGCGATTGACCTTTCCCCACCAGACCTTATCCTCGCAGGAGGGCTCTCGGACGATAAACTTATCATTGGGAGAACGGCCCGTGTGATCACCCGTTCGGACGACGAGGGGCCCCAGATGGGCGAAGATCCCTTCTCGCCGTCGCACTACCTCTTCATAAAGAGCGGCGGTGGGGAAGTTCCAATACGCACGATCTACATTTCGGATGCCATGGATTTCGAGTCCGCAGTGCCTCGGGATTCGGCCAAGCTGTTCCATGGTAT
>JAAXQN010000170.1 GCA_012974305.1 Candidatus Methylomirabilis sp. | reverse complement strand
GTGGGGGTTGCCATCGATTCCTTGGCCGATATGGAAGTCCTCTTCGATGGGATTCCGCTGGAGCGGGTCACGACTTCGATGACCATTAACGCCCCGGCGGCGATCCTGGTAGCGATGTATATCGCTGTGGGGGACAAGCAGCAGGTGCCGAGGGAACGGCTGGCAGGGACTGTCCAGAACGACGTGCTCAAAGAATATGTGGCCCGGGGGACCTATATCTTTCCGCCGGGCCCCTCGCTCCGCCTGGCGGCTGACCTTATTACCTTCTGCACCAATCATCTGCCCCGATGGAATCCCATCAGCATTAGTGGCTATCACATCCGCGATGCGGGTGCGTCGGCGGCCCAAGAGATGGCTTTTGCCTTTGCCAATGCCATCGCCTATATCGAGGCGGTGCGACGCCAGGGTCTGAGTGTGGATGCCTTTGCTCCGCGCCTCTCTTGGATCTTCAACACCCACAATCCTTTCTTCGAGGAGATCGCCAAGTACCGGGCCTTACGACGTATGTGGGCGAAGCTCCTGCGGGAGCGGTTTCAGGCACAAGATCCTCGGTCGTGGATGTTCCGGACCCATACCCAGACCGGCGGCTCGACATTGATGGCTCAGCAGCCGGAGAACAACATCGTTCGGGCGGCCCTGCAGGCCCTGGCTGCGGTCTTGGGCGGGGTGCAGTCGCTGGCACTTTCTTGCTTTGATGAAGCATTAGCCATTCCGACCGAGGAGGCCCAGCGCATTGCCCTGCGAACGCAGCAGATCATCGGCTACGAGACGGGCGTCGTCGATACCGTGGATCCGCTCGCTGGCTCCTACTACCTCGAGGCACTTACAGACGAGCTCGAGCAAAAGGCCTGGGGCATCCTCGAGGAGATCGAGGCAATGGGGGGTTCTGTCCCCGCCATCGAGCGTGGCCATATGCAGCGGGCAATTCAGGAGGAGGCTTACCGATTCCAGCGGGAGGTCGAGGAAGGCAAGCGGATCATCGTGGGAGTCAACCGTTTCTGCGGTGATCAGGAACAGCGAACCCCGATCTTTCGGGTCAACCCGGAGGCGGCTCAGAACCAGAAGGCCAAGCTGGCCGCCTTCCGGCCGGAGCGGAAGAGTCGAGCGGTGCAACAGGCGTTGCTTCACCTCCATGAGGCTGCTCTTGGCGAGCAAAATTTGATGGAACCCATCTTGGATGCGGTGAAATCCTACGCGACGATCGGTGAGATATGCGGCGTGCTCCGCGAGGTCTTTGGAGAGTATAAGCCCCCAACGGGGCTCTAGGGAGGCAGGTGCCCCCGGGCTCCCGATGGGCTGACTAAGGAGTGGGGTATGGAACAGGCAGTGGTCGTCAGCGCAGTGAGAACCCCGGTCGGGAAGTTTGGTGGAAGCTTGAAAGATATCCCCGCGACCAAGCTGGGGGCCTTGGTGATCAACGAGGCTATCAAACGGGCCAACCTGAAGCCGGCGCACGTCGAGTGGGTGATCATGGGCAGCGCGCTTCAGGCGACCCTGGGTTTGGGGCCGGCAAGGAAGGCAATGCTAGAAGCGGGGCTTTCCCATGAGGTCTCGAGCTATACAGTGAATAAGGCAAGCGTGACGGGGATCGAGACGGTGGGATTGGCCGCTCAGGCAATCTGGGCGGGCACAGCCGATGTCGTTGTGGCCGGGGGGATGGAGAACATGAGCCGGACCCCCTTCATGCTCACCCAGGCCCGCTGGGGACATCGGATGGGCTCCCTTGAGGCCTTGGATCACATGATCCATGACGGGCTCACCTGTCCCGGAACCGGGGAACGCATGGGCGTCCTTGCCGACTCGATGGCAGAAAAATTCCAGATCAGCCGGGAGGACCAGGACCGACAAGCATTGACGAGCCAGCAGAGGGCAGCCGAGGCGATCAAGGCGGGGAAATTCAAGGAGGAGATTATTCCCGTTTCTATTCCGCAGGCAAAGGGCGATCCAGTCCTCTTCCCCCAGGACGAGCATCCGCGGCCAGATGCCACACTAGAGGCTCTGGCTAAACTTCGGCCGGCCTTTAGTCTGTCTCTTATACACATCT
>JAAXQN010000095.1 GCA_012974305.1 Candidatus Methylomirabilis sp. | reverse complement strand
GGCCCTGGAGAACGACTGCCCCCGCTCCATCCCCAAACAGGACACAGGTATTCCGGTCGCTCCAATCGGTGAGGGTGGAGAGAGTTTCGGAACCCACGAGGAGAATGGTTCGATACATCCCGGTTCGGATGAAGTTATCCGCGATGGCGAGACCATAGATGAACCCTGAACAGGCGGCCGAAATATCAAGGGCCGCCGCCCGCCGGGCATGTAATCGGTCCTGAAGGAGACACGCCGTGGCCGGGAACGGAAGGGCAGGAGTGATGGTGGCCACCACGATAAGGTCTAGATCAATCGGGTCGAGTGAGGCAGCCTCCAGGGCCTGAACTGCTGCCGTCTCCGCAAGGGTAGCCGTATCTTCACCTTGACTGCAGATCCGTCGTTCCGAGATTCCTGTTCGAGAAGTGACCCACTCATCACTGGTCTCGACCAGCCCTTGCAGGTCCGCGTTCCGCAAGATCCGCGGTGGTACCCCTGATCCCGTGCCGATAATTCGGCTCCGCTCCATGACCCCCCCTAGCTGTGGGCGACCCCTTCCCGAATGCTTTCGATCACCCGGTTTTTGACGCAGTCCGCCGCTACGCGAACCCCGTTCTTGATCGCCTTGGCCGTCGATCGCCCGTGGCCAATAACAACAACCCCGCTCACACCGAGGAGCGGTGCGCCGCCGTACTCCGTGTAATCGATGCGTCGGTGGAAACGCTCCAGCGATGACCGGAGGAGCAACAAACCCACCTTCCCGAACAGGCCGCGATTCAGCTGCTCCTTGAAGAGGGTGAGCATCATCTCAGCCGCACTCTCACCGATCTTCAGCGCAACATTTCCAGTAAAGCCATCACAAACTACCACATCGGCTTTTCCGTTGAAGACATCAACACCCTCGACGTTGCCAATGAAGTCTACTCCGGGCTCATCCTCCAACGAACGGAATGCCTCCCTGGTGAGCTCGTTCCCCTTCGTCTCTTCTTCTCCAATGCTGAGCAAGCCGACCCGCGGATCCGATTTTCCCAGGACCCTCCTTGCATAGACCGTGCCCATGATGGCAAATTGAACAAGGTGCCGAGGCTTACTGTCCACGTTTGCCCCCGCATCCACGAGAATGACGTATCCAGCGAGGGTGGGCAGTTGGGCAGCAATCGCAGGCCGTTCCACACCGGCCAGGGGCCCCAGAATGACCAAAGCGGTGGCCATGACCGCCCCGGTGTTTCCAGCGCTCACGATAGCCTCGGCTTCCCCCTCCTTGACGAGGTCAACCCCCACCCTGATTGACGAATCCTTCTTTTTCCGGAGTGCCACTGCAGGGGACTCACGCATCTCCACCACCTCAGGGGCGTGTCGGATGCGGATGTCCACCTTCCGGGTGTCAAGTCGGGAAAGCTCTCTGGTAATCTCATCCTCAACCCCGACGAGGATCACAGAAAGGTCTAGCTCTCGGGCAGCCGCAACTGCGCCCTTCACGGTGACGGCGACACCGCCATCTCCGCCCATGGCGTCCAGGGCAATAGTCACTCGCCCGCGGTGGGCTAGCCAAAAGGGTTTGATATCCATCCCGCCTCGCCGTCCCGGGCATTGACGGCTTCTTCCCTATGTCTCTTACTGCTTGACGACCTCACGGCCCCGGTAGGTGCCACAGCTCGGGCAGACCCGATGGGGGAGTTTCCTCTCTCGACACTGAGGGCACACCGTGAACGCGGGCACAGAAAGAGCATCATGCGCTCTGCGTTTCCTGGTTCGCGCGTTGGAATGGCGACGTTTGGGAAGCCCCACGATCCTCTCCTCTTGCCTGCTACAAGAGCGACTCCAACTCCCTCCAACGTGGATCAAGGCGGGCACTGGAACAAGGGCAGGCCCCCTCGTTCAGATTCTTCCCGCATTGGGGGCAGAGCCCCCGGCATCCTTCATGGCACAAGGGCTTTACCGGCAGGGCCAGGAGGACATTCTCCCGGACGAGTCCCGCGATATTAATCTGTGCCCCTTCGAGGAAGCTTACATCCAGTTCTTCAGGACCCAGTTCATGGTCCTCTTCAACACCGGCCCCGAGGGGGCCGCGATATCGAACCTCGAAACCCTCAGAAACCGGCAGGCTAAAGAGCTCGAAACACCGACTGCAATGGAGCTGGAGGTGCGACGAGACCTCCCCCCGCACGGAGACCCCGGTAGACGACCGACAGAAATGCAGCGTGGCCTCAACTGGCCCGAGTGGATGAACCCTTTCCCCAGAGGGATCAAGAAAATCCTCGGCCTCACGGAACTGAAGATCCAGGCCCTCTGACGGAATCTGGGTGATGTCAACGAACATCCAGTTTCACCCCACAAATGTGGCGAATTATACTGAGGGTACCTAGCGATGTCAAGGGAAAAACCTGAACAATCTCCAGATAAACCCGCGACATAACAGCGTTCTATGCGATGCACACGCTTCAGTGCTTGGCCACTCTGCCAGGAACGCAACCCTCACATCCCGAATCTCAAGATCTCAATCCCCGCGAAGAAGTAGGGAACCTCAAAGGTCACAGACTCTGGCGAATCAGACCCGTGGATCGCATTTCGTTCAATACCCGTGCCAAATTCCCGCCGAATGGTTCCGGGGGACGCCTGGGCCGGGTCTGTAGCCCCCATTATAGCACGCACGGTCGAGATCGCTTTTTCTCCCTGCAAGACCATGACCACCGAGGGCCCCGAGCTCATGAAGACAGTCAGGCTTTCAAAAAAGGGACGTTCACGGTGGACATGATAAAATTGCTCGGCCTCTCGTCTTTCCATGCGAACCATTTTCAGGCCACAGATCTGGAGCCCTGCCTCCTCGAAACGGCGGATGATTTCGCCGGTCTTCCCGCGGCCGACCGCATCCGGTTTTACAATCGCCAACGTCTGCTCCATGCCTCCCCCCCTTTCAGAACAAAGGCCACCTGGAACACAGGTGGCCTCGTCTCGGAGCGCCGTGATTTCAACGACACAGCTCCCTGGACCCCTTCTCCTGGCTATTTACCTTGGAGGCTTTTTTCCACCATCACCCCCATCTCAGCCGGGGACCGGCAGACACGGATTCCTGCAGCTTCCATAGCGTGGACCTTCTCCGTGGCCGTTCCCTTTCCTCCCGCGATAATGGCACCGGCATGTCCCATGCGGCGGCCCGGTGGGGCCGTCATCCCCGCCACATACCCGATGACTGTCCTATCGATGTGTGCCTTGACGAAGGTGGCGGCTTCCTCTTCAGCGGTCCCTCCGATCTCCCCTATGAGGAGAACGGCCTCCGTCTGGGGATCATCTCGAAAGAGATGGAGACAATCTACAAAGTTGGTCCCGATAATTGGATCGCCACCAACCCCCACACACGTGGATTGTCCGATCCCTCGCTGGGTCAACTGCCACACTGCCTCATAGGTGAGGGTTCCGCTTCGTGATATCACCCCGACTGGACCCGGCAAATGGATGTGACCAGGCATGATCCCCACCTTGGCCTTGCCTGGAGAGATCACTCCAGGGCAGTTGGGGCCAACCAGCCGAGTGGTCTTTCCCTGCAGATATCGCGAGACTTTCACCATGTCTAGGGCGGGAATGCCCTCGGTGATGCACACGATCACGGCGATGCCTGCATCAGCTGCCTCAAGAATAGCATCCGCGGCAAAGGCTGGGGGAACAAAGATCAAGGAGGTATTAGCACCGGTCTCCTGCACGCTTTGGATAACGGAATTAAAGACAGGGATTCCCTCGTGGATCACCCCTCCCTTGCCGGGGGTCACCCCCGCCACTACCTTCGTGCCATACTCGAGACACCCCCGGGCGTGGAAGCTTCCTTCTTTTCCCGTAATCCCTTGGACCACGAGCCGTGTATTGTTATCGACCAGTATGCTCATCGCTCTTGACCCGTTCAGGGTTCATGGTTCAGAGTTCATGAAAATTGTAGCGATTCCCCCATCACCGATGAACCCAACCCGGAACTCTTCACCCTAGACTCTGAACCCTGAACTATGAACGGTGAACCCCCTTGGCGGCTTCGACCGCCCGGGTTGCGGCATCGCCCATCGTGCTGGCGGTGAGGAAATTGAGTCCGGACTCATCAAGCATCTGCCTGCCCAACTCTACATTGGTCCCTTCCATCCTGATCACCACAGGGACCTTTACCTGGAGGGTCTTCACCGCCTGAATCAGTCCCTCTGCAAGGCGATCGCAACGAAGGATGCCTCCAAAGATATTGATCAGAACAGCCCGGATCCCCTTGTCTGCAAGGAGGATCCGAAAGGCATTTTCAATCTGCTCCGCGCTCGCCCCTCCTCCTACGTCGAGGAAATTTGCCGGCTCGCCTCCAGCGAGCTTGATGATGTCCATGGTGGCCATGGCGAGGCCAGCCCCGTTTACCATACACCCCACGTTACCATCTAACTTGATGTAACTGAGGCGAAAGCGCGATGCCTCGACCTCCAGTGGGGCCTCCTCGTGAAGATCTCGAAGCGCAACGATCTCCTGATGGCGGAAGAGGGCATTGTCATCAAAGGTAATCTTTGCGTCAAGCGCGAGGAGCCCTCCGCCCGTTTGCACCAGAGGATTAATTTCGGCCAATGAACAGTCCTTTTCTTGAAAGACACGATAGAGTTTTGAGAAGAGGTCTGCACCCTGGGCTGCTAATCCTCCGTCCAGCGCAAGTCCGTATGCGAGCTTTCTCCCGGCAAAGGCAGAGAATCCGACCGCGGGGTCGACGGCAACTTTCAAGATCTTTTCCGGGCTGCGGGCCGCCACTTCTTCAATTTCCATCCCTCCGGCCTCGCTGGCCATCACGACAGGCATGCTTGCCTTTCGATCCAGAACAATTCCAGCATAGAGTTCCCGGCGAATGTCAACTCCCTCTTCGATCAGCACCTGCCGGACAATCGTTCCTTCAGGTCCGGTCTGAGGAGTGACAAGCGGCTTCCCGAGTATTGCACTAGCAATCCGTTCCGCCTCCTCTGCTGATCGGGCCAACTTCACCCCGCCCCCTTTTCCTCGTCCCCCTGCATGGATTTGGGCCTTAACCACCACAGTCCCCCCAAGCCGCGAAGCCACCCTCTTGGCATCGGAGGCAGCGGTAACAACTTCTCCTTTGGGAACGGGGACGCCGTAAGCAGCGAGAATTTCTTTTGCCTGATACTCGTGAATCTTCATGTTCACCTCCCGGGTTCGACCGGAGCGGATGGACCCAGGGAATCTATTTTTTTCCTGCTACCTTCTTAATCAGCCACACGACCGGATCGTAGTAATCGTCTACCACCCGCTCTTTGAGGGGAATGATGGCATTGTCCGTAATGTGGATGTGTTCCGGACAGACCTCGGTGCAGCACTTCGTAATGTTGCAGTACCCGAGCCCGGCCTTGGTACGGAGAAGGTCGGTCCGCGAATGGATATCCTGGGGATGCATCTCGAGGGCTGCGATACGCACAAAGAACCGCGGGCCGGCAAATGCTCTCATCTTATCTGGGTGATCTCGGATGACATGACAGACGTTCTGGCAGAGAAAGCATTCGATGCACTTGTGGAACTCCTGTGCTCGGTCGATGTCCTCCTGCATCATTCGATAAGTGCCATCCGGCTCGGGCGGCCCCGGTTTGAAGGTCGGGATCTGCTTGGCCACCTCGTAATTGTACGACACATCGGTCACCAGATCTCTGACAAGGGGGAACGTCTTCATGGGGGTGACAGTGATGGGCTCGTCCGCCGAAAAAAGGCTCATCCGGGCCATACACATGAGCCGTGGCTTACCGTTGACCTCGGCACTGCAGGAGCCGCACTTGCCTGCCTTGCAGTTCCAACGGACGGCGAGATCGTTGGCCTGCGTGGCTTGAATTCGGTGGATGACGTCCAAGATCACCATTCCCTCCTCGACGGGGACACGGTACTCCTGCAAGCCTCCGCCGGTCTCGTCGCCTCGCCAGACGCGAAAGGTGAAGTCCGTCATCTACTTGTCTCCTTCGAACAGCTTTTTGAGGTCGTCAGGCATCTCCGGGAGTGGCTCTTGGGGAACGGTAATTTCTCCATTCACTTGTCGCACCACGACATTGGCTTTGCCGAAAGCCGGATCCGTCTTTGGATAATCCTCGCGGGTGTGGGCGCCGCGACTCTCCTTCCGCTCCAGTGCTGCTCGAGTCACTATTTCGGAGACCGTGAGCAACGAATGGAGATCAAGAGCCTGATGCCAGGCAGGGTTATACTCGCGGTTCCCACCGATCTTGATCCGACGGGTCCGTTCGCGCAGCACCCCGATTTCGTCCAGCGCTTTCTTCAGCTCACCCTCGGTCCGAATTATCCCGACCAGGCTCTGCATACACTCCTGGAGGTCTTGGTGAACCGTATAGGGATTCTCGGTCCCGCTCCGTTCGAAAGGTTCAAGACATTCCCGGGCCATCGCTTCGATCTGACCCACATCAATCGTGAGCGTTCCCTGAAAGTTTTTCGCATACTCAGCCGAGTACAAGCCCGCTCGACGCCCGAACACGACCAGATCGGAGAGCGAGTTGCCACCTAGACGGTTTGCCCCGTGCATACCCGCGGCTACTTCGCCCGCGGCAAAGAGCCCCGGAACAGTCGTTGCTGTCGTATCGGCATCTACTCGCACCCCGCCCATGACGTAGTGGCAGGTGGGACCGACCTCCATGGATTGTTTTGTGATGTCGACGTCGGCCAGTTCCTTGAACTGGTGGTACATGGAGGGAAGCCGCCGCTTGATATACTCGGGGTCGCGGCGGGTTGCGATATCAAGGAAGACGCCGCCGTGAGGACTTCCCCGCCCCGCCTTGACCTCCGCATTGATCGCCCGGGCCACCTCGTCACGTGGGAGCAGATCCGGCGTGCGTCGATTGTTCTTCTTGTCGGTATACCACCGGTCAGCTTCCGCCACCGTCTCGGCAGTCTCCGCGCGGAAAAAATCGGGGATATAGTTGAACATGAAACGCTGCCCCGACAAGTTCGTGAGCGTTCCGCCATCGCCCCGAACGCCTTCAGTAACCAAGATGCCGCGGACGCTTGGAGGCCAGACCATTCCTGTCGGGTGAAATTGAACGAACTCCATGTCCATCAGGTCCGCACCAGCCCAGCAGGAGAGGGAATGGCCGTCTCCGGTGTACTCCCAGGAGTTTGACGTGATCTTCCAGGCTTTGCCGATGCCACCGGTCGCGAGAACGATCGCCTTGGCTTTAAAGACAACAAAACGACCGCTGTCCCGCCAGTATCCGAAGGCTCCAGCGATCCGGTCTCCGTCCTTCAATAGGCGGAAGATGGTGCACTCCATGAAGACATCGATCCCTTTGTGGACCGCATGCTGCTGAAGGGTCCGGATCATCTCTAAGCCGGTGCGGTCGCCAACGTGGGCGAGACGCGCATACCGGTGGCCCCCAAAGTCGCGCTGGAGGATTCGACCATCTTTCGTCCGATCAAAAAGCGCCCCCCATGCCTCCAGCTCGAGTACGCGGGCCGGCGCTTCTTGCGCATGGAGCTGCGCCATGCGCCAATTGCAGAGCATCTTGCCTCCGCGCATGGTGTCGCGAAAGTGGACCTGCCAATTGTCCTCGGGGTAGATGTTACCCAGCGCCGCCGCAATGCCTCCTTCGGCCATCACCGTGTGGGCCTTTCCCAAGAGTGACTTGCAAATGAGGGCGGTCCGCACCCCCTGCGCCGAGGCCTCGATGGCGGCGCGGAGCCCTGCCCCCCCCGCGCCCACGACGATCATATCGTATTCGTGTGTTTCATACTTATCCAGCGCCATTAGAGTAACCTCACGTCTATGACGATACCCATAGACACAAGCCGGACATACAGGTCGGTGAGACCCACGCCGACAAGGCTAATCCAGGCAAGGAGTGCATGCCGCTCGTTCAGGGTGGTTACAAGAGTCCAGATCCGGTATCGGGAAGGAGCCTTGGAAAAGACGTCGAGCTGACCCCCGCAGAGGTGGCGGCACGAGTGGCACGAGAAGGTATAGAGCGAAAGAAGCACGACGTTGGCCCAGAGCACGAGCGTGCCTACGCCCACGCCAAACCCATCAGGAAAGCGATGAGCGTTAATCGCATCCCAAGCGAGGAAAAGGATGACGAGCACAGCGATATAGAAGGTGTAGCGGTGGATGTTCTGGAAGGTCAGGAAGCGCGTCTCTCCGTCGTAGCCCCTGCGTGCGTCGGGGACGGCGCAGGCTGGCGGCGCCCACCAGAACGAACGGTAGTAGGCCTTCCGATAGTAGTAGCATGTGAGGCGGAAGATGCCCGGGGCCCACAAAATCAGGAACGCGGGGGACCAGGTCCACCAGGGACCCACGAGCGGGAGGGTAATGTGCTCGCAATTGGCAGAAATGCATGGAGAATAGAAGGGCGACAGATAGGGGGCGGCGTAATAGTGGGCGTTCTGAAAGGCAGCCCAGGTGGTATAGACAATGAAGACTCCCAGCCCGAGCACTGTCAGCAAGGGCTGGATCCACCAGGTATCCTTTCGGAGCGCCATCGCCCCCGCCACCTGTCCTCGTTGATCCTTGAGTACCTTCCCGATCATGTGCTGTCCTCCAGGAGGCACCTCTAGGGTTTTAACTTCTCCACCAGTTTGCGGACTGCCCCAGCAGACTTGTCGAATGCGGCCTGCTCTCCCGGAGTGAACTTAACTTCGACCACCTGCTCGATCCTACCCCGGCCGAGCTTGACAGCGACACCCACAAAGAGTCTCTTCATATCGTACTCGCCGTTGAGATTAACGGCACACGGGAGGATCTTGTTCGCTCCCCAAAGGCCTTCTTTACGGAGGCATCGAGGACCCGCAACCTCGCCGGCCATTTAGCGAGGCCTATCCCATCCCCCCCGGATGAAGGGAATAAGAAGGGAATAATAGGTTGTCGAGGACGCGGAATTTCCTTTCGGTAAACTGGATTCGGTGGTCGATCTGGAGGGGTTCGTGCGATCCTTCGCGTCCCATCGCCTCCTCCCCTGCCTGTGTAAAACGTATGGGTAGAAACGCAGGCGACTCCTTCCAAATCGCCGACGTCGTTTGGCTATCCTTGCAGCATGCTTTCGGAACACATCTGTCGGTGTAAAGCTACCACGGAGGGTCGCGGCTGTCAAGGAAAAGACTGACATTCCGCGCCCTTACGAAGCTGGCGCAGATTTTGGCGATGAGCCGCAATACTCCTTGAGTGAGTCAATCTCCCGGGGCACGTACTCTCCTCCCCCGGCGCCGCTGCTCACCGCGAAAGCGGATGCGGATGGGGTTTCCTTCGAATCCGTATGTTGAACGAAGCTGATTCACCAGGTAGCGTTCATACGAGGTGGAAACCCCATCGGGATCGTTTACGAAAAGGACAAAGGTTGGTGGTTTGCGGCTGACATGCGTGGCGTAGCGGATCAAGATCTGTCGTCCTTTCGCCGACGGAGGCGGATATTTTTCCACCACATGGCGAATGAAGCGATTGAGCTCCCCCGACGGAATCCGGCGGTCCTGTTCTTTAATAACACGCTCGATCAAGGTGAAAATCTTGAAAATGCGTTGCCCGGTAAGAGCCGAAATGAAAAGGACCGGGGCATAGTCGACATGCCTCAGTTGCTCTCGAATACGCCGCAGGTGCTGATCCGCAGCCCGCGCCTCCTCTTCGAGAAGATCCCATTTGTTCGCGAGGAGGATAAGAGCACACCCCGCCTCGATGGCATAGCCGGCGATCCGGGCATCCTGCTGTACAACACCACTGGTCGCATCGAGAAGAATAAGCGCAACATCACAGCGCTCTACGCTTTTGATGGCTCGAAGGACACCGTAATACTCGAGAGGATATCCTTTTCGCCCCTTGGACCGGATCCCTGCGGTATCTATAAGAACATACTGACGTCCTTGGTAGGTAAAGGGCGTATCGATAGCATCGCGCGTGGTGCCGGGATCGGGGCTAACGATGACCCTGGATTCGCCCAGGATTCGATTCACCAAGGAGGACTTCCCGACGTTGGGCCGCCCCACGACAGCGATGGTCACAGCATCCGAGATTACTTTCGCTTCCTCGGACGGTGGCAAGAAACCCAGGAGGTGGTCAAGCAGATCCCCCACTCCCGTCCCATGCTCCGCTGAAACCGGCAGTACTTCAGAAAACCCGAGTCGGTAGAACTCAGCGACAAGGGAGGTTTTCATAGGTGGATCCACCTTGTTGGTTACCAGGACAATACGTTTCTGCAGCATTTGGCGTAACAGAAGGGCGATCTCCTCATCGAGAGGTGTGAGCCCGTCTTGGGCGTCGACGAGAAAAACAATGAGATCCGCGTGCTCCATGGCCAGCTGAGCCTGTTCTACCACCTGCTGGGTTAGAGGTGTGGAGGTCGCTGGCTCAAAGCCACCCGTGTCCACAAGCAAGAAGGATTGCCCTCGCCACTGGACCGTACCGTAATTGCGGTCCCTGGTAACTCCAGGTGTTGCCGCCACGATCGCTCGGCGTCCCCCCACCAACCGGTTGAAGAGAGTAGATTTGCCGACGTTGGGGCGGCCCACGATGGCAACGGTGGCCAGTCTTTTCATGCCAATTCGCTCCCTTTACACGTCATCCACGAGTAGCATACTCGATCGGTGAAGGGCACGCAATCCAGACGCAGACCATCGCCACGGTGACACGTACGGATAGCTCTGTCTCCCAGATGGGAATCGAATGAAAGAGGGAAAGCGCGAGGAGGAAATGAACGGACAGGATGGCGTTTTCTAGGCCGGTGAGGTGTTCCGCAAACGCGCGATTAATTCAACCGACCCGCGGTAAACATAGTCAAGGCCGGACGCAACGCTTAAGATCGCCATTCCCCAGAAGAGGGGATCGAGGCGCCCATCCCCCTTCGTCATGACCATGACTGCCAAGACCGTGAGCACCTGCAGAAAGGTGCTCAGCTTCCCGATCACCGACGGTGGAACCAGGCGACCGCTCACTGTATAGAGGATGCAGGATCCGATCATCAGCACCAAGTCCCTCCCCACAGCGATTCCCGCAAGCCATATGGGAAGATGTCCTAGAAACGCCAAGGTGATGAAGGAGGAGCCCATGAAGATCTTATCCACCAGCGGGTCAAGAATTTTTCCAAATGCCGTCGACCCCCGTGATGAGCGGGCCAAAAATCCGTCGAGTCCATCGGTGACTCCGGCCACCAGAAAGACCATAAGGGCCCAAAAGAATGCTCCATCGAGGAGGAACATGACGATCAGCGGCGTTAGAATCAATCGAAGGAAGGTAAGTCCATTGGGAAGATTAAGAATCACCGTTACTGCACCTCGTGTCCGAGGTCTGCCGAGGAGATCATTGAACTCTGCCCCCTCTGCCTCACCACATCAAGGATCTTGACCTCGAACGTCTCAGCCCCGCCTACGTACCTGCCGTTGAGCTCTGGACTCTTCGAGGGACTCCAGCATCTCTGCAATTACAGTCTTGAGTTCGGAAAGGCCTGCACCCGTATTCGCCGAGGCCACCACTGATTGCGGTCTTCGGCTCAGAAAGGCGATCGCCTCGGGATGTGGGAGTTTATCTACCTTGTTATAGAGACTGATCAGCGGTTTTGTAGCCATCCCTAGCTCCTCCAGTACCGCTGCCACTGCCTGCTCCTGGTCTTGCCATTGAGGATGAGCGATATCGATCACGTGGAGCAAGAGATCTGAGGCCCGCACCTCCTCCAGCGTGGCCTTGAAGGCCGCCACCAGCTGATGGGGAAGCTTCTTGATGAATCCCACGGTGTCAGAAAGGAGGACCGCGCGCCCGCCGGGTAGGATCACCTTCCGTAAGGTCGGGTCTAGGGTGACAAAGAACTTGTCGGCGACCGGGAGCTTAGCATGAGTCAATGCATTCAACAGAGAGGACTTCCCCGCGTTGGTGTATCCCACAAGGGCCGCGGTCGGTAAGGCCTGTTTCTGGCGACGGCGACGCAGCAGGGCGCGATGGCGCTGCACCTTTTCCAGCTCCTCCTCGATCTTGATGACACGCCGCCGGATCCGGCGACGGTCCACCTCCAGTTGGGTCTCGCCCGGTCCTCGCGTTCCAATTCCGCCACCCAGCCGAGACAGATCGGCTCCATGCCCTGTGAGACGGGGTAACAGATATTTCAGCTGGGCGAGCTCGACCTGGAGCTTTCCCTCCCTTGATCGGGCCCGTTGGGCAAAGATATCCAGGATGAGCCCGGTTCGGTCAATCACCTTGCGCTGGAGTGTCGCTTCGAGATTCCGCTGCTGCGAACCGGTGAGATCTTCGTCAAAGATGACCAGGTCAACCCCCTCTTCGCACAATTCGCGGATATCCTCCGCCTTCCCGCGGCCGATCAGGGTACGGGGATCGGGTACGGAACGCTCCTGAAGGACACGGAACGCCGACTCGGCCCCTGCCGAGACCGCCAGTTGGGCCAGCTCTTCTAAGGACTCCTCTGCCTCCCAGCGGGGCTGATGGGACCGCTTAAGCCCAATGAGGAGCGCCACTTCTCGCCGGGAACTGGACAATCGTTTCATCGAAGTTGCTCGCGTATCTCCTTGGCCCGTTGAAACTCCTCCATCAGACCGGCCGCGTCCTGCGTTCTGATCATCTCCTCAAACCGTTGAAGCGCCTTCTGGAATCTGGCGATCGACTCCAGCACCTCCTTCCGATTCCTGATCAAGATATCCCGCCACATGACCGGGTCAGACGCCGCAATCCGAGTAAAGTCGCGAAGTCCGCCAGCGCTGAACCGTAATAGCTCTTCTCCATCCTCCGTGGGACTGAGAAGAGGCGCCATGAGGGCATAGGCGACCACATGGGGGAGATGGCTGACCAGAGCGAAGATTCGATCATGCTGGAACGGATCCATGGAGATCACCCGAGATCCTATCGTTTCCCACAGGCGCGTCACCTTCCCCAACGCCTCCGCAGGTGTCCGGGAAGTCGGTGTGAGAACGCATAAGCTATTCCGAAAGAGCCCTGCCCTCCAGGCTTCGGGTCCAGAGCGTTCCGTCCCCGTGATGGGATGACCGCCAACATACACCCGACCGGCAGGGATTTCTTCTTCTACTTCTGCGACCAAATCTCCCTTGACACTTCCCACATCGGTCACAATAGACCCCCCCGCTAGGTGCGGTGCAATTGCACGAACGACCCCCACGATGGCGCCAACGGGAACGGCAACAACGACCAAATCGGCCCCCTCTACTCCTACTGGCAGATCGTCCGCCTGATCTACGAGACCCAGGCTCAGGGCCTGCTGCAGGTGGGTTTGGTCCACATCCAAGCCTATCACGCGACTCGCGATGCCATCCCGGCACGCACGTGCGAGACTACCACCAATCAGCCCTACGCCGATTACCGCAATCCGATTAAACAAAGGCCTGTGGCTCACGTCTGACATGCTCTCCTGAACCTTCTTGGCAGTACCGGGCCCAGACGTGACGGACGCCCGTAGAGCGATACCACTCTGCATCTGGCCCTGGGCCGTCCGATATCAGGAAACGGACAAGATTACAGGGTTCGGCCTACGATAGGTGCCAAGGCTCGGATTTGCTCCATGAGTGTGCTAAACCGGTCGGGAATCAGGGCCTGGGGTCCATCGGACAAGGCCATCTCTGGCTGAGGATGGACCTCAACCATGATCCCGTCTGCACCCACGGCGATGGCCGCCAGGGCGAGAGGACCAACGAGGTCCCATTTTCCGGTCCCGTGACTCGGATCAACAATCACCGGGAGGTGAGAGAGTTGTTTGAGAGACGGAACCGCGGAAAGATCAAGCGTATTGCGGGTGTAATCCTCGAAGGTCCGGATCCCCCTCTCGCAGAGCACAATATTGTAGTTTCCTTCGGACATGATGTACTCGGCCGACATCAGGAGCTCCTTAATCGTGGAACCCATTCCCCGTTTGAGGAGGACCGGCTTGTGGTGCATGCCAACCTCCTTGAGGAGGCGAAAGTTCTGCATGTTCCTAGCCCCGATCTGTACCATGTCGGCATATTTCATAATCAGCTCAGCATCCCGAGGGTCCATGAGCTCCGTAACCACGGGTAGCCCGGTGACCTCGCGAACCTCGGCCAGATACTTCAACCCCTCCTCCCCCAGTCCCTGGAAGGAATACGGAGAGGTCCGAGGTTTAAATGCCCCTCCCCTGAGCAGCGTCGCGCCCGCCTCTCTGATCTTCTGGGCGGTATCCAGCAGCATCTCGCGCCCCTCCACCGAGCAGGGGCCGGCAATCACGGCTAGGCGCCCTCCTCCTACCGCCACGCCGTTCACCTCCACCACGCTTGGCTCAGTCTTGAAATCTCGGCTGGCAAGTTTAAACGGTTTCAGAATGGTGAGGACTTCCTCGACGCCGGGCAAGGCCTGGAAGGGGACATTTCGAAGGATCCGTTCATCCCCGATGGCGCCAATAATCGTCCGCTCCACCCCCCGAGAGATGTGTGGCTTAAGGCCATGCTGAGTAATTCGTTCCACCACCTGGTCGATATCCGTCTGGGTAGCGGCGGATCGCATTACGATGATCATTTCCCACTCCTTCCACCTGGAGGACTCGAGGGCTTTACCGCAACCTCCATCTCCTCGAGAACCGTACCTAAGGCCTCGATCGCTCGGATATTCTCCTCAGGTGTTCCGATCGTCACACGAATAAATGTGGGAAGATCATATCCCTCCATGGACCGGACGATCACCCCCTTACGGAAAAGAGCAGAAGCAATCGCCGCTCCCTCAGCTCTGACATTAACCAGAACGAAGTTGGTCACACTTGGAACATAAGAGAGGCCCAACCCTTCCAGGAGGGACTGCACGCTTTGCCGTCCTGTCTCAGTGATCCGCAGCGTCTCCTCGAGATGGGTCGTATCGTCCAAGGCCGCCACTGCCGCTCTCTGGGCTAACGCATTTACGTTGAAGGGCTGCCGGACCCGGTTCAGGATCTCCGCCATCTCCGGGGGGCCGATCCCATACCCCATCCGAAGTCCTGCCAGACCGTACGCCTTTGAAAAAGTTCTCAGGGCTAGGAGGTAACGTCCCTCCCGGATATACCTGAGGAGATCCGGTTGAAGATGCTGGGGGAGATACTCCCGATAGGCTTCATCAACCACGAGGATGGCATGGCCCGGAAGCTCCCGCACAAAATTGTAGAGGTCGGTCACCGGAACACAGGTCCCTGTGGGGTTATTCGGGTTTCCGAGAAAGACCAGCTTTGTCCGTGGTGTCACCGCTTGCAGCATCGCATCCAGATCGTGGGTGAATTCTTTGAGAGGAACTTCTCGGACCTGGCCTCCCACTGCTCGACAGACACTTCGATACACGATGAAGGCCGGGTGACCCATCACGACCTCATCCTCAGGTCCGACAAAAGCTCGGGTGACAAGCTCCAACAATTCATTACTCCCGTTACCAAAACAGAGTTGTTCCGGTTTGACGCCGAGGCTTCGGCCAAGCGCCTCCCGTAGATTGTGACAGCCCCCATCGGGGTACCGGTGAAGTCCCTGAAGTCCCTCGCGAATGGCTTGCAGAGCCAACGGCGAGGGACCGAGTGGGTTTTCATTGGAAGCGAGCTTGAGCACTTCATCCAAGCCGAGCTCCCGCTGCACTTCCTCGATCGGTCGCCCCGGACTGTAAGGCACCAGTCCCAGAACATGGGGTCGAGCGAGCTTCTGGAGCTTTTTAACTTCGCGGTTCACCTCTGCCCTTCATCCACGACTCGTCTCCGTCTTTATCCGAGCGAGTCCCCCTTGGCAGCCGCACACATTGTTCTCCACCCTCAGCTCTTTGCACGGAGGGGCTCTTTCGGGTAAGAGCCCAAGACCTTCAGGAAGAGGCACTCTTCCCGAAGCCGCTCCAGGGCTGCCTGCACCAGCGCGTCTTCGGCATGCCCCTCAAAATCCACATAGAAGATATATTCCCAGACCCGGTACCGAGAGGGTCGCGATTCGATCTTGGTCAAGTTAATCTGATTCTGAGCGAATGGCTCCAGCATTCGGTACAGGGCCGCAACCCGGTCGCGGATTGTGAAGAGGATAGAGGTCTTATCCTGGCCAGTCGCGGGACATGGCTGCTGTCCGATGACAAGGAACCGCGTAAAATTATACGGGCTATCCTCAATCCGGGCCGCCACCACCTTCAAATCGTACAGGCGGCCAGCTAGCTCGGAAGCGATGGCCGCTGCCGTCTCATCCTGGGAGGCGAGCTCGGCCGCTGCGGCTGTTGAGGCAACCTCGAAGAGTGCAATCGACGGCATGTTCGTTTCCAACCACTTTCTGGACTGGGCGATGGCATGGGGATGGGAGTAGATTTTGATGATCTGGCCCTTCTCGCCACCTTTCGAAAGGAGGTGATGGGAAACGTCCATCAGGACTTCGCCACAAATCGTCAAATCGGAGTCGACAAACAGGTCAAGGGTATGACTGACCACCCCCTCGGTCGAGTTCTCGACTGGCACGACCCCATAGTCGGCCTTCCCCTTTTCCACCTCGTTGAAGACCTCTCCGATCCCTCGGAGGGGGACATACTCCGCCAGCAGACCGAAACGTTTCATGCAGGCCATATGGGTAAAGGTAGCCTGGGGACCAAGGTAGGCCACTTTGAGGGCTTGCTCGAGCGCGAGGCAGGCTGAAAGGATCTCGCGGTAGACGGCCTTGACCCCCCTGCCGGGGAAGGGCCCCCGGTTCTCACGCGTGAGGCGATCGATGATCTCCTCTTCCCGCTGAGGGGAGTGGTACGCCATGTTTCCCTTGGCCTTTTCCTCACCGACGCGGACGACGATCTCGGCACGCCGATTCAAGAGCTCAAGGATTTGGCTATCAATGGCGTCGATCTTGCGTCTGAACTCTTCGATTCCCATGGCTCCCTGCTCACTCAAACGCACATTTGAAGTTCGAGGAATGAGATGCAAGTGGTTCAAGAATTTTCACTCTGCATCTCCGTTGCTTCAGCCGTCCCCTCCCTCGTAGGGGTGAGAGTCTCAATTTCCTTTAGTGAGGGGAGCTCGCTGAGCTCCTGGAAGCCAAAGTACTCCAGGAAGGACCGGCTGGTCCCATAGAGGATGGGCCGCCCCACATCTCGCTTCCTGCCTACAATCCGGATAAGCCTGCGCTCTATCAGCGTTCTCAGGACGCCGTCCACCGCAACTCCCCGAATGGCTTCGACCTCTGCTTTGGTAACCGGTTGCCGGTAGGCAATAATGGCTACCGTCTCTAACGCTGGGCGAGACAGCCTGCCAGGCCGCACCCTTGCCAGCCGGGTAAGCCAGGGGTGGAGGTCGGGACGCGTGGACATTCGAAAGCCCCCGGCAACCTCAATTATGGTCAGTCCAGATCCCTTGTTTTCATATAGTTCTTTAAGACAATTCAAGTTGTTTATGATACCTTCTTCGTCTTCCTCGAGCAATTCCTGTAACTGTGTGATCGAAAGAGGATCCGGCGACGCAAAGAGTAGCGCCTCGAGGATGGGAAGATACCCCCGGCTCATGGCACTGCTCGGGCGATGACGATTTCTCCAAAGGAAAGGGTCTGCCAGACTCGCACCGCGCCCTGCCGAATCAGCTCGAGTAGCCCAAGAAAAGTGACAACAACCAGTGCCCGGTCCGCCTCCGCAGGGAATAGCGCCTCAAAGGCGACCGGCTCCTCTAGCGCCAACCGGTCGAGGATGGCGACCATCCGCTCCCCCGTTGTCACTGGCCGAGCCATGAGTTCCAAGACGGGCCGGTCCTTTGCACGGGTCAACACGGCCCGAAAAGCATCAAGGAGATCCGCGAGGTCAATTTCCAGTGGTGCTCCGGTAGTCGGGAGCTCAACCGGCTCGGAGCGGAGGAAGTATTGTCGCTGCCGATCCTCGTGAAGTGCAAACTCCTCAGAGGCAGTCCTGAAACGCTGGTACTCTACCAGCATGTCCACCAGGGGAGTCCGCGGGTCCTCTTCGAATCCCTCCTCTTCGGTCGGCTCCAGCGGTAACAACATTCGGGATTTGACATAAACCAGTGTCGCCGCCATTACGAGAAATTCCCCCGCTACCTCTAGGTCCAGCTCCTCCATCATACGGAGATACTGGAAATATTCATCGGTGATCCGAGCGATAGGAATGTCATAAATGTCGACCTGGTTGACTCGGATGAGGTGTAGGAGAAGGTCCAGAGGTCCTTCAAAAGCTGGAAGTCTTACTTGGTAGACCATGTCGCCTCCTCCCCCAAGGCTAAATATGGAAGCATCTTTCTCAGCCGCTTGGGACCAATCCCCGGAACTCCTTTCACATCCGAAACGTGCCGGAAGGGACCATGCCCTGCGCGAAACCGGACGATCCCTTCGGCCAGTGTCGGACCGATCCCCGGCAGGGTGGCCAGAAGGGATGCCCCCGCGCGATTGAGATTGACGCGCAAATCCCTTGCGGATCGGAACACTTCTTGTGTCGGGCGCTCTCGGGCTTGTGACTGCAATTGGACAGCAAACCCCGGCCCTTCCTCCTTCAACACGAGCCCTGAGACAGCCACAAGAGTTAGGATCATCAGAAGGAGCGCCGCCACAGCGGCATCTGTGGGGGCGAAGATGCGAAGTCTCATCATTCCCCTATCGGCGGCTCGGTCTGCAGCTCAAAGGCATCGTGGAGAACCCGCACCGCCCGCTCGGTGTGCCGTTCGTCTATCACGCAGGAAACCTTAATTTCCGAGGTGCTGATCATCATAATATTGATTTGTTCTGCCGCCAAGGCCCTAAACATCTTGGCCGCCACCCCAGAGTGCGTCCGCATTCCCAGCCCCACGATGGATACTTTCGCAATCCGATCATCGCCCAGGACCTGGTCCGCCCCGATCTCCTTGGCCACGCCCTGGACAAGCTCCTTCGCCTTGTGAAAATCGACTCGCGAGACCGTAAAGGAAATATCGGTGTGCCCGTCCTGGCTAATGTTCTGAACGATCATGTCCACCACGACGCCCGCGTCTGCCACGTTGCCAAACAGCTTGGCGGCGATCCCGGGGCGGTCGACCACCCGGGTAATGGTGATCTTTGCTTCGTTTTTGTTATACGCAATCCCCGAGACCATGACCCTTTCCATGTCTTGATCCTCCTGGACCACCAACGTCCCTGGACTCTTGGTGAAGCTCGAACGTACGTGGATTGAGACATTGTAGTTCTTGGCATACTCGACCGCCCGTGGCTGCAGCACCTTAGCCCCTAGGCTGGCGATCTCGATCATCTCCTCGTAAGTAATCCGGGACAGCTTCCGGGCCGTGGGAACCATGCCGGGATCCGCCGTGTAGACCCCTTCCACATCGGTATAGATCTCGCACATGTCCGCGTTCAGGGCAGCGGCCAAGGCCACGGCGGTCAGGTCCGACCCTCCACGGCCAAGGGTAGTGACTTCCTCCTCAGCGTTTACCCCCTGAAACCCTGCCACGATAGCGACCTCGCCTTCCCGGAGCGCGTGCCGGATCCTCTCAACGTCGATATTGACAATCCGGGCCCTGGTGTGCACGTTGTCCGTGAGGATGCGCACCTGTGTCCCGGTAAAGGAGCGGGCTCTGGCGCCAGAGGCCTGGATGCCCAAGGAAAGCAGCCCGATGGCTACCTGTTCTCCCGTGGCAAGGATAACATCCAGCTCCCGTGTATTGGGGGCATCGGTGATCTGATGGGCGAGCTGAAGGAGCCGATTGGTCTCTCCAGCCATAGCCGAGACGACCACCACCACATCATTCCCACTCTCCCGCACCTCAACAATGCCTCTGGCGACCTGTTGGAGCCGTCCGACGTCTCGTACCGAGGTCCCGCCGTATTTCTGAATGATCAAGGCCAACTTAATCTCCTTTCGGCCGAATTGTGCCCCCAAGGCCGAGCTCCCGCCAAAACCGAGCAAAGTAGTCGATTCCAGAAACCATGCTCATGGCGACTGCTACCCCCAGAGCAATACCACCAAGACTAAGGGGGAGACCGGGAACCCGTGAGGTCCCCGGATCAAGGATCAGGAGGCTCACTGCGATGACCTCTGTCACCATCTTGATCTTCCCTAACTGGGAGGCGGCAATGATGAGTCCCTGGGATGCAGCAATGCCTCGAAGCCCAGTGATGGCGATATCCCGGCCGATGATTACCGTGGCCACCCAGGCCGACACCCGCCCAATCTCCACCAGCGAGATGAGCGCCGCAGCGATGAGCAGTTTGTCGGCGATGGGGTCCAGGAGCTGCCCCAGGGTGGTGACCTGTTTACGGCTCCTGGCAATTCGACCGTCCAGCCAGTCGGTGAGGACCGCCGCGAGAAAGATAGCCCCCGCCGGATAATTGCGGGGTTCAGCACTCGCGATCAGGAAAACCACAAGGAAGGGAACCAAAAAGATTCGAACCAGGGTGAGCGTATTCGGCAGATTCACTGATGGCCACCTGGCATCACGTGACCGGGCGAACGCGTTCTCCAACCGGGCGCATCTTGCGTAACGGCACCCCCCTCTGCGATAACGAAAGTCCGGTGCCCGAGCAAGCCGTCCTCATTTGCAATGTCATCCAGTGGATTCCCGGCCGGTACCAAGGCGGCCTCGCAGGTCCCGGACCCGCGTGCGAATGTCTCGGAACTTCGGTGACTCGCTGTGGATGGATTGGAGTGCCTCGAGCGCCTTTTGTGCGTCCCCCAGTGCCTCATAGGCAGTCGCAAGATCGTAAAGGACTCCCCAACGTTCCTCAGTCCCGTTCTGTGTTGCAGCAAGCCCCTTGAGCAGCTCTTCTACCGCCTGCTCCGGTTCCCCCTTGGCAAGATAGGTGAGGCCCAGGGGGCCCGCACATCGGACCCGATTGGCGGCATCGCTAGCGGCCAATCGCAGTTCTTCAATGGCCTCATCGTAGAGTCCTAGGTCCTTATAGGCGATCCCTAGATGGTAATGCGTCTCGTAGTCGGTCACATCGATCTGTTCACGGACCCCTGCCTGGAATTGGTGAAGTAAGTCCTGCACTTCGGGTTCAATGTCCGCAGACGAAGTTTTCTCCTCCAGGGCCATCTCCTCGTTCAGTTCACCGGCGAGGTCTATGAAATCTCCCTGGGCAACTTGCGTGTCAGTAACTTTAAAGACCGTATCTTTCTTTGCGGCCGGTCGACGAGGTTTCTCTTTTGCGGGTGCTGCAATCTTGCGCTCGATCTCCGCTAACTTTTGTTTAGCCACGGTATGCTCTGGGTCCCGTACGAGGATTCGTTGAAAGGCGCTTTGCGCCTCCTGCATCATCCCTTGCTGCACGAAGAACTCCGCTTCCTGCAGCTCATCTGTCAGTGTCTGGGACCCAACAACCTCGACCGCCTCCTCAACTTGGTCTACAAGAGAGGTCACCTCCTGAGCTCCCCCCGAGGTGTCCATCTCCATAGTGGCAACCTGGGATTCCTCAATGAAATCTGCCGAGACACCCGCCCCTACCATTTCTTCCGCCTCGATGAGACCCTCTTCTCCGGCGGACGGGGCTGTTGCGACCTCGGCGGTCTTCGATCCCTCCTCAGCGAGGCGGATAGCGTTGAGCCCCTCAGCGGCACGGGTCGCTTCGGCCTCCCGTCCATGAGACCTGAATAGGTCCACCACGGCTTCATACAGCTGTCGAGCAACTTCCGCGTGTCCGGACCCGAGGAGACGTTCCCCCAGCGAATTGAGTTGGGTGAGGGACTCCTCCACTCCGCCCGGCCGTGTGAGGATCCCCGCAACCTTCGAGAGGGTCGGGCGATGCGCCGGGTCAACCCGGATCATCTTTTCATAGATCTCCAGGGTCTTGGATAAGTTGCCCCTCCTGAGGTAGTGGTCGGCGATCCCCTGAAACTGCTGTTTGGCTTCTGCGCGGAGGCCTTGCTCGGCATACTGGTCCGCGCACGATAACGAAGCCTCGGTATGCGAGGGGTCAAGCTTGAGCACCTTTTTGTAGACCGCGATAGCGCGCACAGTAAAACCATCATCTCGATAGACTTCGCCTAGGCGCATGAAAAAGGTGATGGCCTCGGCCTTATTCCCCATGCGAGCGCAGAGATCCCCCAACGCATTTAACACGTTAGAATCAGCCGGATCCGCCTTTAAGACCGTCTGGTATGCGTCGAAGGCCCGGTCGAGTTTTCCCTGCTGGATGTAAGCCAAGGCAGTTTCAAGGCCCTTTCGCTTGTCTTTTTTCACGCAACTTCTCGCTGATCGGCTCTAAGCCTCAAAAATCAAACAATTTCCGGCTTTAGGATACCAGACTTTTGCTACACCTGTCAAGGCGCAACTCAGTCACGGGGCCGTCAGAAGCACCCTCTGAGCGCTATGTTCTATCGGCGAAAGGTCCAATCGCTGGTTCCGTACTGTTTCTGCACCAGAGTCTGAGCCGTCTTCAACTCTCGCGGTGTTAGTTCGCCCAAGTCCAGCCCGACTCCGGCCCCCTCCTCGAACCCAACATGTATGGCCTTAACTAACTCCTCCCACGAGGCGGATCGCCCGAGCACACACCGGAGAGCAGTTGCCCGCATTGCCATCTCCCTCGCCTGTGGAAGGAGTGCAATCCAGGCGGCAAGGTCTATCTCAATCAAGAGGGATCCCTGCTGGAGGAGGGCGTGGTCATACCGTCTTTGTGCCGACCCGACCAGCTTTCGTCCATCGACCGTCAGCTCATACCGTGAAGAAGAGTTGAAACAGAGGCCGCCTGCCGCGCCTGCGGCGCGATCGCCTCGGCTCAAGGTCGCCACCACTCCTAATTTTCTCACGGCGAGGAGGAGACATTTGCTAATCCATTGATAGTCTTGAAGGACACCCCGGCTCCCCCGGCGGTTGGGCAGGGCAAGGCTGTAAGTAAGCTCTTGGTCGTGAAGGAGAGCCCGGCCCCCCGTGGGCCGTCGCACTACGGGGACCCCACGCTGATGGCAGGTAGACAGGTCCACTTGCCCGTGGATGGGTTGGTTGTAGCCCAGCGAGACGGTAGGGATGGTCCAGCGGTAGAGACGGAGAGTAGGGGGACTCCAGCCTCGGGCGCAACCGGACGCTAGTACCTCATCGATGGCCATGTTGGTCGGACCATCGCGGGGCTCGTCCAGAATAAAACGCCAGCGGCTTTCGTGCTTCCCCCGCTCGGGAATGCTCATGACTCCGGACATCGAATTACTCTTTATCGATGTCGCGATGCCGCACCCCCACCTCGTGGCCTTCAGCCTCAAACTGGCCGACTAGATACTCGGCGGCGGCTACCGACCTGTGCCGCCCGCCGGTGCAGCCAAGGGCGACGGTGAGATAGGCCCTTCCTTCTTGCAGATAGTACGGAAATGTAAATTGAAGAAAATTCCAGAGCTGCTCTAGGTACGATCGAGCCCTGGGATTGTCCAGGAGGAACTTGGCAACCTCGGGATTTTGCCCACTAAGCGGCCGCAATTCCTCCTGGAAATGCGGATTGGGGAGGCAGCGGAGATCGAAGATGAGGTCGGCATCGGGGGGGAGACCGTGCCGGTATCCGAAAGAAACAATCGTGATCGTCGTTTTACTGCCTGGTCGATGGTCGTGGAAGGCGCTGACCAAGAGTCTCCGGAGGTCATGGATGGTGAGGTCACCTGTATCGAGAACCATGTCGGCCTCGGCCTTGAGCTGGGCCATTCGCTGCCGTTCGAGACTGATCCCCTGGAGAATCGACCCCCGCGGCGCGAGGGGATGGGGCCGACGGCTCTCGCTGAACCGCCGGAGCAGGATCTGATCATCCGCCTCCAAGAAGAGGACGCGGACGGCATGTTCGCGCTGCCTTAGTGTGGCCAAGACCTCGTGTAAGGGGCCAAGGAACTCTCCCTCTCGAATGTCGATAACGAAAGCAACGCGGTCGACGTTCCGTTCCGAGTGGGCACAGAGATCTGCGACAGTTGGAATGAGGGAGGCGGGAAGGTTGTCAACGCAAAAAACACCGAGGTCTTCCAGGGTCTTGATCGCCTGGCTCTTGCCGGCACCCGACATCCCTGTAACGATGATAAACTCCATGGGTCCCCGGTTGGCCGATTCCCCGCTGTTAACCGCTGAAGCAAACGAGAGGCAGTGGGATCATTGACTCCTTCCGATGCGCCACCAACGGCTCTTAGGTCTCTGGCTCGATCAAGCCATAGTTGCCCTCATGGCGTCGGTACAACACATTGACCTCATCGGTCCGGGCGTTGCGGAAGACATAAAAGTTGTGACCGAGCAGATCCATCTGCAAGATGGCCTCATCGAGTGACATCGGCTTCATGGCAAAGCGCTTGGTCTTCACGACCCGAGGCCCCTCCTCCTCCAGCGGGGATATTGCCATGCCCTGAGTCCTCGCGCTCCGATTGGCATGGCTCACTATCTTCCCCTTATATTTCTGTAACTGGCGTTCCACCTTCTCCATCACCAGATCGATCGAGGAATACAGATCCTCTGTGCTCTCTTCCCCGCGGATAGTGAGGTCCCTCACGCGGAGGGTCACCTCTGCGATCTGACGGTATTTCTGCAAGGACAGAACAATGTGGGCGGACGTGATCTTGTCGAGGTACTTCTGGAGCCTCCCCACCTTTTCTTCCGCATATTGCCGGAGGGCCTCGGTGACCTCTAGATTGCGCCCGGTGAGAAAGACCTGCATGTTTTTGTAACCTCCTGAGGAAAAGGAACCAGCGGGAAGGGGACCGGAGGGAGACTAGTATCTCCGACGCCGGCTGGAGGAAGGAATCTTGAGCTGTCCCCGATACTTGGCGACGGTCCGGCGGGCGATCTCAATGCCCTGTTGTCTTAAGATCTCTACGACCTTCTGGTCAGAGAGAGGCTTGCCTGTATCTTCTCCAGTGAGGAGCCTTCGGACCAGCTCCTTGACTGTGAGGGAGGAAACCGCCCCGCCATCTACGGCCTGGACTCCTCGATGGAAAAAGTACTTGAGCTCGAAGAGACCTTCGGGGGTGTGAACATACTTGTTAGTAGTGACCCGACTCACCGTAGACTCGTGCATACTAATATCCTCGGCCACCTCCTTGAGTGTCAGCGGCCGCATGAGAGTGATACCGTTTTCCAGGAAGTCTCGTTGAAACTTCACAATCGATTCGGTTACTTTGAACAAAGTGCGCTGACGCTGCTCAATGGAGCGGATGAGCCACAGGGCAGACCGCATCTTGCCCTCGACATAGTCCCGGGTCTCCCTGGAACCCGAGCGTCCCTTGCTCAACAGCCCGCGGTAGTAAGAGCTGATTCTGAGGCGGGGAAGACCATCATCGTTGAGGACTACTAGAAAGCGATCATCAACCTTCAGGATAAAGACATCGGGGGTAATGTATCGGGGTTCCTCGGTGCTAAAGGTACGCCCCGGCTTCGGTTCGAGAGAACAGATCAGGAGGAGCGCATCTTGTATCGACTTCACCGGGACCTTCAGCTTATCTGCAATCCTCGTCAGATGACGCCCTTCGAGTTCTGTCAAGTGATCGGCGACCAGGGTGCGCGCCAGGGCGACCTCTGTTCCATCCGTCAAACTATCGAGCTGAAGGACGAGACACTCCCGGAGGTCTCGCGCGGCCACCCCGACGGGATCGAAGCTCTGAACCAGCCGGAGACCCTCCTCTATCACGGTTAGATCTACCGACCGACTCCCCTTCAGTTCTTCCAGGCATATATTCAGATACCCGTTTTCATCGAGATTTCCTATAATCTCGGTGGCCCATTCGATCAGGACCGGATCCGAGGTGGAAAGGTGAAGCTGAAAGAGAAGGTGATCCGACAAGGAGCGGGGACGGGTTAGGCGTTCCTCTGAAGACCAGCCTTCCACCTCTTCCCGGGGAAACTCCCGGCGATAGTCTGAGGCGTCCTGCAGATAGCTCTCCCAGTCAAAATCGCTGAGGGGGTCCTCACTTCGT
>JAAXQN010000203.1 GCA_012974305.1 Candidatus Methylomirabilis sp. | reverse complement strand
TCAGGAGGCTCTCCGGGGCCTGTCCCCTGACGCGAACCTTACGTACTGACCTGGGTTTCGGCTTTCGATCTACGCCCCTGGCCACGGCCCCCCCAATGGTGGGGCCTATAATAGCCCCGCTGCCTGGGTTTTGCAAGGAGGGGAAGTGGTTGTCAGCGGAGGATTGAATGATCGAGGCTGAAGCTCGGGAAGGGAATGGCATTGATCCCGGGCGGCCAGTTCGGTATAAAGATATCTAAAGGGTGAGGGCCACGCTTTTTTATGGAGGTCAAAGGATGCATTTTCTAACGCGTCGCCCCCGACGTCTTCGGCGGTCGGAGACGATTCGCCGAATGATGCGGGAGACGACCCTGCAGGTGGACGATCTCATTATGCCCCTCTTTGTTGTTCATGGAACGGGCATCCGACAAGAGATTGCGCCCATGCCTGGCAATTACCGGCTCTCCGTGGACCAGCTCACCAAGGAAGTCAAGGAGATTGCGGCGCTCGGGATTCCCGCGGTCATCCTCTTTGGCATTCCAGAGCACAAGGATGCCTACGGATCCGAGGCCTACGCCAAGGATGGGATCATCCAGCAGGCCGTCCGGGCCATTAAAGATTCGGTCACCGACCTCCTCGTCATCACCGACACCTGTCTCTGCGAATATACCAGTCACGGCCATTGCGGGGTTGTGGAGCACGGAAGCGTCAAGAACGATCCGACCATAGAGCTACTCGCAAAGGCGGCCGTCTCCCAGGCGGAGGCGGGCGCGGACATGATAGCCCCTTCGGACATGATGGACGGGCGGGTGGCTGCAATTCGGGAAGCCCTGGATACAGATGGTTTTGAGGAAGTCGCGATCATGGCGTACGCGGCCAAGTACGCCTCAAGCTTTTACGGGCCCTTCCGGGAGGCAGCGAAGGCAACCCCTCAATTCGGTGATCGGCGTAGCTATCAGATGGATCCGGCCAACGCCGCAGAGGCCTTACGAGAGGTGGCCATGGACATCGAGGAGGGGGCCGATATTGTCATGGTAAAGCCTGCCCTAGCTTATCTGGACGTGGTGTGGCGGATCCGGACGGAGTTTGACGTGCCGGTGGCCGCCTTCAATGTGAGTGGGGAATTTGCCATGGTTAAGGCCGCTGCTCGGCTGGGTTGGCTAGAGGATGAGCGGGTCATGTCCGAGATCCTCACCGCGATCAAGCGGGCTGGTGCCGATCTGATCCTCACCTACTTCGCCAAGGACGCCGCCCGCCTGCTGCGCCGCAACGAGTAGTTCCTACCACCTCCGCCCTGGGGCCCTGCCATCAGCCCTGAGCAGTCAGCTGGGATTCCGCGACGGGTCATTAGCAAGTACGAGGATGAGGTCTGCTGGTGGGAGAGAGGCCATGGACAAGAGGTCATCGGATCTATTTGAAGAGGCACAGCGGTACCTACCGGGTGGCGTGAACAGCCCCGTCCGGGCCTTTCGGGCCGTGGGGGGACGACCCTTCTTTGTCGAGAAGGGAGACGGATCCCGAGTCTATGATGTGGATGGAAACGTCTACATCGACTACGTCTGCTCCTGGGGTCCTTTGATTCTGGGACACGCCCACCCTCAGGTTGTGGAGGCGTTGCAGAAGACGGCAGAGCGGGGGACGAGCTTCGGCGCCCCGACAGAGCTGGAGGTCACCTTAGCCCGGATGGTGACAGAGGCCCTCCCCTCAGTGGAGATGGTGCGCTTTGTAAGCTCGGGGACCGAAGCCGTCATGAGTGCCCTCCGGGTGGCCCGGGCCTACACCCAGCGGGACAAGGTGGTCAAGTTTGCCGGCTGCTACCATGGTCATGTGGATAGCCTGTTGGTCAAGGCCGGCTCGGGCGCCTTGACCCTGGGCGTCCCGAATTCCGCCGGTGTTCCCGAGGCCGTAGCGAGAGACACCATCACCGTCAGCTATAACAATCTGGACCAGGTCCGAGAGGTAATGGGGTCGCTGGGGAAGGAAGTGGCGTGTATCATTGTCGAGCCCGTGGCCGGTAACATGGGGGTAGTTGCACCGAGTCCAGGCTTTCTCGAGGGGCTGAGGGAGCTAACCCAGAAGCATGGAGCCCTTTTAGTCTTTGACGAGGTGATCACCGGCTTTCGTCTTAGCTACGGTGGAGCACAAGGACTGTACGGAATCCGCCCCGACCTGACATGTCTCGGAAAGGTCATCGGAGGAGGGCTACCGGTTGGTGCCTATGGGGGGCGTCGTGCGATCATGGAAAATGTTGCTCCATTGGGGCCGGCGTACCAGGCGGGTACCCTCTCCGGCAATCCGCTGGCCATGACGGCAGGCATCCAGACTTTGACCTTCCTGAGAAGCGGGCGGATATATGAAGAGCTTGAGGAACAGGGAAGATCCCTCGCCGAGGGAACCGAGGAGGCATACCGGGCAGCGAATCTGTTGTGCTGCCTGAACCGGGTTGGTTCCATGTGGACCCTTTTCTTTACGCATGGTCCGGTAAAGGATGACCGGGATATCGAACGAGCCAACGTGGAACGTTATGCTCGTTACTTTCGTGCCATGTTGGATCGGGGGATCAGCCTTCCCCCTTCTCAATTCGAGGCTGCTTTCCTCTCAGCCGCCCACAGCACCCAGGACGTGGCGGAGACCATTGAGGCGTCCCAGGAAGCCCTCCGACTAGTCAGTCACGGGTGAATTCGGTCAGGGAGGCTAGTTCAATCCGAGACATGGAAGAGGCCACACGTAGTCTTGGCTCATCGTTCACGGTTCAGGGTTAAGAATGCGGGTCCGAGTTTTGCCATGAACTCTGAACTATGAATGAGGAGAGCGGTCATCGGAGATGGAGCCCATGGATTATCTCGAACGCTTCATCCATCGGGTTAGCGGGGTTCAAGCAACTGTCGATACGCCCCGGTGCCTCCGGGAGCACTCTGGGCTTTCGGACTGTCACCTCTGTGTAAAAAGTTGCCCGGTCGAGAGCATTGATCTCGGCGGGGGAGTCCATGTCCTCAGTCACTGCACCGGCTGCGGGATCTGTCTCACCGTCTGTCCCGTTTCGGCCTTTGATTTGAGCGGAGCGAGAGCAGGGCAGTTGCTTTCCCAGCTTGCCTCCCTGCTGCGGGAGAGCCAGGAGCTATTAGTCAGCTGCGAGCGGAGCGCCCATACGGGATCGGCCGATCTGATCGTGCCCTGCCTTGCGCGAATGGACGAGACTCTTTTGATGGGTGCCCTGGCCCTCGGAGCCCGGAAGCTTTGCCTCACCAGTGGGCCCTGCCAGGACTGCCCGTACCCGGAGGCCATCCCGCGATACCGGCGGATGCTCGGTCGGGTGCGCACATGGGATCGGGTCCTTCCGGGATCTTCCGAGCGAATCGTGGAAGTGGGTGAGGGGGAGAAGGCTGGGGAAAAGCACAAAAAGGCGAGAGCTGAGAGCCAGGACCGCCGGGCCTTTTTCACCTGGGTGAGAAGCGAGGGGGCGCACCTCATGGCTTCTTTTCTCGACGACTTTTCCCAGGGTTTTCAGGGCACGGGATCCATGAGGGGTGTTTCGCTTCCTCTTCGGAATCAAATTCTTCCCCAATTCCTGAAAAAGCTTAAGGTCCAGCAGGGTGAGGTCCCTTACGATCCTGAGGGCCCGTTTGCGGACCTCCTCCTCGATGAGGTCAAGTGTAACGCCTGTGAGGCCTGCTTCCAGATCTGTCCCACGAGAGCAATCCAACGGGAAGGGGGCGAGGAAACCTTCCGCCTCACGATGGACGCGAGCCGCTGCGTCAACTGCAGTCTCTGTTTGGATGCCTGTGTACCGAATGCGTTAACCTACCGGCAGGGACTTTCACTCAAAGTTGTTGCCTCACGGGAACCGCAGGTTCTCGTGGAGATGGCATATCGCGATTGTGTCCGGTGCGAGGTGCGCTTTCTCTCCAGCGGAAAGGTGGATTCTGAGGATCTGTGCCCGGCCTGCCATTATCTGGGTAGTCTGGAAAGCACCTCGGCCATTCCGTATGAAGGGGCAGGAGGAGTGACCGCGGTGGGGAAGGGAGAGAAGGATATTGATCAAGGTGTACAGGAGGAGTGAAGAGACCTGGTGGAAAGGTCGAATCGGGCGACATTTCCCTTGACATCGCCGGAAAATCTGTGTTAGGTAGTGTACCAGCTAGTAACGTAATTCACAAGCTCGCAGCAGGAATTCTGGGACACAATGCCCTGTGACGGGGCATTTTTATTGTTGAGAGGGTATGGCAGCGGATTATGCATATGTCGCCCTCTTCCTGATCGTCGGCGCCCTCTTCGTGGTGTTCAACATTGATATCCTTTCGCGCCTGATCCGACCCGCGAAGCCGACGCCGGTGAAGCTGACGACATACGAGTGCGGCGAAGATCCCATCGGCAGCCCCTGGCTCCGGATCCACATCCGGTACTATCTCTTTGCCCTGATCTATATCCTCTTCGCGGTGGAAACGGTCTTTCTATTTCCTTGGGCCATCGTCTACCGTTCCCTCGGATTGTTTGCCTTCATCGAGATGGTGATTTTCATCGTCATCCTCCTGGTCGGCCTTGCCTATGCCTGGGCCACCGGAGCACTCGAGTGGGTCTAATGATCGTCCAAAGTCCAATGTCCAACGTCAGGAGTAGGTTTCTCCTGTGTGGCTTTGAACTTTGGACGTTGGACTTCGGGCGGTGAATCCGTGACGGCAGAAGAGATCCTGCAGCAAATCCAGGGCCGCTTCGGGGACGAGATTCGAACGGCAGAGGTCCGGCGTGAAGAGGCGTGCCTGACCATCAGGGCGGACCGGAATTATGAGATTTGCCGCTTTATTAAAGAGGAGCTGGGCTACGATTACCTGAATTGCCTGAGTGGCGTTGACTGGCCTGCCGACAATGAGATGGAAGTAGTTTATGCTATCTCGTCCCTGAAACAGCCGGGGAAGATCATGCTCCGCGTGCGGCTCCCCCGGGATGAGCCCGTCCTTGGCTCTGTGGTCCCCCTGTGGGGGACGGCGAACTGGCACGAGCGGGAAGCCTTCGACTTGTTCGGGATCCGCTTTGAGAACCATCCAGACCTTCGGCGGATTCTCCTCTCCGAGGACTGGATCGGCCATCCCTTGCAGAAGGATTACCAGGACGAGCGTTTTGTCCCTTACCCCTGGGACGACCGAAAGCCAGGAGGGGTGGCCCGACCGACGACGGCGTAGGGCCACGTAAGATGACGACAGTCAACCTACAGCTGGAACAGATCAAAGAACGGACCGCCGAATCCATGGAGGAGATGTGGGTCAACATGGGCCCACAGCACCCGTCGACTCACGGGGTCCTGCGCTTGCTGTTGAAGCTGGACGGGGAAGTGATCCGCGAATGCATCCCCTACCTGGGCTATATGCATCGCTGCCACGAAAAGATCGGAGAGAACCGGGCCTACGTCCAGATCATCCCGTATACCGACCGGCTGGACTACCTTGCCTCCATGTACAACAACTGGGCCTACTGCCTCGCCTGCGAGCGGCTGATGGGGATCCCGGTCCCGGAGCGGGCGGAGTACCTCCGGGTGATCATCGGCGAACTGCAGCGGATCGCCTCGCACCTCATCTGGCTGGGGACTTTCGGCCTCGACCTGGGTAACTTTACCATCTTCATGTGGTGTTTCCGGGAGCGGGAGATGGTTCTCGACCTGTTTGAGGCGGTCTCCGGGCAGCGGCTCAATTACAGCTTCATGCGGATCGGGGGGTTGGCCCTGGATGTCCCGGAGGGGTGGCTGGCGGATGTTAAGGCCTTCCTGGAGTGGTTCAAACCGCGCCTGCCCGAATACGACCGGCTGAGCACCGACCAAATCATCTGGCAAAAGAGGATCCAGGGGGTGGGGATTCTCAAGCCCGAGGATGCCATCAGCTACGCCTGCTCCGGGCCTGTGCTCCGGGGCTCGGGATTCCACTGGGATCTAAGGCGCGACGACCCTTATAGCATCTACGACCGTTTTGACTTTGACATCCCTGTCGGGGAGAGCGGAGATGTGTGGGACCGGTTCTGGGTGCGGCGCCGGGAGATGGAGGAGTCGGTCAAGATCGTGGAGCAGGCTTTGAAGGAGATCCCTCCGGGGCCGGTGCTGTCCCCGGTGGCGAAAAAGCTGCGGGCGCCGGTGGGGGATATCTATTCGCGGGTGGAGACCCCGCGGGGGGAACTCGGGTTCTACATCGTCGCGGACGGGTCGGAGAGGCCGTATCGCTACAAGGTGCGCGCGCCGACCTTCGTAAATCTGTCGGCCCTGCCGGTCATGCTCCCCGGGTATTTCATTGCGGACTGTGTTGCAGTCCTGGGCTCGATCGATATTGTCCTGGGGGAAGTGGACCGGTAGATGTAGTAGCTGTCAGCAGTCGGCAGTCTGCTGTCGGCACAGGATGAAAAGGTTTTTTTGCTGACTGCTGACCGCGGACAGCTGACAGCAGAGGAGTGCAGGTGGTGAGCCCTGGAGCCCTCGACCAATTTTATGCCCTTTTCGAAGCCTGGGGGATTCCATGGATCGTTCCCCGTCTTTCCATCATGCTCGGCGTAGTAAGCATCATCATAGGTTTTATTTCGGTTGCAGCCATGTTCCTGATCTGGTGGGAACGAAAGATCAGCGCCCACATCCAGGCTCGATTCGGGCCGATGCGCGTGGGAGGCTGGCATGGGTGGGCCCAGAGTATCGCCGACGGGATCAAGCTCTTGCTGAAGGAGGATATCATCCCGAAGAACGCCGATAGGCCCATCTTCATCCTGGCCCCGATGGTGGTCTTTGCCTCTGCGTTGGCGGCCTATGTAGTGATTCCATTCGGTCCCGGCCTCATCGTGCAGGACCTCAACATCGGCATCCTGTACATTATTGCCATTTCCTCTCTTGCCGTAGTCGGGATCATCATGGCCGGCTGGAGCTCGAACAATAAGTATGCGGCATTGGGTGCGCTCAGATCGGCAGCGCAGGCGGTGAGTTATGAGGTGCCCCTGGTGATTTCCCTACTGGGTCCGATACTTCTGGTGGGCTCTCTCAGCATGACGAAGATCGTCGAGGCGCAACAGTATCTCTGGTTCATCGTGGTGCAGCCCCTGGCCTTTCTCACCTACTTCACCTGTGCCGTGGCCGAGACCAACCGGCTTCCCTTTGATATCCCGGAGGCGGAATCGGAGCTCGTGGCAGGGTTTCATGTCGAGTATAGCGGCATGCGTTTTGCCATTTTTTTCCTGGCGGAGTACGCGAATATGTTTGTGGTCTGCGCCATTGCCACGACCGTCTTTCTCGGTGGATGGCAAGGACCGTTCTTGCCCGGCTGGGTGTGGTTTCTAATCAAGACCTTTTTCCTCCTCTTTGTGATGATCTGGCTGCGATGGACGCTAACCAGGGTGCGGGTAGACCAACTGATGCACGTCGCCTGGAAGGTCCTCCTCCCCCTGGCCTTTCTGAATCTAGGGGTAACCGGGCTGGCCACATTATTCCTTTAAGGAGTGGGATGCAAGATGCGGCAATATCTGCGTGATGTGGTGCTGGGTTTCTGGAGCATCATCCTTTCGATGAAGCTCACGCTCCGGTATCTGTTTACGCGGGCGGTGACG
>JAAXQN010000057.1 GCA_012974305.1 Candidatus Methylomirabilis sp. | reverse complement strand
ATTCAGGGACGATATTTGGAGTGACCTTGCACATCTAGTGACATGTGCCGTTTCGCGCTGGGAGCAGCGTCGTACGCGGCCGGGATGCTGGTATTGGGATTCCAGATGGGCCTGATCTTCGGGACCCTCTGCTCGAGCTGGTTCCCTGGGGTTCTCGACCCGTGAGGGGTTTCGGGAGGCATTGGGCTCAACCGTGATGTTTACACTTCGAGAAGGGAGAAAGTCCATGCGTACTTCTTACGCTGTCATGGCTCTACTCTTGTGTATTGTGGCCCTGCCGGTCCTGGCCCAGGACAAGCCGGCCGATACCATGCAGATCCTGCGCGAGAAGATTCAGGCCGACAAGAAGCTGCTGGTCGCCACCAACATGGACCTGACCGAGAAGGAGGCCCAGGCCTTCTGGCCGATCTACGCGAGCTACCAGAAGGACCTCGGCCTGCTGAATGGGCGCATGCTCGTGTTGCTCCACGACTTTGCAAGGACCTACCAAGCGATGACCGACGAGGAGGCCAGGAAGCTCGTGGGCGAGTACCTGGCGATCGAGAGGGATCGGGTCCGGCAAAAGCAGTCCTACCTTCCGAAGTTGCGCCAGGCGTTACCGGAAAAGAAGGTGGCCCGGTACCTCCAGATCGAGAACAAGGTCGAGGCGGTCATCCGCTACGAACTTGCGGGGAAGGTTCCCCTGGTCAAGTAGGTCGGTACACACCGGCAAAATAAGGTCGAAGAGTCGAAGAGTCACTTGTACTACGCCGCCGAAGACCTAGGCTACGCTGACGCGACAACCGCCGATGCGAGACGGGTGAAAACTAGGCAGATTGCGGCCGGCATCGCCGCGTTAACGTCCCATCTGCGCCAGTGACTCGGCATCTTTGACTTTGCAACTTTGCGACTCTTTGACTCTGTGACTTTGGGACGCTTGAGAGGAGGAGGAAGAAACAATGCGCAGATGTGATCGACTGCTGGGAGGCTTACTTGTACTGGCGATTGCAGCCATGCCCCTGATGCGCCCGCACCCGGTCACGGCGGCCTCCGCGGCCGAGATCGACCGGGAGGCCGCCGCCGCTTTGCGGGCGCTCTACGCGGCGACGCCCGCCGCGAAGGAACTCGGGGCGAAGGCAAAAGGTATCCTCGTCTTTCCGAGTATCGTCAAGGCCGGGTTCATCGTTGGCGGACAGTACGGCGAGGGTGCCCTGCTCAAGGGCGGCAAGACGGTCGCCTACTACAACACGGTCGCCGCTTCGTACGGCCTGCAGGTCGGCGCGCAGAAGTTCGGGTACGCGCTGTTCTTCATGAGCGAGTCTGCGGTGAAGTATATCGACAAGAGCGACGGCTGGGAGATCGGCAGCGGACCGAGCATCGTGATCCTGGACGAGGGCACGGCTGGGGCGCTGACGACCACGACAGCCAAGTCCGAAGTCTATGCGTTCTTTTTCAGCCAGCAGGGGCTGATGGGGGGGCTCGGCCTGCAGGGGACAAAAATTAGCAAGCTCAACAAATAGAGTGGATGGGAGGTCTTGGTTATAAGCCGGTTTCTCGTGATATTTAACCGTAATATGATTTTGACGCGCAGGAAGGATCGCCCAATGAAAAGTATCCTTACGGCATTACTTGTTGTTTGCTCAAGTTTGTTGATTGCTACTGCCCTGGCAAAACCCCACAAGATAGATGGCGTCAACGTGCCATATGGTCGCATTCCGCAGGAAATTAAAGATAACCGCTATCCCAGGACGTACTTCCCCGGTACAGAAAAATTAGCCAAGGATGAAATGCGCATTACCGCACTGGGTACGGGTATGCCGAACCAGTCACCCAGTAACGTCGCCGCGTCATTCCTGGTGGAGCTCGGCAATGGTGACTCTTTCCTGTTTGACATGGGCACCGGCTCCACCGACCGACTTGCCGGCCTGGAACCTGACTATTCCAAGCTGGACAAGGTATTCATCAGTCACTTGCATACCGACCATGCCGGAGATATCGCGGCACTCTGGGTCGGAGGATGGATTAATGGTCGCTACACCCCGTTGCATGTTTATGGTCCATCGGGCTCAGCGCCCGAGCTGGGTACCAAAGCCCATGTTCACCATATCCGTGAGGCTTGGGCTTGGGACGTTACGTCACGTGCGGGTGCCTTGCCGAATGCTGGCGGTGAAATTGTTGCGCATGAATTTGATTACTCTAAAACTGCCGTCACTTATGATAAGAACGGCGTGAAGGTTACGTCTTTCCCGGCAATCCATATTCGCGATGGCTCTGTCAGCTTTCGCTTGGATTGGAACGGCTTGAGTTTTGTATTTGGTGGTGACAGTATTCCGAACAAATGGTTCCGGAAAGAAGCCAAAGGCGCTGATGTGGTGGTGCATGAGTGTTTTTTCACTCCCGAGCAGTGGATGAAAATCGCCGGGTTCCCCTATAAGCAGGCCTATTGGGTGACGTCGCTGATCCATACGCCACCCGAAGGTTTTGGTAAGCTGATGTCCATGGTGGAGCCTCGCATGGCGGTGGCGTATCACTACTGGAACCACCGCGATATTGAGTTGGAAATATTCGAAGGTGTCCGCAGGACCTATGATGGTCCATTGACCATGGCGCATGACTTAACCGTCTTAAATGTTAAGAAAGACCATATAGAGGTTCGAGAAGTCACCTTCAACCATGATTCCTGGCCGCAAGGAACCAGCAAGGAATGGGATACCGCTCCCCGCGGCGAACCGGCCACCGGATTAATGTCAGAATGGCTGAAAAACGGCGAGCTGAAAGGGGTGAATCCTCCTCCAAAGCAACCTATCGAATAACTGACAAAAAAGTCATTTGCTAACGTAGGAACGGATGGGGTCGGGCATGAGTATTGAGGAGCACGCCATCGACATCAAAAAGACCTTCGAGAAGGTGAAGTAAATGTAGTTTTTTGCTTGAATTACCTTTTTCAGCGAGTTACCCTAGGGGGATTTTACAATCCACTGAGCAAGGGTTGGACGAGCAGCGGTACAAACTATAAGGGAGGGTCGACATGGCGAAGAAGCGCAAGACCCAGATCGCAAAGTTCATCAAGGAAATTGAAGCCACAGCCAAGCGCCTGCGTGCGGATGTCCAAAAACGGGCGAAGGCGGCCGGACTGGACAAGAAGCTCCATCAGGCGGCCGCGCAACTCGAGAAGCGCGCCAAGACCGCCGCGGGTCACGTCAGAAAACACGCGGCCGATCTCAAAAAGCAGCTCGCAAAGAAAAAGCCTACCAGGAAGCCGGCCAGGAAGGCACGGACCAGGAAGAAGCGAAAGAAATAGCTTCGCAAGGAGATGTCTTCTGCAACAGTCGTAACACTCGAGGTAAGGAGGGCGACATGCAGAGACAACGACACATCGGCGTTCTCGCAGTACTCGCGATGTTGCTGGCAGGGCCAAATCTGGGCTGGGCGGAAGATTCGGGGTCTTCGAACGTATTCTGGGGAATGGAGCCTCTAAAATCCGAATACCTAGCCGAGCTCGACCAGCGTGAATCCGACTACCTCGCTTACCAGCTAGGGTCAGAACGACCGTCGGCGGAATCCTCATCCGAGCCGCAGCTCATTGAACCAATCGCCCTGAAGAGCGAGGAGCCTGGCCAAGCGGGCGCCGCTGCCGCCGGGGCGGAACCGGCCGACGAGCTCTCCGAGGAGTGCCGCGCCTTCCAGCAGGACCCCGACGCGGATCTCGGGGATGTCCTGCGCGCGGGCTGCAAGCCCACGGTGGGGCAGATGTCGCGCCTGATGGACAACCCCCTGGGCAACGTCGCCATGTGGTTCAACCAGATCGATTTTTACCGCTTGAAGAACGACACGTTCGACAGGCAAGGCAACCAGATCAACTACATGGGCATCTTTCAGTTCCCCAAGGGCATCAGCGAGAACTGGAACATCATCAACCGGATCGTCTACAACGTCACGAGCGTACCCCTCGATCAAGGCAGGGTCGACAGGCTTCTGGCCACCTCGCCGGCTGTCCCGCCCGGTGGGGGGCCCGCGCAACCGCCGCCGGGTCCGGGTCTGGGCCTGGCGCCCATCGACTTCCTCGGTGGCCGCACCACCGCCTTCGGCGATATGTACTACGTGGGGTTGTTATCTCCCAAGGAAGGTATCAAGCACGAGGGCGGGGGTAGTTCCGTTTGGGGAGCGGGCGTCGACCTGTCCTTCCCGACGGCCACTAAAGACGTCGCGGGTACTGGAAAATGGTCGGCCGGTCCGTCGGCGCTCTACGCCTATCTGGGACCGAAGTTGAAGCTGGGGGCGCTGTGGCAGCAATACTTCAGCTTCGCGGGCGACAGCGATCGCGGCGATGTCAACCTCTCGAACATTCAGGTTTTCTACTACTACAGCATCGATGACGTGACATCGATCGGCGCCGGTCCCAACATCATCGCCGACTGGGAGCAGGAGTCCAAAAACCGGTGGACCGTGCCGATAGGCATCGGTATCAACCGGACGTTTCAATTCGGGAAAGTGCCGGTGCGTTTCGGCGTCGAGTTTCACTACAACGTGATCCGTCCCGACGATCTCGGCGCGCAGTGGGACCTGCGCTTCTACATGATTCCTGCGGTGCCATCGGCATTGTTCAAGTGGATGCAGTAGCCATACGGCGATCGCCTCCCGGATCATGAGCCAGCGACGGGAAAGGGGGCGAGGGTGCATTCGAGCCGCTTTTTCGCTCTGTTTGTCGTTCTTGTGATTGCTATGTCCGCGGAGCCGGTGTGGGCCGGCGGTCTCTATCTGAATGAATTTGCCACCCCCAGCATGGGCGTGGCCGGCGCCGGCGCTGAAGCCATCGCCAACGATGCCTCGACCTCATTCGCCCTGCACAACCCGGCCGGGATGACCCGACTCAAGGAAAGCCAGTTGATGCTCGGCGGTGGGCTTGTGTTTTCGACCATCCAGTTCGACCCGGACCCTAACACCCCCATCCCGGGAAACGACGGGGGCGACGCGGGCGGGCCTGCTCCGCTGCTTGCCGCCTTTTACAGCCACAGCCTGACGGACGATTTGAAACTGGGCTTCAACGTCTTTTCCCTCTCGGCGGCCGTGCTCGACTACAACGACGACTGGACGGGCCGATTTCTGGTGCAGGAGGTTAAGTTTTTGACGGTGACCATGAACCCGAGTGTCGCGTACCGGGTCACTGACTGGTTGTCGCTCGGTGTGGGTATGACGGTGATGTATGCAAAGCTCGAACAGACGGTGGCCGCGCCACCCCCGATGGGCACCGGTCAAGTCAAGATCGACGGGGATGACTTTGCCTTTGGCTTCAATCTGGGGGCTTTGGTCGAAGTGGATGAGAGGACCCGGTTCGGCGTCATCTACCAGTCAGAGGTCGAACCCAACTTCAGCGGTGATGTCGAAATCACCCCGCCGGGGCTTGCGGTCGGGATCACAACCAAACTCCCGTTCGCGCAGCTCGTCAGGGTCGGTGCCTACCACGAGTTGAGCGACCAGGTTGCCCTGCTGGGCACGGTCGGGTGGGAGGACTGGAGCACCCTCGATGACCAGTTGCTCTCGACCGCCCGGGGCTCGGCAACTATCAAGCGGAACTGGAGGGATACCTACCATTTCAGCGCCGGCATCCATTACCGGCCCGCGGACCGCTGGCTCTTGCAGAGCGGGGTGACCTATGACACCTCGCCGGTCAGTGAAAATGACCGCACACCTGACCTGCCCATGGACCGCCAGATCCGCGTCGCCATCGGCGCGCAACACGAATGGAGCGAGACCGTGACCGTCGGCGCCGCTTTCGAGTGGGCTAACTACGGCTCCGCGCCCATTAACAACACGCTCCTGATCGGTGATTACAGCCGCAACGATCTCTTCTTCTTTACCATCAACGTGAACTGGAAGTTCGGCCAACCGTCGGAGACCCCGCCCACCGAAGAGAAATAGCCTCCCAGCCTAGCCATTGCACAATTTAGGTTCCTAACCGATTTGACCCTCCGGCATAGGGCAATTCCCCGATGCAAACCATAGGACTTTCCCCGATAGAAAAATCAGCTTGGCCCCCGATTGTCAGGCCGACCCTAGCCGCAGATACTTGAGGGGCAGAACCGGTCCGCCTTGGAGGCCAAGGCAGGGAATCAAGAGGTTGTTAATTCGTGAAAACCTAGAAACAGAGAAAAGGAGGATGTTGATGCGACGGATCAATGGACGCAGAATATCAACCGTATCTGGGTGGATGACCATGTGCTCTCTCATGATCATGGCTTCGCTCGTAGGGTGCAGTGGCACACCCAAGGCGGCCCATTCGGGCTTCCTCGACGATTATTCGAAATTGAAGCCCGCCGAGAAGTGGGATGGTGCCTACTACTGGGAGAGTCCGACGTACAAAAACTATCACAGGTTCAAAGTCGACCCGATAATTGTTCATTTTGCTCCAAATGCGGAAGGGACCGCGATCGATCCAGGCCAACTCAAGCAACTGACGGATCGCGCCACGCAAAAGCTGATGGAGGTTATCGCGAAGCGTGAAAAGCTTGTCGACCAACCCGGACCGGGCGTGGCTCGGCTACAGGCCGCCATCACCTCCATCAAGACAACCACGGCCGTAGCCAACATCCATCCCGCGATGAGGATGTCTGGCGTCGGCCTCGGCGGCGCGGCGTTTGAAGCTAAGGCGGTCGACTCGGTGACCGGCGAACTGCTCGTGGCGGTCTATGACTCGAGACCGGGCAGTCGGATCGGGCTGACGGAAGGTTGGCGACAACTCGGGCATGCCGAACAGGTCATCGATCGTTGGATCGCGCTTTTTGGGAACTATCTCGACCAACTCGTTGAACAAAGGCAAAGGGCCAAGAAAAGCGGCTCGTAGCTACATTCTGTAAGCCAATTTGGCTGGAACGGAGAAGTATAGGGTCGCCGAAGCTGAAAACCCAACTGGAGAGGGGAATGATGCATTTCAAACGCGCATTAACGATCTTTGCCACGCTGGCGCTGGTGTTCGGCACCGGGACGGCGCAGGCGGCGAAGAAAATTGTCCACGATGCCGAGTACTACGTCCTGTACGCCCAGAACGGCAAGAAATGGGCAAAAGAGGATAAGGCCCTCGATAAAAAGCTCGCCGCGTTGCGCAAGAAGTACGGCACACCACCGAACATCGTCTACATCCTGTGGGACGACACCGCATTCGGTGCGACCGGCTTCCCGGGGCTTCAGAAGAACTTCGGCTACGAAACCCCCAACCTCAACCGCATGGCCGCCGAGGGCACCAACTTCACCCGCATGTATACCGAGCCATCCTGCACGCCCACACGCGCGGCCTTCCTGACGGGTCGACATCCGGTGCGTCACGGCATGGGCGTGGTCGGCATGCCGCACGAGTTCTCGGGACTGCGGGCCGAAGAGGTCACCATCGCCGAGCTGCTCTCCAAGGCGGGCTACGCCACCGCTCATTACGGGAAGGGGCATCTCGGCGACATCGAGGAGAGCTACCTCCACAACCAGGGCTTCGATGAGGCGCTTTTTACGCCGATGAACCAGATCACCTCCCTCTACAATCCGCAAGGCAACGCGGTCAACGCTGTCCTCGGCCTCCATCCGGAGATCTATCCGCCGGAC
>JAAXQN010000190.1 GCA_012974305.1 Candidatus Methylomirabilis sp. | reverse complement strand
GAGCTCCGCCTGTTTAATCGGAGCCAGGACCGGGCTCGATCCTTAGTGAGCCATCTGGGGACATTGTTTCAAAATCTTGAGGTTTTGGCATTGGGTTTGCAGCATCTGCAGCCGGATATACTCAGACACTTGGACATTTTCATCAATGCGACGCCAGTGGGGATGGAGTCCTCAGATCGACCCTTATTTGACTACGGGAACTTGCCGGAAAACCTGTTGGTTTGCGATCTAATCTACCGGCCTCTCGAGACCTCCCTTTTGGCGTCAGCCCGATCCCGGGGGTGCCGGATTCTAAATGGATCCGGGATGCTTCTCTATCAAGGGGCGCGAGCCTTTGAGCTCTGGACGGGGCAGAAGGCCCCCGTATCGGTCATGCGGCAGGCCCTAGTAGCTCAGGGGGAGGCAGGGGCTTGACAACTCCGGGAATTAGACAATAATGAGACCCCCTTCAGCCACTTTCCTTGCAAAACAGCGGAGGTTTCGATGACCGCAGGGTCTAATCGCCTCGGTGAGATGCTGGTCAAGTCGAACCTGATCACTGAGGATCAGCTCAAGAAGGCCCTGGCGCAACAGACGTCGTCTGGAGGGCGTCTAGGCAGCAATCTGGTCAAGTTGGGTTACATCAGCGAGGAAGACATCACCAGCTTCCTGAGTAAGCAATACGGTGTTCCTTCCATTAACCTCGCCCACTTCGAGATTGATTCAGCCGTGATCAAATTGGTCCCGGCCGAGATCGCCCAGAAACACATGGTCATCCCCATCAACCGGAAGGGCAACGCCCTCACCGTAGCGATGGCCGATCCCAGTAATATCTTTGCCATCGACGACATCAAATTCCTCTCCGGTTTCAAGGTAGAGCCGGTGGTAACGGCCGAGAGCTCGATCAAGAGCGCCATTAACAAACATTACGACTCCGCGGGGGTGGTCCAGGACATCATGAGGAACTTCGAGGACCCGGGGGTCGCCACGGTTGATGAGACTGAAGACGTAGCTGACTCCGGGGAACTGACCAAAGCGACCGAGGATGCCCCCGTGGTGAAGCTGGTGAACTTGCTCCTGAGCGACGCGATCAAGAAGGGGGCCTCGGATATCCACGTCGAGCCGTACGAGAAATCGTTCCGAGTCCGTTTCCGGATCGACGGGGTCCTGTACGATGTCATGCAGCCCCCCATGAAGCTCAAAGCGGCCATCACCTCCCGGCTCAAGATTATGGCCCAACTCGACATCGCTGAGCGGCGCCTCCCCCAGGATGGGCGCATCAAGATCAGGATGGGGACGAAGGAGATCGACTTCCGGGTGTCCACGTTACCGACCCTCTTCGGCGAGAAGGTGGTCCTCCGTCTCCTGGACAAGTCCAATTTGGAGTTGGAGATGACCCATCTGGGGTTCGATCCCCAAGCGCTCCAGATTTTCGAGAAGTGCATTTTGGCACCGTACGGGATGGTCCTGGTCACCGGTCCCACCGGCAGCGGCAAGACGACCACCCTGTATTCGGGCCTGCACCGCCTGAACACCACCGAGACCAACATCATGACCGCGGAGGATCCGGTGGAGTTCAACCTCCCCGGGGTAAATCAGGTCCAGATGAAGCCTGAGATCGGGTTGAACTTTGCCGCGGCCCTCCGGTCCTTCCTCCGGCAGGACCCGGACATCATCATGGTGGGAGAGATCCGGGACTATGAGACGGCAGAGATCGCCATCAAGGCGGCCCTCACCGGGCACATGGTCCTCTCGACCCTACACACCAACGACGCTCCTTCGACCGTCAGTCGGCTCATCAACATGGGGGTGGAGCCGTTCTTGGTCGCGGCCTCGACCAATATGATCATGGCCCAACGCCTTGCCCGAAAGATCTGCTCGAGTTGCAAAGAAGAGATCTCGGTACCTCGCCAGGCCCTGGTCGATGCAGGTTTTTCCCCCGAGGACATCAAGACCATGAAGTGCTATCAGGGGAAGGGCTGCATGGAGTGCAATGACACCGGGTACCGGGGACGGGTGGCTCTGTACGAAGTCATGGCGATCACAGATGCCATGAAGGATGGAATCCTTCAAGGCGCCCAAGCCGGCGAGCTGAAGGAGCTGGCTCGGAAGAACGGCATGAAGACCCTCCGGGAAGCGGGTCTGCAAAAGATCCGGGACGGGATGACGTCCATCCCCGAGGTCATGCGGGTGACAAGCCAAACCTAGGGAGGGACGCAGCGCCCCGCGACAGGCCTGTTCTTGCGGGGAGCTGGGCTGCGCGGTCCGCTTCCGCTCCACACGTTAGCCTGGAGGGGTCATGACGAGCCTGGATCAGATGTTAAAGGAGATGGTGGCCAGAGGGGCTTCGGATTTGCATATTACCACCGGGATCCCCCCCACGGTCCGTGTCCACGGCGGGTTGAAACCCCTGGGGGAGACTCCCCTCGCCCCGGCGGGCACTAAGCAGCTTGCTTACAGTATCCTGACTGATGTCCAAAAGCAAAAGTTCGAAGAGAATAAGGAACTCGACTTCTCTTTTGGGGTGAAAGGGCTTGGCCGTTTCCGAGCGAACGTTTTCCTACAGCGGGGGGCGGTGGGAGTGGCCATCCGGACCATTCCGTACAAGATTTTTAACTTCACGGAGCTGGGGCTACCCAAAGTGGTGGAGGAGCTCTGCGCCCGGCCCTCAGGTCTCATCCTGGTTACGGGACCGACCGGTTCGGGAAAATCTACCACCCTGACCACCATGATCGACAAGATCAACAGCGAACGTCATGAACACATCATCACCATCGAGGACCCGATCGAGTTTGTCCACAGCCACAAGAAATGCATCGTGAACCAACGCGAGGTCCATTCGGATACTTACTCCTTTGCAAATGCACTGCGGGCGGCCCTCCGGCAGGATCCGGACAAGGTCCTGATCGGGGAGATGCGAGACGTGGAGACCATCTTGGCGGCCCTGACCATCGCCGAGACCGGCCACCTGACCTTTGCCACCCTTCATACGAATTCGGCTGTCCAGACGATCAACCGGATCATCGACGTCTTTCCCGCCGCACAGCAACCGCAGATCCGCGCGCAAATCTCATTCGTCTTGGAGGGAGTGATCTGCCAAAGCTTACTGCCGCGGGCGGATGGTCAGGGGCGGGCGCTGGTCATGGAGATCATGATCCCCAACCCCGCAATCCGGAACCTGATCCGGGAGGACAAGATCCATCAGATCTATTCGGTGATGCAGGCCGGCCAAGAGAAGTCGGGGATGCAGACGATGAACCAGGCGTTGATGACCGTGTATACGAAGCGTGCCATCTCCATGGAAATGGCTCTCGGGGCCTCCCAGAATCCCGAAGAGCTCACGCAGATGATGCAGCGGGCGCAGCCCGTCGGGGCCGCGATGGGGGGTAGGATGCCCCCCGCTGGCAGAGAATGGGGAGGGAAATAAGCCATGGCAGTCTATGCCTTCAGTGGGAGGACGCGAACAGGACAGGCCGTCAAAGGAGAGATGGAGGCCCCCAACCGGGAGGCCGTGGTCGCACAGCTCAGGCGGCAACAGGTCCTGGCCACTTCGGTAAAATCCAAGGCGAAGGACATTGAGATAAAGATCCCCGGCTTTGGGGGGAAGGTTGGCGAGAGGGAGCTGGCCATCGTCACCCGGCAGCTTGCGACAATGATCGATGCCGGACTCCCGCTGGTCCAGTGCCTCAATATCCTCGCCCAGCAGCAGGAGAACAAGATCTTCAAAAAGACCCTCGGTGATATCCAGGCGAGTGTGGAGGCGGGCTCCACCTTCTCCGCCGCCCTCGGGAATCACCCGAAGGTTTTTAACACCCTCTACACCAACATGGTGGAGGCCGGGGAGGCGGGCGGAATCCTCGACACGATCCTCAACCGCTTGTCGGTGTATATCGAGAAGTCAGTGACCTTGAAAAAGCGGGTCAAGTCTGCCATGTTCTATCCGATGACGATCGTCTCGGTGGCGCTCGTGGTGGTCATCTTCCTTCTGCTCTATGTCATCCCGACCTTTCAGGGGTTATTTGCGAACTTCGGGGCCACCTTACCCCTTCCCACCGTGATCGTTCTTGAGCTGAGCAACTTTGTCCGTGAGTATCTCCTGTACATGATTGGGGGGCTGGTGGGACTGATCATGGGCATACGGGCGTATTACCGGACCGCCGGGGGGAGAAGACGCATCGACGGCCTCATGCTGCGACTCCCCATCGTGGGACCCCTGATCCGAAAGGTAGCAGTGGCCAAATTTACCAGGACATTGGGGACCTTGGTCGCGAGCGGCGTGGCCATCTTGGAAGGACTGGATATTACGGCACGGACGGCGGGGAACACGGTGGTGGAAGAGGCAGTGCAGAAAGCCCGCTCGGCGATTGCCCAGGGGAAGACCATTGCCGAGCCCCTACAGGAATCGAAGGTCTTTCCACCCATGGTCGTGCAGATGATCGCCATCGGAGAGCAGACCGGTGCCCTGGATCGCATGTTGAATAAGGTCGCTGACTTCTACGAGGAGGAGGTCGATATTGCGGTGGGCACGCTGACCTCCCTCCTTGAGCCAATGATGGTGATCTTCCTCGGTGTGGTCGTCGGTGGCGTGGTCATCGCCATGTATCTGCCCATCTTTAAGTTGATCTCCGTCGTTTGAGACCAGAGCTTTGAGGCTGGAGTCTCAGGTCCCCAGTCTCAGGTCTCCTGTCTGCGAGAAAAGGGATGTGGGAAGGCCAGGAAGGAGGGGTCGTACGAGCAGGCTGGGAGAAGCGGCTGAAATGGCTCATAGGCATCCGCCTGTTGGTGGCGATTCTCTTCCTCGGGTCGGCGGCCATCGTTCAAATGCAAGAGGCGCCCCCGTACCCGACAGGTCCCCTCTTTTTCCTCTTGGGCCTGACCTTTGCCCTGAGTGTGCTCTACACCGTTCTCCTCCCCCGGGTGAATCGCCTCGACGAGTTCTGCGGATTCCAACTTGCCGCCGATCTCTTCCTCACCACCGGGCTCGTCCACTACACCGGGGGCATTGAAAGCCCCCTGACCTTCGTATACATCTTTCCGATCTTTGCTAGCGGAACGCTGCTCGGACGGCGGGAGGCCCTGTGGCTCGCCTCTCTCGGGAGCATCCTGTTCGGGCTCCTCATCGATTTTGAATATTACCATGTCATCCGTCCCGTGGGGCATTCCGCGAGCACTTACCTCTCCTTCAGCTTCGTGTTTTTCCGGGTCTTCATCAACATCGTCGCCTTATTCCTGGTGGCCGTCTTGAGCAGCCATCTGGCCGAACGGCTGCGGGAGGCTGGAAGGCAACTGGAGGCCCAGCGGACCGACATCCGGAACCTCAAGACCCTTTATCAGGACGTGATTGCCAATATCTCCAGCGGGATCGTGACCCTCGATCTCGAGGGGCGGATCGTCTCCTTCAATACAACAGCAGAGCGCATCACCGGCTTGAGGGCGAGCGAGGCGGTTGGATCGTCTTACACTGAGTTGAGCCTGGACGAGTTCCCCGGCCTCAAGGCCTTCTCTTCCCGGGAAGAGGGTTCGGCTCGTGCAGAGACCTTCGAGGCCGCCTTCGCGCGGAGGGATGGGACGGTCCTCCCCGTCGGCGTCACGTATTCCTCGCTCCGGGATGGGGAGGAACGGCTGCTGGGGACCGTGGCCATCTTTCAGGACCTCACCGAGCGGAAGCAGATAGAGGAGCAGCTCCGGCGGGCGGATCGGCTGGCAGCGGTGGGGCAGCTGGCCGCCAGCATTGCCCATGAGGTCCGGAACCCCTTGGCGGCCATCAGCGGCTCCATCCAGCTCCTTCACGAGGAGCTAAAGGGCCAGGGACATGAGCAGCTCTTGGGGCTGATCATCCGAGAGGCGGATCGCCTCAAATTGATCACCGGCCAGTTTCTCGATCAGGTGCGGGTGCCGGGGTCTCCAGGAAGGGGATGTGACCTGGTGGCCACCCTGGAGGAGACCCTCTTCCTGCTCCAGCAGAGCGAGGAGTACCGCCCCGCTATCCACGTCGGGTTCGAAAAGACGGTCGAGACCCTCGCGGTCCAGGCCGAACGGGACCGGCTCAAACAGATCTTCTGGAACATCGGACTGAACGCCTTTCAAGCCATGCCGCGGGGCGGGGCCCTCACGGTGATCGTCAGGGCGGAGGAGGGTTTCGGGGCTGTCGAATTTCACGACTCCGGCGAAGGGATCCCTGCCGACCAGCTTTCCAGAATTTTTGAGCCGTTTTATACGACCAAGAGCCGGGGGACCGGTCTCGGATTGGCCATTGCCAAGCGCCTGGTCGAGGATCTCGGCGGCCGGATCGAGGTAAAGTGCCCTCCGGCAGGGGGTGCGACCTTCCAGATTTATTTCCGCCGGCACGCAGAGGTACCATCCGATGAGGTGAGCACCTCCACCCTCTCCCCGGCCAGGGGTCCACGATGACCAGAATCTTAATCGTCGATGACGAAGCGGGGATGCGCGAGTTTCTGAGTATCTTCCTGGAGCGGGAGGGTTTCCAGGTAGAGTCCGCGCAAGACGGGCAGGAGGCGCTCGAGGCGGCCGAGAAGGCTCCCTTCGATCTCGTCATTTCCGACCTGAGAATGCCGACCATGGACGGCGTCCGGCTGTTGGAGGGGCTTCGGAAATTTCAGCCCGAGATCCCGGTTATCCTGATGACGGCCTATGCATCCGCCGAGTCGGCCATTGAGGCGATGAAGCTCGGCGCGTACGATTACATCACCAAGCCCTTTCGGGTGGAAGAAGTCAAGCAAGTCATCTCCCGGGCCTTAGAGATCAAGGCGGACCGGGTGGCGGGAGTCTCTCCCTGGTCGGGTGAGCCCTTCCCCCAGCCTGTCGACGGGATCATTGGCCGGAGCCCCAAGATGATCGAGTTGTACAAACTGATCAGCAAGGTGGCCACGGTGACCGGCACGGTCTTGATTACCGGAGAGAGCGGCACCGGGAAGGAGCTGGTGGCCCGGACCATCCACGAAAACAGCGACCGCGCCAGCGCGCCGTTCTTGGCCATCAGCTGCGGGGCGATCCCGGAATCGCTTCTGGAGATCGAGCTCTTTGGCCACGTGAAGGGCGCTTTTACGGGGGCAGTTGTGGCCAAGGCCGGTCTCTTTGTGGTGGCGAATGGCGGGACGGTTTTGCTGGATGAGATCGCGGAGACGAGCCTCGCCATTCAAGTCAAATTGCTCCGGGTCCTGCAGGAGCGGGTCTTTCGCCGGGTGGGAGGGACCGAAGATATCGAGGTTGACGTGCGGGTCATCGCCGCCACCCATCAGGATCTCAAGGAGCTGATCCGGAAGGAGCAGTTCCGGGAGGACCTCTACTACCGTTTGAATGTGATTCCCATTCGCATCCCCTCCCTCCGAGAGCGGCGCGAGGATATTCCTCTGCTGGCCATGAATTTCCTCGCCAAGTACACCCGGGAGAACAGGCGGCCCATCCGGGGGATCGCCCCGGAGTCTTTGGAGCTCCTTCTCCGCTATCCTTGGCCGGGGAATGTTCGGGAGCTCGAGAATGCCATCGAGCGGGCTGTCGCCTTGGGAACGGAGAGCGTTTTGACCGTGGAAAACCTGCCGGAGACGGTCCGGGCTCGACCCGAGGCACCCGACTCCGAGG
>JAAXQN010000035.1 GCA_012974305.1 Candidatus Methylomirabilis sp. | reverse complement strand
ATCCTCCGCGCCGCGCTGGTTCCGGTTCTCGGATGGGCAGCTCTAGCCCTGTGGTCTCCCATCCTAGGTATGGGAATTCCGCTGACACTTCTCGTCCTCGCGGTCTGGCTCGTCCTCCGGGTGGGCCAGCGACGCCGGTGTGCTGCTGCTGGGCTCGTCGTCTCACCGAACGAGTAGGGGATGCAATTGCTCCCCTTGGCGGATTACAACCAGTAATGTTCAGTGGGCTGCCGCAACCGGAACAGAGCCAAAATCTCAACCGACCTTATCTCCAGACCCGGCCCCCCCACTACTCAACTGGCTCTCCGTCTGCGACGGAACCGTCGGCTCAATTGGAATTTCCGAACGGCCCGATTGTGTTCCTTTAGGTTCCGGGAGAAATAATGGGTCCCATTATTTTTGGAGACGAAGTAGAGATAGTTGACCTGGGCGGGGTCCAGAGCCGCCTTCAGCGCGGCCCTGCCCGGACTGGCGATGGGCCCAGGCGGAAGACCGTGGTGGATGTAGGTGTTATAGGGGTGTTTCGCGCGTAGGTCCCGCGTCCGAATCCGGCCTCGACGCCGCCTCCCGTAGAGAACGGTCGGGTCGGCCTGCAGGCGCATGCCCCGCTCGAGGCGGTTGTAGAAGACTCCCGCGATGACCGGCATCTCCCGATCGACCATCGCCTCCTTCTCGACGATGGAGGCGAGGGTGACGATCTCGTGCAGGCTCCTCCCCTGCTGCTGCGCCCGGAGCTCGTCCTCGATGGGGAAAGACTGGAAGAGCCGCTGGACCATGGCTTGAATGATCGCCTCCTCTTTCTGCCCCTTGACAAAGTGGTAGGTACCGGGGAAGAGAAATCCCTCGAGCGTCTCTGCCTCTGGTACGAGCGAGCTGGCCACCGACGGGTCCATGGCCAACTTGAGGAACCGTTTCCCGTCCGCGAGCCCTTTCACCGCGAGCAGTCCGGCAATCTGACGGAGGGTGGATCCCTCAGGAATGGTTACCTTGCGGGCCCGGACCATTCCCTCCTTTAAGGCTTGTCGAAGGTCCAGGGTGCCCCCACCCACCGCCACGAGTGTTGTCTCGCCTTGGCCAGGCTCTATCCCGGCCCAGCCACGGACCCGCTTGTCCAACGCCTGCAGGAGCCCGAGCTCTTGCTTTAGCCCCTGCAACTTGGTCCCCAGTCGGCCCTCCTGTGCCTGGACGGTCTGCTGCAGGCCCTGGAGTTCCCGGTGCTTCAGCTGTAAGGTAACGTTCTGGTACACGAGAAAGGCGATAGCCACGGCGGCAAGGATCCCGAGAAGGAGGGCGGCCTGAAGACTTTGCGGGGAAAAGTGAAATTGCCGCATGCGAGAGGCCGGGCCGGAGTCTACCATGATCGTATAGTATCTGCGAGGCATTGGCTCCTCCAAGAGTCGGCAGTTATGGACCGTGTTCTGGGTCCCTCATGCGGTTTACATAATGAGATCCGAGTGAGGTCCAACGCTACTATCGCAACCTCTGTACCAACATCTGTTGTCGGAAGTTGCGAGAACTTAAGGCATTCTAAGAGGGGGTTTCCTCTATCCCGGTGACGGTTTCGAAGCAGCTGCCGAAAAACGGACAGCTCCCCCAAGACCGCTCCGGGCCCCTCGCAGGATCTTGCGGCAATTGAGCGGGAGTTATTCTCTCCTTGCCATGGGGACTTGGAAGGGCTATATTTTGTGTGGCCGGAGTGGGCCGGGTGGTCGCTCCGATCGCTGATCGGGGAGGAAAGTCCGGGCTCCACAGGGCAGGGTGGTGGGTAACACCCACCGGGGGTGACCCCAGGGAAAGTGCCACAGAAAACATACCACCCCGCCAGCAGCTCTAACCCTTTTTCTTGCAGAGAGTTGCCCGCGGGGTAAGGGTGAAAAGGTGCGGTAAGAGCGCACCAGCAGTCCGGTGACGGACTGGCTTGGTAAACCCCACCCGGAGCAAGGCCAAATAGGTTCCGCTTCCACGCTGTCGTTCATCGAGCGAGAGTGAGGATGAGAGTGGCCCACTCTCATGGCCAGAAAGGCAGGCGGAACGGGTAGGCCGCTAGAGTTCCGTAGCGATGCGGAACCCAGAGGAATGACTACCGTTCGCCTTTGGGCGAATACAGAACCCGGCTTATAGGCCTACTCCGGCC
>JAAXQN010000021.1 GCA_012974305.1 Candidatus Methylomirabilis sp. | reverse complement strand
CCCCAGCGCCACCTCTTCGTTTTCCTCCAGGATCCTCGCAAGAACCTTCGCAAACCCTTGCGCCTTGAGTTTAGGGAAGGCCTCCAGGATAGGCAGCCCGCGAGCCTCGATGGCGGTCATGCCGTACAGTTGCTCCATCGCCCGGTTCCAGGCGGTAATCCGGCCCTCTCGGTCCACCACGACAATTCCGTCCCGGATGCTCTCGACCACGTCTCGGATGAAGGCCTCGCGGACCTGGGCCTCCTCGCCGAGGCGGGCGACTTCCTGTACCTCGCGTGCCAGTGCCTCCTCCGCCTGCTTGCGTTCGGTGATGTCCGTGATGAAGCCCATGGCGATGACCCCGTCCTCCGTTTTGATGAAGCTTAAGCTGATCTCGACGGGGAACTCGGTCCCGTCCTTGCGCCTGGCAGCGAGATCGAGGCCAATGCCCATCGGCCGGACGCGGGGTTCGGCAAAGTAGACGGCCCGGTGGTCCGCGTGGGAATTCTGGAAGCGCTCGGGGAGCAAAACCTCCAGGGTTTGTCCGAGCAGTTCATCCCGCTGGTAACCAAACAGTTCTTCGGTCCTGACATTGGCGAGCACGATGCGGCCGCGGGCGTTGACGATCACAATCCCTTCCGCCGCGGATTCCAGCAGGGCGCGGCCTGTCGCCTCGCTCTTGCGCAGGGCCTCCTCCGCCCGCTTGCGCTCGGTAAACAGGCCGACCCGGTTACCGATGTCAGCCATATCCTTGAGGAGGTCGTGATCCGGCTCACGGATATCGCGTGTAAAGAACACCATGACGCCTGTCACATCGCGCTCGCTTCGGATCGGAAAGGCGAGCGCCCCGTGCAGTTCCGTCTTGGACCCTATGGACATGCGCTGGAAATCGGCATCCTCCGTCACGTCAGAGACCCATGCGGGATCGCCGGTCGCCCACACCCGGCCGGGCAAGCCGCTTCCGGACGAAAAAGTGGTCTCCCGACTGATTCTTTCGAACTCTCGTGCCTCTAGGAACGGCACATGCCAGCTGCCTTCCCACCGCAGCACGTTGGAGATCGCGTCCACCCGCCACAACTCTCCGAGCTCCGATCCTATGCCTTCGCAGATGGCCTGAAGCAGCGGAGACGTGGCATCTCGGAGCGTGACAGACTCCGCGAAAACGTGAGTCACCGCGAATTGGGTGTGTACGCGCCTCTCCGCGCGTTTGCGCTCGTGTTCTGACGCCTCCAATTCAGCAATTCGCTGGCGCATTTCTGCCAATTCACGTTCGAGCTGTTCTCTTGTCTTCGCCTCATCTTTTTTCATATGGGCTTTCTCACAAAGCCAGCCTTTTCACGTAATTGGTCATTCCCAAAGTGCTTCCGAAAATGCTACTGAGACCAGGTCTCATCGCCGTCAGGATATAGCAAACGTCCGCGAAAGCCAAGTGAATGTCCGCGTGAAAAGTCCGGGCATGATCCAGGATCCGATCCGCATAAAGCAGAGGGTCTAAAAAAATGTTTAGTTTTGTCTAATTTTTATGGTAACCTATATGCGGGTCTTCTCCAGTGTCTATCGTGGGCGTGCCTGCCTCCTGGCATGGCATGCACAAGAACGAGCTGGGTCTCATATTTATGTTGAGATGACATGCGACGAGCGCTGAGCATCTTTCCCGAGGTTGGATGCCCGGCCTGGCTTAGTTGAGGTGGAGATGGAAAACGGATGGATATGGTTTCTATTGGCCGTCGGGGCTCTGCTGACTGGGAGCTTGTGGGTACGCCTCAGGCCTCTGGCACGCTGGCACCGTTGGCGAGCCTTGCGCGAGCGTGCGTTATTCGAGGACGCACTCAAACATCTGCTTACCTTCGAGCACAGCAGCCGCGACGCCACCGTCGAGTCGCTCGCCGGTAGTCTGAGGTTGTCGCAGAAACGCCTCCTTCGGCTGATCGCCCGGATGGAGGCCGCCGGCCTGCTGCACTCACATGGCGCAGCGCTGCACCTGAGTTCTGAAGGGAAACAGTGGGCGCTTCGGGTCGTTCGGGCCCACCGGTTGTGGGAGCGGTATCTGGCAGATGAAGCCGGTGTGCCGCTTGGTGAACTCCACCACGCGGCCGAGCGAGCCGAGCATCGCTTGACCCCTGAGGAACTCGACGCGTTGGACGCCCACCTGGGTCATCCACTGCGTGACCCCCACGGCGACCCCATCCCGACGGCCACTGGGGCCGTTACCCCACTCGAGGCCTTGCCTTTGACCGATTGGCCCCTCGATCAGCCAGCCCAGATTCTCCACGTGGAGGACGAGCCCGAGGTCATCTTCAAAGAAATCGTGGCCGAAGACTTGCGTCCTGGGACGCGTGTGTGGGTCCTTGAGAGGAGGCCGGAATATCTGATCATCAGTGACGGGCAAGTTGAGCACCGCCTGACCCCCGTTGTGGCCGCGAATATCCATGTCGCCAAGGCCATCGAAGGCCCCAGCCAGCCGGCGGAGCTCGTGCGACTGGCAGATCTGGTAGAGGGAGAGGAGGCAGAGGTCGCGGCCCTCGATCCCGACTGCCGCGGATTCAGTCGCCGGAGACTCCTCGACCTCGGGCTGACCCCAGGGGCGCGGGTGCGGGTAGAGCTGAGCCCCGCCTTCGGTGATCCGCGCGCCGTTCGCGTGCGCGGGAGTCTGATCGCCCTTCGAAGGGAGCAGGCTGCCCAGGTCTGGGTACGGGGCGGGTCGCGATCCGACGGCAAGAGTCAGCACGCTGGAGCATCGCAGTCATGAAACCCGTTCAGCCTACGATGAGCACGTGTGAAACATGCCCTGCGCACGCCCAGCTCGCACAAATGGGCATCGACCTGAGGAAGTACGACCGAGTGGTGGCGCTGGCGGGGAACCCGAACACTGGCAAATCCACCGTATTTAACGCGCTAACTGGCCTCAAACAACATACCGGCAACTGGCCGGGCAAGACGGTCACCCGGGCCGAAGGCGGCTTCGCGTGGGGCGGCATCCGCTACAAGCTCGTCGATCTGCCCGGGACTTATTCCCTGCTTTCAGCTTCGCAGGACGAGGAAATTGCCCGGAACTTCCTCCTGTTCGGCCAGCCAGACTGCACCATCGTGGTGGTCGATGCCACCGCCCTCGAACGCAACCTGAATTTAGTACTCCAAGTACTGGAGATCACCGACAAAGCCGTCGTATGCGTGAACCTCATGGACGAGGCCCGACGCAAAGGGCTGGAAGTCGATGTACGCAGCCTCTCCCGGGACCTCGGAGTCCCGGCGGTCCCAACCGTTGCCCGCACCGGAGAGGGCCTGGGCGATCTGATCCGCGCGGTCACCGAAGTGATCAACGGCGAGGTTCGCACGTCTCCACGGCGTCCGCCTGCTCCTCCGGAGGTACGGGACGCGGTCGAAGAGCTCCTGCAACTCGCCGACGGCCTGGAGCTTAGCCTGCCCAGCGCCCGCTGGGTGGCCTACCGCTTACTGGAGGGAGACCACCGGGTACGGCAGGCACTACTTTCCGGCGAACTCGCCCAACTGGTGACAGCGCAAGCTGCCCCTTCCCGCCGGGCGAGCCGTAAGATCGCACTCGAGGGAGCGCAATGAGCGATCGCGTTCACACCTTGACTCCTCAGGACGTTCTGGTCCGGGCCGATGCGCTGCAGCGAAAACTGGGCGGTCGGTTCCGGGACAAGATCGTCGAGTCACTTTACGACGAGGCCGAGCGCATCGCGCGCCGGGCGGTCCATACCCGGACCGACCGGCACTGGGATCTCGATCAGCGGATCGACCGCCTGGTCACCTCGCCGATCTTCGGGATGCCGTTGATGCTTTTCATACTCGCGGTCATTTTCTGGGTGACCATCGCCGGTGCCAATTACCCATCCGAGCTTCTGGCCACCGGCCTGTTCTGGTTCGAAGCTCGGGCGGTCGAGCTGTTCAACGCCTGGGGGATTCCGTGGTGGATCACCGGTTTTCTTTGGCACGGGGTGTACCGTGGCCTGGCCTGGGTGGTCAGCGTCATGTTGCCCCCGATGGCCATCTTCTTCCCTATGTTTACCATCCTCGAGGACCTCGGGTACCTGCCCCGCGTAGCCTTCAACCTTGACTGGTTGTTCAAGAAGGCCGGTGCCCACGGCAAGCAGGCGCTGACGATGGCCATGGGTTTTGGCTGCAACGCCGCCGGTGTCATAGCGACCCGAACTATTGACTCGCCCCGGGAGCGGCTCATTGCCATCCTGACCAACAATTTTGTGCCTTGCAATGGGCGTTTCCCCACCTTAATCATGCTCGCCACAATCTTTGTCGCAGCCGCGTTCCCGCCGGCCCTCGCATCACTAGCTGCTGCCGGGGCTGTGGTAGCCGTCGTCCTCCTCGGCGCTCTCTTCACCCTGCTGGTTTCCTGGGGACTGTCTCGGACCATCCTCAAGGGCGAGGCCTCAGCCTTTACCCTGGAACTCCCGCCTTACCGCCGACCCAGCGTGATGCGCATCCTGTACACCTCACTCATCGATCGCACGCTCTTTGTCCTGTGGCGGGCCATCATCGTCGCCATCCCGGCCGGGGCGGTGATCTGGATCCTTGCCAACATCTCCGTCGGCGGCGCCAGCCTGGCTCAGCACACCGCCGACTTCCTGAACCCTCTGGGCGTGGCGATCGGGCTGGACGGGGTGATCCTGTTGGCCTACGTCATCGCCATCCCGGCCAACGAGATCGTCGTACCAACGATCCTCATGATGTACCTGGGTACCGGCATGATGATTGAACTCGAGGGGTTCGAGCAAATCCGCGCGCTGTTAGTGGACCAGCACGGGTGGACCCTGCTCACGGCGGTCAACCTGATGCTGTTCTCACTCTTGCACAACCCGTGCGGCACGACCATCTGGACGATCTGGAAGGAGACCCGCAGCCGAAAATGGACACTGGTCGGGGCGCTCATGCCCCTCGGTATCGGTTTCCTGGTGACCTTCCTGACAGCGACCGCCGTCCGCGCATTCGGGTGGATCTAGTGCCGCACCAATATTATTTCTCACTAGTATTCCGCGCTGGTGCGGCACTTCCGCTAGGGGGGCAAGCCCCCCTTCGGCACTCGGCATTCGCCTCGCTGAGCACCCCCCAGACGTAGGGGAGCCTCTCCCCTACAACCCCTCAGTGCCCCCGGCGGAACCCTGGGGTGCTTAGGAGGAGTTAGTTGGAGGGGCACTAGCAGCGGATGCGGTCATCAAAGAGGGAAAGGATAGGAAGCATATGAACGCGGGGGAGTACTTATCGGGCGGGAGTTAGCTCGGGAGCCGTGTATAGGATCCGCTCTGGGTGCGTGTAGAGATGAAAGCTATCCCCGCGGGCGTAGCCGATCAAGGTAATTCCGAGCTGTTTTGCTCCTTCAATCGCGAGGGAGGTGGGGGAGGTCCGTGAGATGATGAAGGGGGTTCCCATGTACGCTCCCTTGCGGAGCATCTCGGAGGAGATCCGTCCGGTACTCAAAAGGAGTCGCCCCTGAGTCGGGATTTCCTTTAACAGGGCCTCCCCCATAATCTTGTCCAAAGCGTTGTGACGGCCGACATCCTCCGCCACAATAAGGAGCCCCTCGCCGTCACTCAGTGCCGCCCCATGAACCCCTCGGGTGGCATTGTACAAGGTACAGGCTTCAAAAAGCTGCCGCATGAGGGGATAGACCTGCTCCGGGCGCAGCAGCTCGTCGGTAAGGATCGGGGGGTATTGCTGCAGCGCCAGCGAGAAGGTAATCCCCCCGCTGCACCCCGAGGTGAAGACACGCCGGGCCGGGGGGGTGAACGGCTTGGTCAGGGTAACCTCGGCAAGGCCCATCTCTTCGTAAATCTCGAGCGAGGCAATCTCAGAGAGATCTTCGATGATGCCTTCGAAGGAAAGAAACCCCACCACCAGGCAGTCCAGCTGGACCGGGGTGCTCATCATGGTGGCCAGCTCTTGGCCGTTCACCATGATCGTCAGGGGTCGTTCCGTGACAACCCCCTTCTCCAGTGCCTCGAATCGTCCCGCCTTGAATCGGTAGGTACCCACGTGTACCCCGGCATCGTCTAATACAGGTTAAAGGGCCACTTGGACGGAGGAAATGCGAGGGGTTTCTTGATATCGCCGCCCCAGACAATTACGTACCGCAGGAGAAGCCCGCCAACGAGGACCATTAGGAACTTGACGTACAGAAGCCAGTCCGCATGCACGCGGAGGACTCTGACCAGGTAGACCTCTACGAGGCTGGCCAGGAAGGGGAGCGCCAGGGCCAAGGCGATGAACCCCCACCAGAACCACATGGAAAGGTAGCCGGCGGTAAGGATCTCGTAAACCAGCTTCTGCCCAGCAGTACCAGCCGCGAAGGCTGCGAGCATGATATAGATCCAGCCGGCCTCCAGGACGATGACCAGCGTATCAAAGAGGCTCAGGGTCCCGGCAGTCTCGCTGGCCCCCCGCAGTTCCCTCCCCCCGACACCCGGGAGCTTGAGGTGGTCGGCCGCTAGGCCAATCAGCCCGCAGGCGGCAAGCGCGGTGGAGAGCCCTGAGATGAGGAAGAGAACGGGGATGTATTTCGTGTCCCAGAGGGGGGTGAACCAGAAACCGCCAGGGACTGACCAGGATCCGGACAGCAGAAATCCGGTGTACAGGGCCATCAAAACCCCAGCCGGAATGGAGAGGGCCGCCACGATGAGACGGTAGGATCGCTGCATCCGAAAGTACCACAGGGCGGCATACGCAACGTTGAGAGGAAAAAAGACGGCAATGATCCAGCCGCCGATGGTCAGCCAGGATCGGAAGTTGCTCATGTAAAGGGGGAACAGGATCCCGCGTTCCGGCTTACCCAGGTGGAAGGTAAGGACCAGAAGGCCGACCGTGATGATCGGGAGGGTGATATACGCGGCGATGCGGGACAGAGCCTGGTATCGCTCGTCCCTTCCCCCGAGGAGGTCCGCCAAGGCTGCCACAATAAGGGTGCCTCCCGCCATTCCGCCCAGAAAGAGGTACCAGGGGATGTTGAAATGGGCGCTCCATTGGTGGGTCGTCAGGACGATGGGTTCCAGCGCTTCGATGGGTGGCATGACCATCCCTCCGCCGTTCAGGCTTGGGGACCCTCTCACGAGAAGGCCCTAAAGAGGAAATCCCCACCGGTGCCCTCGATATAAGGATACCGGTGGGGATCCCCGTTATTCAAGTGCAAAGCATTGCTGCTGCCATTCGGCGTACTAGAGAACCGCCTACCTACCGGCCGGATAGGCGCTCCCCCACCCCCAGGCGCCGCCGCCAGAGCCGCGGGCGGCCATCCGCGTCCGCACCACCTTGGCCACCTCTTCGGCATCCCCGGCCACCAGCGCCTTGGTGGAGCAGACCGAAGCGCACATGGGCAGCTTCCCCTCTGCGATCCGGTTGGACCCGTACATCCGCCGCTCGTTCTCAGAGCCGGGCTCGGTGGGCCCACCGGCGCAGTAGGTGCACTTGTCCATGACGCCCCGCGCCCCGAAAGGACTGGCCTTGGGGAACTGCGGCGCCCCAAAGGGACAGGCGTACAGGCAATACCCACACCCGATGCAGGTCTCCTTGTTGACGTGGACGATCCCGTCCGGCCGATGGTATAGGGCATCCACCGGACAGACGGCCACGCACGGTGCCTTAGAGCAGTGCATGCAGGGGACGGCGACGTTCGTCTCCCCCGGCACCCCCTCATTCACCGTGACCACTCGGATGCGAGCAATGC
>JAAXQN010000063.1 GCA_012974305.1 Candidatus Methylomirabilis sp. | reverse complement strand
ATACTTGTGCTCACAGTAGATCACCGGGTTGGGATCCCGGATACTCGCCTTCAAGAGCCCTTTGGCGGCGTAGGGGGTGGCTGGAGCGACCACCTTGAGGCCAGGGGAGTGAATGAACCAGGCCTCGGGGCACTGGGAATGGAAGGGGCCTGCATGCAGCCGTCCCCCGTAGGGGGCCCGAATGACCAGTGGAACCGGCTCGCGTAGTCGATAGTGATGCTTAGCAGCCATATTGACAATCTGGTCAAATGCGCACGAGATGAAGTCGGCAAACTGCATCTCTGCCACGGGCCGCATCCCCATGAGGGCGGCACCGATGGCTGCGCCCACAAAGCCTGACTCGGACAGGGGGGTGTCGATCACGCGATCTTCACCGAATTTTTCTAAGAAGCCCTTGGTGATTTTGAAGGCCCCCCCGTAGACGCCAATATCTTCCCCCAGGAGGAAGACCCGCGCGTCCTGGTCCATCTCCTCCCATAGGGCCTGGCGAATCGCCTCGAGATAGGTGATCTCTGGCATGCTCGTGAACCCTTTACTGTCAGTGCTCAGCTTCTTTTCAAGAAGGTTTTGACAGCTAGCGGCTAATCGCTAATCGTGTCTCATGGAGCAAAGACCCCCTCGAGCGCCTCCGGCCCATCGGGTAGGGGGCTCTTTTCTGCGAAATCGAGTGCCTCCTCGACTTCTTTGACCACCCGAGCCTCGACCGCCCTCAGTTGGTCTTCTGGCACCTCCCGCTCGCGGAGATAATGCTCACACTTTTGAATAGGGTCCCGCCCTCGCCACTCCTCCAAAAGTTCCCGGGGGACGTAGGAAGCGTCATCGTGCTCCGCATGTCCCCGCATGCGCATGGTCTTGCACTCGATGAAGATCGGGCCTCCCCCACCGCGGATTTGGGCCGCTGCCTCCTTCGTGGTTTGGTAGACGGCTAGGATGTCGTTGCCATCGATGATCCGTGTGGGCAAGCCGTAAGCCTTGGCCCGGTCCGCGACGTGCGGGACCGCCATCTGTCGGGAGACGGGGACGGAGTAGGCGTACTGATTATTATGACAGATGAAGAGTATGGGGAGCCTGAGGACGGCGGCCAGGTTGAGTCCCTCATGGAAGTCCCCACGGCTCGAGGCGCCGTCTCCAAAATAGGCGACGGCGATATGGGGCTCCCGTCGAGTTTTGAACGCCAGCGCAACACCCGTAGCCACGGGGATCCCGTCGGCCATGGGGCTGATGAAGCCGATAATCCGGCGTCTCAGATCGCCAAAGTGAATAGTGCCATCCTTCCCGCGTGTCAGGCCGGTTAGCCGCCCCAGATACTGGGCCATATATTCGTTCGGGGTCACCCCCTTGACAAGGTGGGCACCGAGGTCCCGGTGAGATGGGGCAATGACGTCATCAGGCTCGAGTGCACAGGCGCTCCCTACGGAGATCGCCTCCTCTCCGGTTCCAACGTAGCAGCCCCCGAGAATCCTCCCTTGACGGTACAGTTTGATGACCCGGTCCTCGAGACCCCGGGTCAAGCGCAGATAATAGTAGAATCGCAGCAGATCCGCGCTACCCAACCCCACTACCGTTCCCTCGATCATTACGCTAGTATAATTTGACTGCTGGTTGGCGCAAAGTCCTTTTTTCATGGGGTGACTTTGGAAAGTTGATTGATAGCCCGGTGAGCTTCCGCGATCGCAATTTCTCGTTCCATTGAACGTAGAGCTCATCACCAATGGACGAGGTTGGATGTCGTGGCGAACGTGAAGGGCCGCTGAAAAGGCGTCCCTGGCCGATTTGCAGTCTTTCAAATGAGTCCAGAAAAGTCTTGACACCCCTAGGGACTGCATTAGTATAGGGAGGTCAAATTCGATCATCGGTCGTGCAAGCAGAAGCGGGATCCCGCAAAACCGCTTCTGGTGCGACTTCCCGGGCTGGGTCTCATTGTGATTGTCGCCGGAAGGATTGTCGAGCATGGGTGGTTCGGATAAGACCTCTAAGTTTAATTCTCTCCGAAAGACGATGAGACGGATCTCTGGTCAGGATCCCAAGAGCGGTGTTCCGCCTTTCAAGGCAAGGGGAAAACACTATCCCGAGGTCGAGGCACTCCAGGGGCAGGTGAAGGGGCTGGAGGAAGAGGTGTACCAGCTGCGCCGCCGGCTGGAGCAGGTACCGCGGGAGTTCGAGTTACTGCGGGC
>JAAXQN010000112.1 GCA_012974305.1 Candidatus Methylomirabilis sp. | reverse complement strand
CCTTCCGGGAGATCTGCCCGAGTGCGTGGGGAACACAATCCGCGTGAACCGTTGACTGACAGCCGCTGGCCGGGGGATTTCGAAATTCGACATTCGAAATTCGAATTTATCCATGGACTTTGTACCCTGAACTCTCAACTATGAACCACGAGAAGATGCGAATCGCGATCGACATCGACGATGTGCTCGCCGACTCCCTTCCCGAGTTCCTGGAAGCGTTCAACCGGCGGTTCGGGCTGCAGATTTCCGTCACCGAGGCCGGATGGGAGATTTTCCGGCGCCACCCCGGGATCCCACCTGAGCAGAGACAGGCCTTCTTCGCCGAGCTCTACCAGGCAGACTTTCTGGGCTCTCGCCCCCTCTTGCCCGGAGCCAGGGAGGGTGTCGAGCGTCTTCATGGGGAGGGCCATCGGCTCTTCATCATCACCGGGCGGCTCCGACAAGACCGGGATATCACCGAGCGGTGGCTAACGCAGAGGGGTCTTTCCTCTTTCTTTCAGGAAATCGTCTACCGGGACGGGGTACAAGCTCCCCTCCACAAGCGCCGGGCCGCCGAGCGGCTTCGGCTCGATGTGTTGCTAGAGGATGAGTACGAGGTCGCTCTGGCTGCGGCGGAGCTTCCCGTCCGCGTCGTGGTCTTCGACCGACCGTGGAATCAGGGCCCCCTGCCGTCCCGAGTCTTTCGTATCCATTCATGGCCTGACGTGTTCCCTTGCCTTGATCAACAGACCAGCCTGCACGACCAACCACTTTGACAACCTACGTGGGGGGAAGTAAATCCTCCCTGTAAGCCTCCGCAGCGGATCCTCTCTCGAAAGGGTCACCGTGGCCGCCTGACCACGTGCTGCGCGACACAGTGACCGACCCCGCCTCAGGCCCATTACCCCTGGCACGCGGATTGCTGAATCCGGTCATATAGCATGCCTGTTTGTATCTTGTGAAGTTTCCGCGACAGCTCTTTTCTCAGGACACAGAGGAATTCTTCAGATTGCGGAAAACCGTTTCTAAAAGAGTCTCTGACCTCTTGCAATCGGGTCCCTCAGTCGGATCGCTGGGCACGAGGGGGAGCTCCCCTTGCCACGCCTTCGATATCGCCCTCGGGGTTCTCATCGCAGCAGTCCCTTTGGCCTATTCTTCACTTGCTCCCCATTCGTTCAAGTGGGCGATCCTCGGGGTCCTGGTGCCGCTCATCACCCTTCTCTGGCTCTGGGGGGGCTGTGGTCGGCCCTTCCGGCCCCTCCCGAAGCTGGTTGGCCCCCTCCTCGCCCTGCTGCTCGTATCTGTGCTGTCCCTCCCGCAGGCCATGAACCTCTACTACGGCGTCCAGCGGATCGCTTTTCTCCTGGTGCTGTTTCTCCTGTACCTCACCGTGGCCTATACCTGCTCTCAGCCTGGTCGCCAGGAAAAACTCGTCCGCTATCTGCTACTCACCCTTCTCGTCGTGAGCGCCTTCTCCCTGTACGGCTGCACCATGGGATGGCGCTTTCCGTCCGTTTCGCCTGCGGTGATAATCTTCCGATTGTTCGGCAACACGAACTACGGATCGGCCTACCTCCTCTTGGTCATCCCCTTCAGTTTCGCCCTGTACCTCAATGCAACCCGACAGTGGGAGAAGACCGTAGTCGGGACGACTCTCTTCCTCTCGATGGCACTGCTCACCCTCTCGATGGTGAGGGGAGCGTGGGTGAGCATCTGGATTGGCATCTGGTTGCTCGTAAAGGTTTCGTTCCACCGGGATCGCGGCCCAGGAATCTTGCAGAGCACTCACCGCCTGCCCCAGGTTGCGCCACTTCTCCTTCTCGGCTCGGCCGTTCTGGTCGCCTATGCTCTCTGGCCCGTATGCCTGCCCGGTCTTCCCTCGTTCGGGGAGCGAGTGTCGACTTTTCTTGACCCAGGGGCATCAAGCCTTCAGTGGCGCCTGGCTGTTTGGAAGGGGACCCTCCGGATGATCCGGGATCATTTCTGGACCGGCGTGGGCATCGGCAACTTCGCCCTGGCGTTCGTCCCGTACCGGTCGGCTATCACCTACCAGCATCCCACTGTGCAGGCTGAGCATGCCCACAATGAATATCTCAATCTGTGGGCGGAGCTGGGGCCTTTGGCTGTCTCTTATACACATCT
>JAAXQN010000086.1 GCA_012974305.1 Candidatus Methylomirabilis sp. | reverse complement strand
CCGTGTAGTTGTAACGTTTTTTTCGCATGGTGAATTTCTCCGATCGCGTAGTCTAACTCAATCGAAGCGATTCTCCAATTCACGCTGAACCAAAACAGTATCGAGCCGGATGTGCTTTCCGCAGTTCGCAGTTTTCAGCCGGATCTCATCGCCCTGACTGCCTACACCAGTCAGGTCAACATCGTCACGGATCTCGCTCGACAATTCAAAGCCCTTGACCCCGCCCCCTTCATCGTTGTCGGCGGTCATCACGCCACGGTTAAGCCAGAGGATTTCAACGACCCGGTCTTCGATCTAGTGGTGATCGGCGAGGGAGTTGAAGCGCTACGGCAGATTGCCCGAGAGGTGGCGGGAGACAGATGTTTTTCAAATATCCTGGGCTTGGCGATCCCTGGCGAAGGCTTCAGACACACACCGCCGCGCCTCCATCCGGACCTCGACCAACTCCCGCTTCCTGACCGCACTTTGAGCGCTCGCTACCGTCAGCACTACTTCAGCGAATGGCTCAGGCCGCTGGCATCCATCCGCACCTCGCTCGGCTGTACGGCACGCTGCAACTTTTGTGCACTGTGGTCTTTGACCGGAGGGAAGTACCTGCGGCGGCAGCCTGAACGAGTCATCGAGGAGTTGCGCTCGATCGAAGAGACCGACGTCTTCTTCTGTGACGATGAATCGATGTGCGATGTGAAACGCATGGACCGGCTGGCCGACCTGATCCGTGAAAGCGGCATTCGCAAAAACTACTTCCTCTATGCCCGGGTGGACACCATCGTCCAGCACCCGGAGCTGTTCGTTAAGTGGCGTAACATTGGCTTGAAACAGGTGTTCGTCGGTATGGAGAGTTTTTCCGATACCAACCTTATGGCAATGAACAAGGGAATTACGGTCAGCCAACAAGAAGAGGCGGTGCGCATTCTCCGAGAGTTGGACATCTTGCTCTATGCCTCCTTTGTGGTTGATCCCGACTTTACCCGCGAGGATTTTCGCGCCCTTACGGCCTACGTACGACGACTCAAGCTCTATCATGCTTCTTTTTCGGTGTTGACCCCACTCCCCGGAACCGTTATGTACGACGAGCGACAGGGGGAGTTGCTTCCGTATCGCCCGGAATTGTTCGATTTTATCCATACGGTTTTACCGACCAGGCTACCCTTACCTGAGTTCTATGCAGAATTCGCTCAACTCTGGCAGAGTGCCATACCTGCACACCGGGCGATAAAGACCTTTTCGAAGTATGGCCTGCGCCAACTGCCCGGGGTGTTCAGGCTCCTTGGTGCTGCGATGAAGACCTTACGGCAGGGGCACCTTGACCATTGCCGGCCGGCGGATCTCAAGGACTGACAGGAAGAACAGCAAAGATGAAGACTCGTGACAAGATATTGGAGGTTGCGCTGGAGTTGTTCAACCAGCATGGGACTGCGGCAGTTTCCACCAATCACATTGCCAATACAGCGAAGATTAGCCCAGGTAACCTTTATTACCACTTCCGTAACAAGGACGACATTATCCGGGGCCTCTTTGACCTCATGGACATGGCCAGTCGGGAAGGGTTTGGTGCCATCGCAGGGTCCACTTTAGCCTTGGGCCCGGAAGTTTTTGAGGAAACCTTCAGATTCATCTGCCAGTTCAATCGACGTTTTTCATTCTTCAAGCGGGAACTTCCCATTTTGGTCATGTGCGACTCGCAATTGAAAGAGCGTTTTCGTATGGTTCATCAGGAGACTCTGGGATTGATTCGCTCCCTTGTCGATGTCGCCGTCGATGCGGGTGTCCTGATTTCTCTGTCCGATCGGGATCGGCACCTTTTGGCGGAAATGTGCTGGATGCTGACGCTCTTCTGGCCAAACTATCTTGAGGTTTCCGGCGAGGGAGATTCTGACGAGGGTTTAGAGCGGGGGACCGAAATGATCCGGCTTTTGCTAAGGGGTGTTCAAAACAAACCTAAGTAACGATTTAATTTCAATGGGAAACTAATCTCGGACATCGAATGCCTAACGCTAAATCCGGGCTTTGAATAGTTCGGTGGTGCTCAAGCAGTTCGTCGCCGCCGCTTATCGCGAACCGTTGAGGCTGTAGAAAAACCCCGATTTATGCTAAATTAGTGGCTGTTTTATGATTTTAGAGGGAGGGAAAACATGCCACGTTTCAAAGAATACAATCAGGGTCAATCTGTCCTGCTAGCGGT
>JAAXQN010000279.1 GCA_012974305.1 Candidatus Methylomirabilis sp. | reverse complement strand
TGCCGGAATCGCCATCCTCGCGCAGGTGATTCCCGCGCTGAGCGCCGACCCACTGCTCGTTGCACCGGCTGAGCCGGTCCCCGAGGGTTTCGGGGGAAAATGCCCCCAGAAACACGGCCCCTGCATGCCGGACGCGTTCGAGCTGCGCCCACGGATCCTGGCAGTGAAGCTCCACATGTTCGGGAGCGATCTCGTTGACCAGCGCGAAGCAGGCCTCAAGGTCTTGTGCTACGAGGATAGCGCCATTATTGGTCAGGCTTGCTTCGGCTATGCTGCGCCGCGGAAGGTCGTTGAGCTGCCGGTTCAGTTCGGCCTCCACCTTTCGAGCGAGCGCCTCACTGGTCGTGATACAGAGGGCCATGGCCATTTCATCATGCTCGGCCTGGGCGAGGAGGTCCGCGGCGATGTACGCAGGCTCCGCGGCTCCGTCCGCCACGACCACGACCTCGCTAGGCCCGGCGATCGCATCGATCCCCACGGCGCCAGCCACTAAGCGCTTGGCGGTCGCCACGTAGATGTTGCCCGGACCCACGATCTTATCGACTCTGGGGATGCTGGCTGTCCCGAAGGCCAACGCCCCGATCGCTTGCGCCCCTCCCACCTTGTAAATCTCGCCAACCTCCGCCAGGGCAGCAGCCACGAGGACTGCGGGATGGACCGCGAGATTGGAAGTGACCGGGGTGCAGATCGCCCGCCGTTTGACCCCTGCCACACGCGCAGGGAGAGCATTCATGAGCACGGTAGAGGGATAGGCCGCTTTCCCGCCGGGGATGTAGATCCCAACCGCATCCAGGGGCCGACAGAGCTGGCCGAGGATCGCCCCCTCCTCGGTAAGGAACCAGGACTCGGGGAGCTGTCGGCGGTGAAAGGCCTCGATCCGCACTGCGGCCAGCTTTAAAGCTTCGACCGCCTCGGGGGAGAGATCATCAAAGGCTCGTGCCACCTCTTCCGGAGTGACCCGGATCGTCGCCGGCGTGAGAGACGCCTCATCAAAACGCTGCGCGTACTCTAGGACGGCCGTATCGCCTTTCTCGCGGACCTCGGTGAGGATAGGGCGAACCACGACCTCCGCCTCGGCGGACACCGTCGCCCGCCGCACCGCGAGCTCTTTCAGGAAGGCGGCTCCTACATCCCCATCAGCGCGGAGGAGTCGCATCATGCCCTCCTCCCCGCACGACGGTCATCAGTCGGTCAATCAGCCCACGAACCTGCTGGTACTTGGTCTTCAAGGCCGCCCGATTGACGATGAGCCGTGCCGTAGCGATCGCGATCTCTTCCACTTCCTCTAATTCGTTCTCCCGCAAGGTGCGTCCGGTGTCGACCAAATCCACAATTCGCTCGCAGAGTCCCAGCGACGGTGCCAGCTCGACGGACCCCGAGAGGCGAATGATCTCTACCTGCACGCCCTGCTCGGTGAAGTACCGTTCGGCTATCTGGGGATATTTGGTGGCCACCCGGACGGCGGAGACTCCGACGGGTCTTCCCCGACTCTGGAGGTTCTTCGGCTGGGCGACGACCAAACGACAGGCCCCAAACTTGAGGTCCAGCGGTTCGTAGACATCCCGCTCTTGCTCCAGGAGGATATCTTTTCCCACCACCCCCATATCGGTAGCACCGTACTCCACATAGGTGGGAATATCGGCCGGACGGAGGATCAGGAAGCGGTACGCCCCGGTGGAATCCTCACACAGGAGACGCCGGGATTCTGTGAGTCCCTCCAGCCCGTGGATCCCCGCCGCCTCAAAGAGCTTGATGGCCTCAGGAAAAAGCCGTCCCTTGGGAAGGGCTATAGCGATCTGTCCCCGCTGCATTCAGCCCTCCACTCGTTGGATCTCCCCGCCGAGGGAGTGAAGCTTTGCCTCTAATCGCTCGTAGCCGCGATCCAGGTGATAGACGCGGTGGAGCACCGTTTCTCCGCGGGCCTGCAGACCTGCGATGACCAAGGAGGCACTGGCGCGTAGATCGGTCGCCATCACAGGGGCTCCTCGGAGACAGGGGACACCCTGGACCAGAGCGGTCGGACCGCCGAACGTAATATCCGCTCCCATCCGCACCAGCTCAGGGATGTGCATAAAGCGGTTTTCGAAGACCGTTTCCGTGATGACGGATTTCCCATCGGCGATCGCCATCAAGGCCATGATCTGGGCCTGCATGTCGGTGGCGAAACCAGGAAAGGGCGCGGTGGTGATATCCACCGCCTGCGGCCGCGTACCCATCCGTACCCGGAGTCCTCCCTCCTCTACCGCCACGGCCGCCCCTGCCTCCTGGAGTTTCGTCGTCACCGCTTCGAAGTGTTGGGGAATGCACCCCTGGATCAAGACATCGCCCTGGGTGATGGCCCCTGCCACCGCCAAGGTCGCCGCCTCGATCCGATCCGGGACAATCCGGTGTTGGGTACCCGCCAGGTCCTCGACCCCCTCGATGGTTATGGTGGACGTCCCAGCCCCCTCGATCCGGGCTCCCATCTTTTGGAGAAGATGCGCCAAGTCTCCTACCTCCGGCTCGCGGGCGGCATTTTCGAGGACGGTGGTCCCCTTCGCTAACGTCGCCGCCATCATGAGATTCTCGGTTCCCGTGACGGAGACTTGTTCGAACGCGAAGCGGGTCCCGATGAGGCGAGGCGCCTTGGCCACCACGTACCCCTCTACGATCTCGATCTCCGCTCCCATCCTTTGGAGCCCAGCCAGATGCAGGTTGATCGGGCGGGGGCCAATGGCACAGCCCCCGGGGAGCGAAACTCGGGCCTTCCCGAACCTGGCGAGGAGGGGACCCAGCACCAGCACCGAGGCCCGCATCGTCCGCACGAGATCGTATGGAGCCTCGCAACGACGAACCGCCCGCGAACTGAGACACACGCTCCCCGAACCACCCTCGCGCGGTTCCACGCCCATGAACTGCAGCAACCTCTCGATCGTCGCCACATCTCGGAGAGACGGAATATTTTCCAGGACGAGCTCTTCCGAGGTGAGGAGCACGGCCACCATCGCGGGAAGGGCTGCGTTCTTCGCTCCACTTACCGTGACGCTCCCGCACAGGGGTTGCCCACCCCGGATCAGCAACCGATCCACGCTACACTCCGTTCATCCCGACGCTGTCCTGCTCAGGTGAAGATCCTCTACACGGTTTGAATCCTGGTTCCGCGGAACACGCCATGATCATCCGCTTCCGCCCGCCCAAATCCGGCACGACCTCTACATCGGGGAAGCCCCCCCGATCCCGCAGAAGCCTTATGAGTAAACTTTCCTGCTCTGGAGCCATCTCCAGGGCCAACCATCCTCCAGGGCGGAGGAGGGCTGACGCCACTGTGATGATCTGTTGGTGACACCTCAGACCATCCGGCCCCCCATCTAAGGCCTCGAGAGGCTCATAGTGCGCCTCGGGCGGCAAGACCGCAAGATCGGTGGTGGCAACATAGGGCGGGTTGCTGACGATCAGGTCGCACTGGCCGATGAGGCCCCGGGCAAAGACCGGCTCCAGAAGATCTCCCTGGAGAAAGGCAATCTGCCCTGTGACCCCGTACACGCCGGCATTTTCTCTGGCAACGTCCAGCGCTTCCCGTGAGATCTCGGTCGCATAGATCCGGGCGGAGGGCAACATTTTCGCCAATGCCACGGCGATGGCTCCCGAGCCGGTCCCGACGTCCACAATCACAGGGGCCGTCAACCGCTTGAGCCGCGCGACCGCTGTCTCTACCAGGACCTCTGTTTCAGGCCGCGGGACCAAGACAGCAGGAGTCACCCTGAAGGACAGGGACCAAAATTCCTTCGTCCCGGTGAGATAGGCCAGTGGTACTCGAGCCTGTCGCCGCGAGACCAGAGTCCTGTACGTCTCAAAAACCGCAGGTGGCAGCCGTTCTTCGATGGCGGCATACAGGTGGAGGCGGTTAGAGCGGAGGAGGGAAGCCAACAGACATTCGGCATCCAGCCGAGGGGTGTCAACCCCACCGGATTTCAGCAGAGCAGTCGCCCACACCAGGGTCTGTCCAATGGACGAACCCTCCGGGATGAGGGCTACTTTTTCCGTGATCAACGGTCCCACCGCACTTCTCCCTCCTCGGTGTCATGTCGCTGAGGAGGCTCTGAGTCGCTCCGCCTCGTGATGTGTGACCAGGGCTTGAATGAGCTCTGCCAGGTCTCCCTCGAGTACGGCCGAGAGATTATACAGGGTTAACCCGATGCGGTGGTCGGTCACCCGACCCTGGGGAAAGTTGTACGTCCGAATCCGCTCGCTCCGATCTCCCGTCCCCACCTGTTGCCGCCTGGCGTCGGCGATCTCGCGCTCTTGCTCGGCCCGGGCCTGCTCCAGAAGACGCGCTCGGAGGACCTTGAGAGCCTTGGCCTTGTTCTTGTGCTGGGACCGTTCGTCCTGGCAGGAGACGACCAAACCTGTCGGGAGATGGGTGATCCGAACCGCCGAATCGGTGACGTTGACATGCTGTCCCCCGCGCCCGCTGGCCCGGAAGACGTCGATCTGGAGATCCTTCGGGTCGATCTGGACCTCCACCTCTTCCGCTTCGGGGAGGACCGCCACCGTCACCGTTGAAGTGTGGATCCGGCCGCCCGCCTCGGTCACCGGAACCCGCTGCACCCGGTGCACACCGATCTCGTGACGGAGCTTCCGGAAGGCTCCCTTTCCCTCAAGCGCTAGGATGACCTCCTTCATCCCTCCGATCCCGGTGGGATGGGCCGAGAGCATCTCCACCCTCCAGCCCTGGGACTCGGCATGCCGGGTATACATCCGGAGAAGATCAGCGGCAAACAATGCTGCCTCTCCCCCGCCAGCCCCAGCCCGGATCTCCAAGATGACTCCCTTCTCGCCGGCCAGGTCCTTCGGGAGGAGCATCTCCTTGAGTTCCTGCTCTAAGACCTCTTGCCGCTCCCCGAGCGCCTTAAGTTCTCCCGCGGCGAGCGCCCGCATCTCCGGGTCGACCGTCTCCTCAAGGAGCACTGCCGCCCCCTCCTGCTCTTGGAGCAGTTGTCGGTAGCCCCGGTATTTTTCCACAATCGGATGGAGATCTGCGTGGGCCTTGGCGTGGCGCTGGAAGGTGCTAGGATCCTTCAGAACCGAGGCATCGGCCAGCTTCTGGTTCAAGTCCTCGTACCGCGTTTCGATCTCCCCCAGCTTGTCCAGCCACGTTAGCATAAGAGCACGTTCACACCTCACCGATCAGCACAGGGGCATTCATTCCCTCTCGGTGATCCGTGAGTTATGAACCCTGACCCGTCTTTCGGCGGTATCTGCGCTGGAATCGCTCCACCCGCCCTTCGCTGTCTACCAGCTTTTGCCGTCCGGTAAAGAAGGGATGACATTTGGAGCAGATTTCCACCCGGGTTGTCGGGACGACCGACCGGGTATGGATGACCTCGCCGCAGGCGCAGGTAATGGCACAATCTACGTATTCAGGATGGATCCCCTTCTTCATCTCTGCTTCTCCTGTTCCCAACCCAAGGGATTCGTAGCTTCTCCACAAGTATCGAATTGTAGCATGCTTCACCCCGAGGGCAACAAAAAAGCAGCCTTTCGGCTGCTTTCGTCCCTCGATCTCACCCTCCACTTAGGTGTTCATGGACCGGAGAAAGTCCGCGTTGGACTTGGTCTCGGACAGCTTCCCCTGGAGGAGCTCCATCGCCTCCACGACCCCCATGCTGGCCAAGACCTTCCGGAGGACCCACATCCGGTTCAGTTCTTCTGGGGTCAGGAGCAGCTCCTCCTTGCGGGTCCCGGACCGGAAGATGTCGATGGTAGGAAACATCCGCTTGTCTAACAAGCGGCGATCCAGATGGAGCTCCATATTCCCGGTGCCCTTGAACTCCTCAAAGATCACATCGTCCATCCGGCTCCCGGTGTCGACCAAGGCTGTCGCGATGATAGTGAGAGATCCTCCCTCCTCGGTGTTCCGGGCAGCCCCAAAGAAGCGCTTGGGACGCTGCAGGGCGTTTGCGTCAATTCCCCCTGAGAGAACTTTGCCGCTCGGCGGACAGACCGCATTATACGCGCGGGCGAGTCGGGTGATCGAGTCGAGCAGGATGACCACATCTCGCCTGTGCTCGACGAGACGCCTCGCCTTTTCCAAGACCATCTCCGCCACCTGGACGTGGCGACTGGCTGGTTCGTCGAATGTCGAGCTGATCACCTCCGCCTTGACCGACCGCTGGAAATCGGTCACCTCTTCCGGACGTTCATCGATCAGGAGGACGATGAGAAATATCTCTGGATGATTCTTGGTGATGCTGTCCGCAATTTTTTGCAGGAGGATCGTTTTCCCGGTCCGGGGCTGCGCCACGATCAATCCCCGCTGCCCTTTCCCGATGGGCGTGATCAAATCCATGACCCGCATACTGATCTCATTCCCGGTGGTCTCCAGGCCGATCCGCGCATCGGGAAAGAGAGGGGTCAGGTTGTCGAAAAGGGTCTTGTCTTTAATAAGTTCCGGATCTTCAAAGTTGACCGCCTCCACCTTCAGGAGGGCGAAATACCGCTCCCCCTCCTTCGGTGGGCGGACCTGGCCCGACACGGTATCGCCGGTCCTCAAATCAAAGCGCCGGATCTGGGATGGGGAAACGTAGATATCATCAGGCCCCGGGAGATAGTTGTAATGGGGCGCTCGGAGAAAGCCGAAGCCATCCGGGAGAACTTCGAGAACCCCTTCGGCGAAGATGAGACCGTTCTTCTCCGCCTGGGCTTCCAAAACCTTAAAGATGAGCTCTTGCTTCCGAAGGGCGCTTGCACCCACCATGCCGAGGGAGCGCGCAATGGTATTCAGTTCGGGGATGGTCTTTTCTGTCAACTCCGCCAAGTTCATCAGGCCTTCGCGGGGAGCGTCAACGGCCGCGTCACGGACCATCGCCTTTGTCTCCTTCGTCTCTTTCCCCTCTTTGCTCGCCTCCTTGGCAGCGTCGGTGGCATATCGTTGGGACGGCATAGCGTTTCTTCTCCCCTCCTTATCACGCACGTTGCGGGACCGCACTCCCTCCGGTTCTCTTATCCTCTCAACCTGCTTCTCGTTGGATCTATCATCAGCGCATCAATGCCGGGCAGGGCATGATCGCCCGACATAGAGTGCGGGATGGCTGTCTCTGTTTGCGTATACTACACGATACAGGGGATCTCCCGGGACTGATCAGAACAGCTGGATTACAGCGGTGGAATAATTCTGAGAGTCTTGAGGAGGTGTCTACATACTGTCTATAGTGCATGGTAAGAACACCTTCCATCCTTGTCAAGTTTTTTTTGGCCCCACCCGGAGCAGCACGTGGAATATTTCCTGGACCCTCCGTTCCGTCTCCTGAAGATCCCCTCCATTCTCGATCACGAAATCGGCCCGCTTCACCTTTTCCGAAAGAGGCATCTGCGTGTGGATTCGGGCCAAGGCTTCTTCTCGGCTCAGCCCCCGATCTGTCATGAGGCGAGTCACCTGCACCTCTTCGGGGGCGGTGACGACCACCACCCAGTCAAACCGACCTTCAGACCCAGACTCGATGAGCAGGGGGAGTTCCACTACGCATACGGGGATTCCTTGTATCCGGAGTTCAGCCAGCCGTTCCTCGACCGCGACGACCAGTGCAGGATGAACGATGGTCTCGAGTCGCCTGCGCAATCGTTCATCACGAAAGACTATCTCTCCCAATAATTTCCGATTGATGCTCTCGTCGGGTTGCAGGATGTCCGGCCCAAAGGCCTCGACGGTAGCTTCAAAGACTTTCGTCCCTGGTACTTGCAATTCTCGAACCACTTCATCCCCGTCAAGGAC
>JAAXQN010000174.1 GCA_012974305.1 Candidatus Methylomirabilis sp. | reverse complement strand
TCCAAGGCGTGCTGGAGAGACTCGACACGCTCGCGAAGCTTCAGGTCGGCCCCGGTCCGCTGGTAAGCCATCATCGCGATGACCAAAGCTGCAATGCTGATGAGGAGTGCAAGAAAGGCTGTCCCGCGCCCTCTCCTGCCAGCCATCTGTCGTTACCTCCTGCTCACTGCTTGGATTCCGAACCGACCCGGATGACGCAGGTCCCTGCCAACAGGTCATGGAGTCCGCGCCGGCGGGGTTGAAAGAACACCAAGAGCATTCCTAAACCGAGGGGAAGTAGGGCCAAGAGGTACCCCACCCACCGGAGGAACGCACGGATAAATCCGATCTCCTCCCCATCCTGCCTCACCACTTGGAGTCCTAGCAACATCATCCCGGGAGTCTGACCTCCATGCCCCCAGCAGAGGACATGGAAGGCTAGACTCACCGCCAAGGCGGCCACAAGTGCGGCGGCTAATGCGAGGAACAGGACACCGCGGGTCACCTCGCCACCGACCGTCCCCCCTCCGATAGCCGTGAGGGAAGCCAAGCTCATGGCCAGGACCGTCAGGAGAAAGAGGAGGGGCGCATCAATCAGGGCGGCGACCGCCCTGCGTCCAAAGCCTCCATAAACGACCGGCGGACGCAAGGCCGTAAGAAGTTCTGCGGGCAGGGTGAGGCGACTGAGGTCCAGTTCCTCTTCAAAGACGTCTCCCTCGGTGAGGTACCCTTCGTCCATCCAGGCTCGCTCCCCCTCGACACCGACCGAGGAGGGAGGACCAGCCTCAGGGCGTGGGGCCGGAGGAGCCGGACCCTGTCGCCGGTGTTGGGGAAGAGGGTTGGCACACCGACGACAGGCGGTGAGACCATCGAAACTCACATAGCCACAGTGCGGACAACGCATTGTAAGCTCTGCTTAACACAGTCCCTAGAGGCGGTCAAGGCTTGACCCTGCTCCTCGCGGTGCTAGAATCAAAGGGATCCAAGGGAGAGGGGTATGCCAATCTACGAGTACGACTGCGCCGACTGCCGCCGCCAGGTGAGCCTGCTCATCCTAAATCTCCACAACCCGCCCCCTCTCCGGTGTCCACGCTGTGGAGGCGAGCACCTCACCAGACTCCTCTCCCGCTTTGCCCGGCTCCGCACGGAAGAGGAGCGTCTCGAGAAACTGGCCGATCCGAGCCGCCTAGGGGATCTCGATGAAGACGATCCCCAGAGCATCCGTCGATGGGTCACGCGGATGGGGAAGGAGCTTGGAGACGAGATGGGGGAAGACTTCGAGCCGATGATGGAGGAAGCCATGCAGGAGGAGGGAGAGGGCCAGACTCCTATGGAAGATGAGCTCTGACTGGAGCCCGCCTCGTCATTATTCCCCACCCTCGCTTTCTCTGGTCCGTCCGCCGCCGCGCAGGCCCCTTGTCTGAGGAGGAAATGAGATGAGCCACACGGTTGGTGAAATCGCTCGCCATATCCTAGGACAGCCGCTGGGGGATGAATCCCTTGTGATCCAGGAGGTGAGCACCATCGAGGCAGCCCGGGAAGGGTCCCTCGTCTTTGCAGAAAATGAGGCTTTTTTTCAAAGGGCTGAAGCCTCACAGGCATCCTGCATCATTGTCCCCAGAGCACGGCGCTCCTCTCAAAAGACCCTGATCCTCGTCGATTCCCCCAGGCTGGCCTTCGCCAAGGCGCTCAACCTCTATCATCCCCCCAAAGTGCCGAGGCCCGGGGTTCACGCGTCGAGCGTCCTCGGCGAGCATGTCCACCTCGGGTCTGCGGTTTCTATCGGTCCGTTCGTCGCTATCGGCGATCGGGTCCAGATTGGTGATCGGGCGGTGATTGGGCCCTGTTGTGTCATTGGGGACGACTGTGTGATCGGAGCAGACTCGGTCCTCCGGGCCAACGTAACCCTGTACGATCAAGTCCGAATAGGCTGTCGCGTCCTCATCCACGCCGGATCCGTCATCGGCTCGGATGGGTTCGGCTTTACACGAGAAGATGGACGGCACGTGAAGATCCCCCAGGTTGGTAACGTCATCATCGAGGACGACGTTGAAGTGGGAGCAAACGTCACCATTGACCGTGCGACGTTGGGCTCCACCGTTATCAGGCGGGGCGTGAAGACCGACAACCCTGTCTCTTATACACATCT
>JAAXQN010000251.1 GCA_012974305.1 Candidatus Methylomirabilis sp. | reverse complement strand
AACTACGCCTTGGGCGGTGTCATCCACATCATTACCAAGCGGCCCGAAAAGCGGACCCTCACGTTCCTGGGTGAGGGGGGGAACCGGGGGACGGTGAACCTCGATCTCTACGCGAGCGACCTCTGGGGCCCCATCGGGATAGCCGTCGGAGGGAACTTCTTCCACACAAATGGATACGAGGTCATCCGGGAGGACCAACGGGGCACGATCGACATCAACGCCGATTCGGAGCACGCGACCTTCAACGGGAAGCTGGAGTACACCCTCTCGGAGGACGCGATCCTGTCACTTCAGGGCAGCTACTTTACCGAGGACCGCGGCAACGGGACCCCCCTCACGAATAATTCCACCGATGCAGGATATATCCGCGGAGGAGCCAACTTCAAGACGCCGGATGGGAGCGATTGGAAGCTGGATGTCTTCTCCCACCTCCAGACTTTTCAGAGCACCTTCTCTGCCCAGGCATCTGATCGGAACTCCGAGCGCCCCGCGCTCGATCAGTTTGACGTCCCTGCAACAGCTGTTGGGACTTCCTTTCAATGGTCAAAACAGATCCACGAAAGTCACCTGATGACGGCGGGGACCGATCTCCGATGGATCGATGGCGAGACCAACGAGGATTTCCGCTTCATGGGGGGCCAGTTCACCCGGAGGCGCAAGGCCGGAGGGGAGCAGCAGCTGGCCGGTGTTTTTCTCCAGGACATCTGGTCCCCGACTCCCACATGGCAATTGACCGGCGGCTTGCGGCTCGATTTCTGGCGGAGCTTCGACGGCTCCCGCGTCGAGCAAAACTTACAGACCGGGGCGATCACCAGAAACGATACGTTCCCTGATCGGGATCGGTTAGCCTTCAGCCCCAGGCTCGCCGTCCTGTTCCACGCTACCGATGACCTCTCTGCAAGAAGCTCTTTCTATATGGGCTTCAGGGCTCCGACCCTGAACGAGCTCTACAGACCATTCAGGGTTCGGAACGACATTACTGAGGCCAACGAAACGCTGGATCCGGAACGGCTCATCGGGGGAGAAGTCGGTGTTGACTACTTCTTCTTCGACGGTTTCCTTGGACGGCTGACCGGTTTCTGGAACGAACTCAAGGACCCCGTCGCCAACGTCACCATCGCAAAAGCCGCTTCAAGCGGAGTGATTCCCCCCTGTGGTTTCGTTCCCGCCGGCGGCAGTTGCCGGCAGCGGCAGAATCTGGAGAGGAGCAGGATCAGGGGGATCGAGGTCGAGTTGGAGTACCGCCCAAATGCCTCGTGGGTCATGTCGGGGAGCTATCTCTTCAACGACACCGAAGTCTTAAGCGCCCCCAACCAGCCGCAGCTCGAGGGGAACCAGATCGCTCAGGTTCCCGAGCACCGGTTCACCTTGATCCTGAGCTACAGCAATCCGGACATCCTCAACGCCACTATCGAGGGGCGGTACGTGGGAGAGCAATTCGAGGATGATCTGAATTCGATTACGCTCGACGACTTCTTCGTCGTCAACCTTCAGCTCTCTCGCCAAATCATGAAAGGGTGGGAGGCTTTCTTCGGCGTCGAGAACCTCTTTGACAAAACGTACGAGGTCGGTAAGACGACCGATGGCATCGTCACTATTGGCGCGCCGCTCCTCATCCACGGTGGAATCCAGGCCCAGTTCTGATCAAAGTTCCCCAGAGCTTGTCCGCTCCTCTCCTCCCGCCTCAGGCGGAGCCAATGCCATATAACGCAGATCAGGTATTTTTCCGACTTGTCATCCTCGCCGCACGGGGGAAGCATGCACTTGCGCAAAGGTTCGACCGATGGTTGCGATGGGTCTTCCCCGCATCCTTCGTCGTGGTTCTCGTATTGGCTTTCTGGCTCTAAAAGCCACCCTTCCCCTTGGTGCGCCCAAGAGGATTCGAACCTCACACTGTCTGTTTCAGCACCTCCAGGGAACTTATCTAGCTATCCGGTTGGATGATAAAAACCAGCCAGGTGGCTGACCAGAATTTCCTTGACACCCAAGGGGGAACCCTGCTACACGGGGTAAACTTTCCTGTTCATATTCATACCAGAGGACCTACGCCGCTAATAATGGCATCACTGGCGTGTAAAGCACGTCCGCCTGGCGAGTGGCCCGCTCGACCACACTCTTGGTCACCATCCCATCGAGTCCGAGAGGGGTGTACGGATTTCCATGGCGCTCGCAACTGCCGACTGGAATGAGGATCGT
>JAAXQN010000163.1 GCA_012974305.1 Candidatus Methylomirabilis sp. | reverse complement strand
CGTCGGCAGCGTCAGATGTGTATAAGAGACAGGTTTATGGTCGGGTATGAGGCCTATTGCTGGCCTGGCTGGGATAGGATTTGAGTGCGGATTTGAGTGGTGAAAGTTAGCAGGACACTGTTCATGAGCTTGGTCTCGTTGATGAATTCGATGATGTTCATTTGCTGCCCAAAACCCCATTCTGAACTGCTTAAAAGCCTGTACTTACAGCCGACTAAGGAGTATATTTCTCTCCGAACAGTCAACTGCCGGGAAGCGATTTCCGGGTAACCTCAAATTTGCGAAGGAGAGACCCATGGGTTTGAAACGACCTGATCGAAGGGGATTCCTAAAAAGCGCCGCCGCGGTGGCCGGTGGTTTGACCTTGGGGTCAGTAGAGCCCGCGCTCGGCCAGACACCAGCATCTGGAACGTTCATCAAGGGCAGCGATGAACTGATCGCCTATGGCGAGCGCTCCCGTTTCGTGACCTCCGTGCGCATTCCGCACCCGCCCGGAGGTAGGGCTTCGCCCGATGGCTTTGGGCTCGTTTTTCATGTGGCGGCTCCGCTTCAGGATTCGGTGGGAATGATCACACCATCCTCGCTCCACTTTGTGGGGACCACCCGTGGCTCCTTCATTCCGGACATCGATCCCCGGGAACATCGTCTCATGATCCACGGCATGGTGGACCGTCCGCTGACCTTCACCTTGGAGGACTTGAAGCGGCTCCCTTCCGTAACCCGCCCTCATTTCATCGAGTGTGCGGGGAACCGTTCGAGGCCCCAGCATAAGACCGTTCAGGAAACGCACGGAATGACCAGCTGCGCCGAATGGACCGGAGTGCTCCTGTCTGTGCTGCTCAAGGAGGCCGGCGTGAAAGGCGGGGCCTCCTGGATCGTTGCGGAAGGGGCGGAGGAAGTGAAGGGAGCGTCGAGCATTCCCATGGCGAAGGCCATGGACGACTGTCTGGTGTGCTACGGCATGAACGGCGAGGCAGTGCGTCCCCAGCAAGGTTTTCCGATGCGGCTGCTGGTTCCCGGCTTCGAAGGGATCTTTAACTCGAAGTATCTCAGGCGAATCAAGGTGGTGGACCGGTACTACATGACCTACAACGACTACGGGCATCTTACTCAGGACCCGAAAAACGCTGCGCTGGGTGTCCAGATCGGACCGAAATCGGTCATCACCTTTCCTTCCGGGGAACAGCAGCTGCCCGGCCGCGGATTCTACGAGATCTCCGGCTTGGCCTGGTCCGGTGGGGGCGCCATTCGCAGGGTGGAGGTATCCACCGACGGCGGCCGGCGCTGGATGGACGCCGAGATTCGGGGGACGGCATATCGCATGGCCCATACCCGATTCAGCTTCAACTGGAATTGGGACGGAAAAGAGACCGAGCTCCTTTCGCGCTGCACGGACGAACTGGGCTCGGTTCAACCGTCGCGAGCCCAAGTCGCCGAGTTCTTTAACGTGCCCCTGGATCCGTCATACAGGGTGCCAGGCCGGGACAATTCCATTCAGCCGTGGAGGGTGGCCAGCGATGGGAGCGTTCACAATGGGAATTCTTAGGCTTCTCCCGTTTCTGATGCTCCTCGGGGGCTCCGCGCTGGCCCAGTCGCCTACCTATGGTGTGGGAAGCACCCCGAGTGCAGAAGAAATCCGTGCCTGGGATATCTCTATCGGTCCTACGGGAAAGGAACTCCCGCCGGGGCGCGGAACCGCCAAGGAAGGCGCGCCCGTCTTCGCCCAAAAATGTGCGGCATGCCACGGGGCGACGTTGGCAGGTGGCCTAGCTCCCACTTTGCTAAAAGCCCAAAAGGAGCCAAATGTCGACCCCTGGCAATTGGGGCGAGTACTGCCGATCCGCTCGCCGTACGCGACGACGGTATGGGACTACATCAATCGCGCCATGCCTCTCAATCGAGAGGGGACGCTAACCGCCGACGAGGTCTACGCGCTGACGGCCTTTCTGCTCTACAAGAACGATGTCATCCCCGAGGACGAGGTACTCGACGCCCAGAGTTTGCCGAAGGTGGAGATGCCGAATCGTGAGGGATTCGCTCCCCTACCGGACTGGAAGCCCGGGACACCAAGGCTTCAAGGTTACCCCTACTAGACCTTCGTCAACAGGGAACCGCGGTCTTTCCCTGGGCCAGAGCCACCTCCGCCTCACCCAGTTTGTTGACTGTCTCTTATACACATCT
>JAAXQN010000080.1 GCA_012974305.1 Candidatus Methylomirabilis sp. | reverse complement strand
CTTCTTACCCGGTTTGCTCACGTCTCGAGGAGTCGCAGTCTTCGCCGCGGCGGGGGCGCTCAGCCTGTTCGAGCTGGCCGGGGCGGGAGGGGCCTTAGCCGCCGGAACCTGGTCGGACCTCGTGGGGATCCGGCGCGTCCTCTTCCTCGCTCACATCGCCACCCCCCCTTGCCTCCTCGCGCTGACCTGGAGCCACGGATGGGCGACGGCCTTTCTCCTTATTCCCACGGGGATAGCCATCCTCTCAACCGGCCCGGTTCTGCTCACACTATCTCAGAAGGTCCTTCCGGAGGCGCGAGGGACGGCGGGTGGCCTGTACTTCGGGGTCAATCAGCTGCTGGCCGCGCTCTCTTCGGTAGGCTTTGGCGTGCTTATCGACGCCATTGGTATCCAGCCGGCCTTCGTCGTTGCAAGCGTTGTCCCCCTGCTCGGCCTGCCCCTACTGCTTGGTCTCCCTGCTTTACCTATTGAAAGGGATGATCCAGGTATGCACGAGTGATTTCACCCAGTATACGTAGCCGCCAGAGTTGGGTGACTTCCTGGGGCTTGACCCTCTATGAAGTGCCACATAAGATGAAGATGCTGCGGTAGTGGACACACACGCGCATCCGCCACAGGGAAGAAGGGCGATGCACTTGTACCTGGTACGACACGGCGAGGCGAAATCCGAGAAGGAAGATCCCGCCCGACCACTAAGCGATCACGGTCGCGAGGAAGTAACCCGAGTGGCCCGTCATGTGGGGGCCATGGGACTTCAGATCGCAGAGATCCGCCACTCTGGCAAGCTGCGCGCTCGGCAGACGGCCGAAATCCTCGCCGAACACCTCTCACCGACCCGCGGCCTTTACGAGGTGGAAGGGCTGTCCCCCATGGACGATCCGAGCAAGGCCCAGTCCGAGATTGAGACATCTCGGCAACCGATAATGTTCGTCGGGCACCTGCCACACTTGAGCCTCCTCGCCTCGGCCCTCCTGCGCGGCGACCCCGAGTCAGAGATCGTCCAGTTCAAGGCAGGGACAATCGCCTGTCTCGCATGGGTCGATGGCGGCTTCCGGTTGGAGTGGGTCCTGACCCCCGACCTCGCTATGTAGCCGTAGTACTCTTACCGCCGATAAAAAAGGCCGAGCGCCCTGGTTGAGCGCTCGGCCTAGACTTTTGAGTGAGGAATCCAGTGGTCCGCGGCTAGGTCATTCCAGCCAACCTGCGCAGGACGTAGTGCAGGATTCCGCCGTGACGGTAGTAGAGGATCTCTTGTGGCGTGTCGATCCGGACGGTGGCGGTACAGCTGAACTCGCTCCCATCTGGGCGTTTCCCCCGGACGGTCACGTCGCGTCCGCCCTTGAAGCCGCTTTCGATCCGTTCGACCAGGTCGACGATATCCAACAGCTCGTAGCCGCTCAGCCCAAGACTCTTGACCGACTCACCTGGCTTAAATTCGAGAGGCACAATCCCCATGCCCACCAGGTTGCTGCGGTGGATGCGCTCGTAGCTCTCCGCGATGACCGCCCGGACCCCGAGCAATCGTGGTCCCTTGGCTGCCCAGTCCCGGGATGAGCCAGAACCGTATTCCTTCCCCGCCAAGACGACCAAGGGTACCCCTTCCTTGTGATACTTCATCGCCGCTTCGAAGATCGGCATCTGCTCTCCATCCGGCAGATGCAGGGTTACCCCGCCCTCCACCCCGGGCACGAGCTGGTTCTTGATCCGCACGTTGGCAAACGTCCCGCGCATCATCACCTCGTGATTTCCACGGCGCGACCCGTAGGTATTGAAATCCGGGGGGGTCACCCCGTGCGCCTGCAGGTAACGGCCTGCGGGACTATCCGGATGGATCGAACCGGCTGGCGAAATGTGGTCCGTGGTGATGCTGTCGCCGAAGACGGCGAGGACCCGGGCCCCGAGGATGTTCGCGACGGACGGGGGAGTGACCGGCATGTCGACGAAGTAGGGTGGATGCTTCACGTACGTGGAGGTCTCATCCCAGGCGTAGGTATCGCCCTCCGGTACCGGGAGCTTTTGCCAGCGCTCTTCCCCGGTAAAGACATCCCCGTAGGTCTTCCGGAACATCTCGGACTGTACCCCGGTCCGGATCGCGTCGGCCACCTCTTGCTGTGTGGGCCAGATATCCCGCAGGAAGACCGGCTCGCCGTCCTTGCCACGACCTAGGGACTCCTCAGCCAGATTCATATCGACGCTCCCCGCCAGGGCGTAGGCCACGACGAGGGGCGGGGAGGCAAGATAGTTCGCGCGCACCTCCGCGTGAATCCGGCCCTCGAAGTTGCGGTTCCCAGAGAGGACCGCGGCCGCCACCAGCCCTCCGTCCTGGATGGCGCGCGAGATCGGTGGCGGGAGCGGCCCGCTGTTGCCGATGCAGGTCGTGCACCCATAGCCGACCACGTGAAAGCGAAGTGCCTCGAGGAAGCGATCGAGCCCTGCCTCCTTCAGGTAGTCACTTACGACCTTCGAGCCTGGAGCCAGGCTCGTCTTGACCCAGGGCTTCGAAGTGAGACCTCGCTCCACGGCCTTCTTGGCTAACAGCCCGGCCGCCATCATGACCGAGGGGTTCGAGGTGTTCGTGCAGCTCGTGATGGCCGCGATCACGACCGAGCCGTGGCGGAGGGTGAACTCGTCACCGTTGAGCCGCGTGCGGACAGCAGCCGACTCTCCTTCTGGCTCGGCTACCGCCACCCCCGTTGGCTTTCCCCCTTCGCTCTCCAAGCGGCCTACCTCGACGCCGGGTGCCTTGGCCCGGCTGGCTGCAGCCTTGAGCATTGTCGGAAGTTCCTGATGGAAGGAGCGTTTAACGTCACTCAGTCTCACCCGGTCCTGGGGGCGGCGCGGCCCGGCCAGGCTGGGCTCGACCGTGCCGAGATCGAACTCGAGGACGTCTGAATACTCCGCCTCCGGGGTATCGGCCGTATGAAAGAGCCCTTGCGACTTCATGTAGGCCTCGACGAGCCGGACCTGCTCGGGAGAACGGCCGCTAAACGCGAGATAGCGCAGCGACTCTGCGTCCACCGGAAAGATCCCGCAGGTAGCCCCGTACTCCGGGGCCATATTGCCGATTGTGGCACGATCCGCGAGCGAAAGTTGCTCAAGGCCCGGTCCGAAAAATTCCACGAACTTGCCCACCACGCCTTTCTTCCGGAGAATCTCCGTGACCGTGAGGACCAGATCGGTGGCTGTCGCCCCCTCGCGCAGACGACCGACGAGACGAAACCCGACGACCTGGGGGATCAGCATTGACAAAGGCTGGCCGAGCATGGCCGCCTCGGCCTCGATCCCGCCAACGCCCCAGCCGAGTACGCCGAGGCCGTTGATCATGGTGGTGTGTGAGTCAGTGCCGACCAGGGTGTCAGGGTAAGCCAGGGGATTTCCACCGCCATCTTGGGCGGACATCACCACGCGGGCCAGGAACTCGAGATTGACCTGATGAACGATTCCGGTGTTCGGGGGCACCACCCGGAAGTTGTCGAACGCCTTTTGCCCCCAGCGCAGGAATGCATACCGCTCGTGGTTGCGCCCGAACTCCCGTTCCGCGTTGATCCGGATGGCGTCGGGTAATCCGAAGGCATCCACCTGGACGGAGTGGTCGATCACGAGTTCGGCTGGCTGCAGGGGATTGATCTTCTTGGGGTCACCCCCCATCCGCTTAATCGCATCGCGCATCGCCGCGAGATCGACGACCGCAGGGACGCCGGTAAAGTCCTGCATCAGCACCCGTGCCGGGGTGAAGGCGATTTCGCGGGTGGAGGGAGCGTTGGGATCCCAGCGGGCGACGGCCTCGATCTCCTCCGCCGTAACGACCGTCCCATCCTCGCACCGCAGCAGGTTCTCGAGCAGGATCCGCAAGGCGTAGGGGAGGCGTGTCATGGACCATCCGCGTTTCTCCAGGGCCTCGAGTCGTGAGATGCGGTACTTTCGGTCCCCTACGTCGAGAATACCGCTGGTCCCAAACGTGTCCTGCATGGTAGTCCCTCCCGGCCGCTCAACAATCGGCCTAGGGCGCAAAGATACTAAGGTAGGAATCTAGCCGGTTTCCTGCTCAAGGCAAGAACTTACCATATAATAATATATATGCGCTGGGGGATGAGGGCAAGCGTGGACTGCCGCCCGCCCTTTCCTTCACCCTTGAAGGGGAGGGTAGAGAGAGAAGGCAAGTTGTGAGGGCCGGGAGGGAAATCGGCCATGCGAGACGAGGCTAAAAAAAGAGTTTCTACCGTTGGCTAGTCACGCGCTGCCCCGTGTTGCCTTATCTTCTCCTCTCAATGAATCGATGTATTCAGAGATCAGTCCTTGAGAGTTCTCGGAGAGTCCCAGAAACTCCAGTCCCGTCCGGTAGACATGTTCCTTCTTCCCTGTGGGCCAGACCTCATAACATTGAACCCCTGATCGGACTACGCGGCACTTGAGCCTCACCTCCCGTTCGTTGACGAGGATCGTAAGGAACAAGAGGCTTTCGGGCCGGACCGGGTGCAAGTGTTCGATCAGGGCCCCCCCCTGGCTGATGTTGAGGAAGGAGGCCGTGTGGTTAGGAGTAATCCGCCCCTCGGGCCCCCAGACTCGCCAGCGGAAATAGCGGCGTTGGATTGTGTATACGCGAATGCCTGTATCCATGTCATTCCTCCTCTCACGAGGGATTAAGCACGGCTCAGTAGTGCAGTAGGTTGACGTGGACTTGGGCAGGGTAGGCTGCCGGGTAGATGTGCCCGGCGTTCAGGACAGCCATGGAAATTTACAGTATATGTATAGCATGCTCTCGCCGGACAAGTCAAGCAAAAAACGCCGCAAGTTATTGATTTTTTTCGCTTTGTTGTGGATAAAGCTGTGGATAGGCTAGCAAGGGGCTTTGTAGTAGGGTGTGTAGATATGTTGAAAACTCGCCAAAGTTGGCTGTGTTTCCCTTGAAGACACTATGAGCGCTGGGGAAAAAAGAAGTTCGTAAGGTGGATTTCGGCTGCAGTTAACCATGACACCGGAACACGTTGGGGCGCGTGCCTGACCTCCGCCGACGAGCTCGCGAAGGCGAATGGCATTCGCCACCGCGTACCCGCGCTCGTCATTGTTAAAGTAGCTGTACACGTCAAGACCTTCCGAGAGCCACCCACGGATGCGGCGGGCCGACATCCGAAGTTCCGCCTCAGAATACCTCCCCGCGTATTTAGCCCCAGGCCCGTGAAACCGGACATAGACGTGGCGGGCGGTGATCATCTCCGGACACGGAAGCTCCTGCAGACTAAAGATGCAGAATCCGAGGCCCCGCTTTTTCAGGATGGCATACACTTCAGGCACAAACCAGGTGGGATCGCGAAATTCAAAGGCGTACCGGTGCCCCGCTGGCAAGAGATCGGCAAAGTCCGCCAGGCGCTCGGGATTGACCTTGAAGCCAGGCGGGAGCTGGAAGAGGACGGGCCCCAGCTTTTCTTTCAGGATGGCGACGCGCCGGAGGAAGCGGTTCAAGGCCCGCCGGGGCGCCTGCAGCTTCTTCATGTGGGTGATAAAGCGACTCCCCTTTACCGCAAAAACAAAACTTCGTGGCGCCTCCCGGTACCAGTGACGAAACGTGGCCGCCTCCGGAAGCTGATAGAAGGTGTTGTTCAGCTCCACCGTACCGAAAAAGCTTGCGTAGTGGTTGAGCCACGCCTCGCCCCGGAGTTTCTTCGGGTAAAAGACGCCCCGCCAGTGAGGATAGCTCCAGCCCGATGTCCCGATGTAGGCCCGCCCCCCCATTAGTCTAGTGCTGCACTGAGCTTCTCGAGGTTCTTATCCTCGCCGATGATCACCAAGATATCCCCCTCGCGAACGACCTCCGCGGCCGACGGACTCGCGACAATGGTCGGTGGCTCACCTTTCGAAGCCCGTCGAATGGCGACGACGGTGTCGCCGTAGTGGGCCCGGAGTTCAAGCTCGGCGAGACTCTTTCCCCAACATTTCTCCAGCGAGCCCACCTCGGCCACCCCATACCCCTCCCCCAGCTCTAGATAATCCAGGATCGAGGGAGTGACGAGGCTCTCCGCCACTCGCCGTCCCATATCCGCCTCGGGAAAGACCACCCGGTCGACGCCCAGCTTTTTCAGGATTCGACCGTGAAGGGGACCGACTGCCTTCACCACGAGTTGCTTCACCCCAATGTCCTTGAGCGCCATAGCCACCAACAGGCTCGCCTCCATGTCCTCGCCTAAGCTCACTACCGCGCAATCCACCGCTCCCACGCCCACTTCCCGAAGGACCTTCTCGTCGGTGGCATCCGCCTGAACGGCAAGCGTGGCGATTTCACGGACCTGCTCCAGCCGCTCTTCCAACCGGTCAATGCAGAGAACCTGACACCCCTTCTCCAGTAACGTCCTGGCCACGGCATACCCAAAGCCTCCCAGGCCGATCACGGCAAATTGCGGCTTAACCATCTCTCCCCCCTAGCCGATAAGGACCTGCTCTTCCAAAAGACGATAACTCGGAGTTGGCTCCTTGGACAAGAGGGCAGCTCCCAGGGTGAGAGGTCCCATCCGGCCCACCAGCATGGTCCCCGCAATGGCGATCTTGCCGAACGCGGAGAACAGGCTGCAGAGACTGGTCACGAGCCCCGGGGCGCCCGTGGAAAGCCCGACCGTCCCGAACGCCGAGGTCACCTCAAAGAGCGTGGAAAGGTACGAATGTCCCTCGCTCACCATAAGCGTCAAGGTCACGACGATAACATAAATAAAGGAGAGGCCTGAAAGGATGAAGGCATCGTTCAGGACCTTCTGTGGCAGCCTGCGGCCCATCAGGTTGATCTCATGGTCACCGCGGAGTCTCCGCCACAAGGCAACGAGAACCGTCCCACACGTCGTGGTCTTGATCCCCCCGCCTGTCCCTCCTGGTGATGCCCCGATAAACATCAGCACGATGAGCATAAAGAGGGTGGTTTCACGAAGAACGCTGATCCCGACCGTGTTAAACCCCGCGGTCCGCGCTGTCACCGCCTGAAAGGAGGCGGCCAGCAGCCGTTCCGGAATTCCCAAAGATGCGAGCGTCTTAGGATTGTTCCACTCGAGGAGCAGGAAGAGCAGCACACCCCCGACTAGAAGTGCTGCCGTCGTCCCGAGAACCAGGCGTGTGTGGACCGAGAGGCGCTCGCGCACCCGCTCCCGCCGTCGCTCCAGGAGTTCGTTGATCACGAGGTAGCCGATCCCTCCCAGAATGACGCTTACCACCACGGTAAGGTTCACCACCGGGTCGGCGACGTAGCCTGCCAGATTGTCGGAGAAGAGACTGAATCCCGCATTATTGAAGGCAGAAATCGCGTGAAACAGCCCGAGAAAAAAAGCCTGGCCTATCGAGTGTTCTACAGCAAATCGAAGCGTAAGAATAACAGTCGCGACCCCTTCGACCAGAAGGGTAATCAACACGACCCGCTTGAGAAACCGGACCACCCCCTCGAGGGTCAGCATCCCGACGGCCTTTTGCAGAACGAGTCGCTCCCGCAAGGAGACCCGCCGCCTGAGGAGTAGGGCAATGAAGGTCGAGACGGTCATGTATCCAAGCCCCCCTACCTGGATCAAAGCCAGAATCACCCCGTGGCCGAATGGGGACCAGAAGTGGGGAGTATCGACCACGATCAGACCAGTCACGCCGAAATACGGCTCAAGGCTTTTCCTGTCCTTTCGGGGTTTTATGCTTCGCCTCCGCCCCTGTCAAGGACTTTTCCCGCAGTGCAGAATTGGAGAAGAGATGGAGAGATGCTACACTTTACTATCCGCACTATTCGATTGTGTTGCGCGAAGTAGGGTACCCCCAGTCGTATGGCCAAAGGAGAAAGCTATGGCGAAACAGGTGATCGTCTATACCCAGCCCGGCTGAGCCGCCTGTGACCACGAGAAAGAGTTTCTTTCTCAAAAGGGTGTGCAATACACGGAGAAGAACATCCGGGAAGATCAACAGGCGCTGGCCGAACTGATCAAATTGGGGGTTCGCGCCACGCCGGTCACACTCATCGATGGGGAGGTGGTCGTCGGCTTTGACCGGGACAGGGTCGAGCAGCTGCTCGGACTCACCTGAACTGAGGATCTTGCCGCCCCACGCATCCGGAGGAGACGGATCAGTGCGGTCAGGACCGCTTAAAGCCACAATCATCTACGACGGCGACTGAGGGCTCTGACGCCGCTTGGCCCGGTGGGTCCACCGGAAGGATCGAGGGAAGCAACTCGAGCTGATCCCTTTCCAGGAGCCGGACCTGGGAGAACGCTTCCCAGGTATATCGCTAGACCGGTGTCGTGAGGAACTACATCTGATCGACGAGCGGGATCACATTTTTACGGGGGCCGCCGCGGTGCGCGAGACCGTGGCGAGGCTCCCCGGCGCATTTCTCAGGACCCTCCCCTTTCATGTACCGGGCGGCATGTGGCTGGCGGACCGGGTCTATGGCTTGGTCGCCCGGAACCGCGGTCGGCTTTCGGATTGGATGAGCTAACACAAATCCTCAGGTCTCTGCCCTCCTGATTGCCAACGTCGAATAGAAATCGCGAACGCGCCGCTCGATCACGTCGCGGGCTTGACGAAAGGCTGCCAATACCTCGTCGGAGTCTCGTTCGCCGTGGACGGCGGGATCTTCGATCGCCCAGTGAAGTTTCCGGACGCGTGGGGGAAGAACGGGGCAGTGCTGATCGGCGTGACCACAGACGGTGATGACATAATCAGCCCCTTTGATCATCTCATCGGTCAACACCTTCGATGACTGATGGGAAAGGTTGATCCCCCGTTCCGCCATCACCTTAACGGTCAGCGGATGAACTCCCTTCGGGTCGATCCCAGCGCTCGAGGCCTCCACCTGTCCCTCGCCGTAGTGACGGGCATAGGCCTCTGCCATCTGGCTCCGCGCTGAGTTTCCTGTACAGAGAAAGAACACTTTCACGCCAGCAATCCCTCACGCTGATGATCTGCACCACGTGGCGTATTTTTCCCAGCAACCTGCACGGATAATACCGCCCTCCTACTGCAAAGCACAAGATCTTATTGCCAATAAAATCAATACGTTTCGCACTCCGGCTGCCCCATTTCTTGTGGTCACTTCCGGCGCGCAAAACGGCGTGTTCATAGGCACGCAATTTGCGTAGACGTATGGAGAAACGCCGAACCTCACGAAAATAGAAGCGACAGCTAGGCCTTGGAACCCATGGGTCGAGCGCAGCACAGGCACTTCCTCAGCCAATTCGCTGCTGGGAATGGGTCCGGAGCAAGGTCATGAAACCAAAGCGTAAGCGGGCGGAAGAAAAGGTGACGGCCCTGTACAGGGCGGGTCTTCATATCCAGGAACCGCTGGAGTTTCAGGAGCGGCTCGACCGCCTGCTGCAGACAGCCCGGACCGTGTTAGAGCTCGACCGCGTCAACATCTTCCTGGCTGACGCAGAGGAACGATGGCTCCAGACAGTGGCGAGCACCGGGACCGCAGAACCCCTGGAGGCGATTCGGGTCCCCATCGGCCCGGAGGGTGGGGGGGTGGCGCAGGCCTACCGGACCCGGCAGGCGGTCATCTGGGATGGCCGGGCCGGCATGCCCGATGCGATGCGCCTGAAGCCCCCCTACGACCGAATCGCGGCCCTCCGATCCCGAGTCTTTGCCAATCTGCCCCTGGTGGTTCACGGCCGGGCCATTGGGGTCTTGGGAGTCGATCGGAAACACAGTCGTCGGCCCCTGGAGCCGGCCACACTGGACCTGCTCCAGCTTTTTACCGCGCAGGCGGCCCTGGCCATCGAGCACGCCCGCCTCTACGAGGAACAACTGGTGACCGCCCTCGATCTCGAGGAAATGGTCGAGGCTCGGACCGGGGAGCTGCAGGACGCCAATGCCAGGCTCCAGGAGGCGTTGCGGACGGCTGAGGAGTCCTCGCAGACCAAGTCCAGGTTTCTCGCCACCATGTCCCACGAGCTCCGGACACCGCTGAACGCCATCATCGGCTTCACCGAACTGCTACAGGATCAGCAATTTGGCCCCCTGACCGATAAGCAGCGACGGTACGTGAGTCATGTGCTCGCCGGCGGACAGCACCTGCTTTCTCTCATTAACGGCATCCTGGATCTCGCGAAGGTCGAAGCGGGGAAGCTCGAAATCGTGCCCGAGCCCTTTCCCTTGCCGGAGACCATACGAGCAGCCCTCGACAGCCTCCGCCCCCAGGCCGAAGCAAAAAGGCTGGAGGTCAAGCTCACCCTGGAAACCTCTCCCACGTTCTTGGTGGCTGACCCGGTCCGGTTCCGCCAGATCCTGTATAATCTCGTTTCCAATGCGCTGAAGTTCACCCCCGAAGGCGGCCACATCACGGTGACGAGCCGACCAGCTGGATCCAACGCCGTGGAGATCGCTGTGCATGATACGGGATGTGGGATCAACGCTGAGGACCTCCCGAAGCTCTTCCAGCCCTTCACACAGCTTGATGCCTCCCTCAGCCGACGCCACCAAGGAACCGGCCTCGGATTGGTCCTAACGAAAAAGCTCGTCGAGCTGCACGGCGGCCTGATCCGAGTCGAATCCGACGGCGAAGGCCAGGGGTGCACATTCACCGTCACCCTTCCGCTGCAGTCTTCAGCCCCGGCCCCGCCTGGGCCCTCACCGAAGGGAACAGGCGCCAAGGCATCCACCGTGTGAGCGAACGGCCGCCGAGGCACCCGCCACCTGCACCCAGATGCGACCCCGCATCCCCTTTTCCCCGAGTCGAGGAATCCCTTGGGAG
>JAAXQN010000077.1 GCA_012974305.1 Candidatus Methylomirabilis sp. | reverse complement strand
GCGAGGCGAACGCCGAGCGCCGAAGGGGGGCCTGCCCCCCTAGCGGAAGTGCCGCACCAGCGCGGAATACTAGTGAGAAATAGTTGGTGCGGCACTAGGAACCGCCCCCCATCCATAAGTAGGATCCCAGCCTATTTTTCCGGTATGATATCGCGCAGGCCTTCAATGCCTTCTCTCTGATTCCTCACCATCCGGGGAGAGGAGGCGGAACATGAAACTGCCCTCTGCAGTCGGGCGACCGGCGAGTGCAGAGGGTTCTTCCGAGAGGGAAAGTCCATCCATCATGAACGGGGCCCGTCTCCTCGTCCGAGGGCTGAAGCAGGAAGGAGTCGAGCAAATCTTCAGTCTCTCCGGCGATCATATCAATCCCATCTATGATGCCTGTCTTGACTTCCGCGTCCGCATCATCGATACCCGCCACGAAGCGGCAGCGGCCTTCATGGCGGACGCGTGGGCGCGGGTGACGGGACGCCCCGGGGTTTTCGTGGTTACAGGCGGTCCCGGTCACACCAATGCCCTCACCGGAATTGCAACTGCCTTCCTTCAAGGGTGCCCGGTCGTCGCCATCAGTGGCGCCCCCGAAACGTTTCTAAAGAACCAAGGGGCCTTTCAAGAGCTCGACCAACTCTCCCTCGTCAGGCCCATCACCAAGTGGGCAGCGGTGGTGAACGATCCGCGCCAGATCCCCGAACATGTCGCCACCGCCTTCCGGGAGGCCGTGTCGGGGCGACCGGGACCGGTTCACCTGACCATCCCCATCGATGTCTTGAGCCGAGACGCAGGCGAGGTCCCACTGGCTTCCCCGCACGCGGGCATTCCTCATCCGTCTTTCGAAGGAGGACCGGATCTGATCCAGAAAGCCCTCGCCCTACTCCGGCAGGCAGAGCGGCCGATCCTTATCGCCGGGAGCGGAGCCTGGTGGGCCCAGGCTGGGTCTGAACTTGAACAGTTCGTGGAGATGACCCGGATTCCCCTGTTCACCATTGGCCTCGCTCGAGGGCTAATTTCCGATGACCATCCGCTCTGTTTTGGCTATGCCGATCCACTTCTGAATGAGGTCGCCAAGGAGTTCGTTCACGCGGATGTTATCTGCATCCTCGGGAAGCGGGTCGATTACCGGTTGGCCTTTGGTGGACCTGGTCTTTTCGATCCGAGGGCGAGGATCATCCAAGTGGATATCCATGCCGCGGAGATTGGGCGTAACCGCCAGGTGGACGTGAAGATCGCGACGGATGCCCGGACCTTCCTGGCAGCGTGCGTGGTTCAAGTGGGCGAGCCGTGGCCTGAGCGGCCCTGGCTTGGGCACTTATCCAGGGTTGCCCAGTCTTGGCGGACGGCCCTGGAGGCAGGAGAAACATCCGCTGAAATTCCCATCCATCCGCTACGACTCTGCCGGGAACTCCGCGAGGTCTTGCCACCCGAGGCGACGGTTGCTATTGATGCTGGAGATTTCCTACAGTGGGCGAGGATCGCTTTGCCATCCCGACGTCCCGGACGTTGGCTGCGCTTGGGCCCCCTGGGGACTTTGGGGGCGGCGATTCCCTTCGGAATCGCGGCCAAACTGGCCAGGCCACGAGAACCCGTGGTTGTGGTGACGGGGGACGGCGGATTTGGCTATCATGGGTTGGAACTTCACACTGCGCTCCGTCACGATCTCCCCATCGTGGTCGTCATTGGCAACGACGGGGCGATGGGAATGGAGCGGCAGATTCAGAAAGCCCTCTACGGGCCAGACCGGGTGGTCGGCTGCGAGCTCGGGCTGGTGCATTACGAGAAGATGGTTGAAGCGTTAGGGGGGCATGGTGAGTTTGTCGAGGCGCCTGATGAGATTCGTCCCGCCCTGCTCAGGGCCTTCGATGCCGGTCGTCCCGCCTGTGTGAATGTCATGATCCGGGATGTTCCGAGTCCGCTGGCGGAGGTCAGCATCGCCAACAAGCGGGCTCTCATGCGGTAGCCTTTTGGTACGATGTGTCGTCAAAAAACCCTTGACTCCTTGTCATTCGACCAACAAAGTGAAAGAGACATACATGAAGAATTGAACGGGGACTTCTCGCGGGGAGGAACGGTGCGTCGAATCCAAAAGGTGCTTGGTCTGGTTGGGCTTGTTCTGCTCTGGGGTGGCTGTGCCTCGACGATGATGGTCTTCACCGATCCGGGCAACGCCGAGATCCTGGTGGATGGAGAGATGATCGGCCGGTCTCCGGCCCTGTACGCAGGAGAGTCAAGCCTCGGTGGGTCTGTGGAGGTGACAGCCCGGCTTTCCGGGTATCAGGAGCAGACGGTGCAGGTTTCTCGAGTCCTCCAGCCCTGGGGATGGTATCTGCCAGACAACGTCCATGTCCGGTTGGAGCGGGTGGAGGAATGACGTTTTCCCAGAGATAGAAGCTATTGAGCAATCATTCTTCGAGAGGAGGAGGAGTATGGCGAGGGTAAAGTATCGGTGGATCGCCCTGGTGATGGCAGCGGCCCTCTTCGCTGGGGTCGGGTCCGTCCAGGGTGAGGAAAAGTCGGCAGAGATCACGGTCTCGCCGGAGAAAGCTACCCCAAAGCCTGGACAGGTGATGGTCCTCTCGCTGCAGGAAAGCATCCTGCTAGGGCTCAAGAACAATCTGGATATCGTCATCGAGGGTTTTAACCCGAAGATCCGGGCGACCGATGTCACTGCCGCCAAGGCGGTCTTTGACCCGGACGTCTTCGCCGAGTTCGGCTTTGGCAGCACCCAGACCCCGAACCGGAATACCCTGGCAGGAGTGACAGAGAGCAAAGTTGATGACATTGACTGGAGTTTCGGTCTCCGCCAGGACCTGCCGACGGGTGGGAGTTACGAGCTTCGATTCGACAACAACCGGAACTTCAACAACGCCCAGTTCTTCGTTGTTCAACAGCCAGTGTTCGCCGACTTGCAGACCGCATACTCGTCGGATCTCAGCCTCACCGTGATCCAACCCCTCCTGAAGAACTTCGGGGTGGACATCAACCGGACCCAGATCAAGATCGCCGAGAACGACCGGGAGATTTCGTTGGACCGGTTCCGCGAAACGATCATGGATGTGGTCACCCAAATCCAAGACGTCTACTGGGATCTGGTGTTCACCATCGAAGACCTCAAGGTCGAGCGGCGGTCCCTTCGCCTGGCCCAGGAGTTGGCGGAGTTGAACCGGGCCCGGGTCCGGGCCGGGGTGGCTGCTCCGGTAGAGATCATCCAGGCCGAGACAGATATCGCGGCGAGAGAAGCGCTGGTCACTGTTGCCGAGAAGCGGATGCGGGATGCAGAGGATCGTCTGAAGGTGGTCCTGAATCTTCCGAAGGAAGGGGAGTGGGGGGGGGCTGTCCATCCCGCGGACCCGGCCCGCTTTTCCCCGATTACCCCGGACCTTCCCGGCGCGGTGGCAGACGCCCTCCGCATGCGGCCGGAGTACGAGGCTGCCAAGGTAGGTCTGAGCAACAAGGAGCTGAACTTTCGGTTTACCCGGAATCAGCTTTTGCCGGATCTCTCTTTTCAGGGGGGCGTGGGAATCAACGGACTCAGCGCCCTCGATCCTTCCTATGGGGATGCGCTCGACGATCTTGGCTCCGGGAACAACTTCAGCTACTCGGCCGGATTGGTGCTTTCAATCCCCATAGGGAACCGGGCGGCCCGGGCCGAGTTCGTCAAGGCGCAACTGGGGGTGCAGCAGGCCCAGGTCTCTCTCCGAGACCTGGAACTTGAGATCACCGCCCAAGTCCGGGAGGCGGTAAGAAGAATTAATGCGAATACCAAGCTCGTAGCGGATACCCGGGCTGCCCGTGAGCTGGCCGAAGAACAACTCCGGATCGAGCAGAAACGGTTGGAAGCCGGTGTCTCGACCACCTTTGAGGTCCTCCGGTTTCAGCGGGACCTGGCGGTGACCCAGTCGGCAGAGGTCAGGTCGCTGACCAACTATAACAAGTCAATAGCGAATCTGGATCGGGTCCGGGGCGTGGTGCTGGAGAAGCACCGGATCCAGATGTAGCAGAGAAGAATGAATATCTCCTCTTCTCGACAATCCATTCGGTGGCCGGTAGTCCTGGGTGTGTTCCTGGTTTTGCTTCCGCATCAGGCCCAGGCCGTTTCTCTATCCCTATCCACGACGCAGATCGATGAAGCACTCCGGTACGGTCAAGAGGCTCGCACCCTACCCTTCGCCTTCTTCGCTCGAGAGTGGCGGGCCGAAGGGATGCAAGGACCGGGTCAACGCCTCGGCGGTACAGCCTGGCTCCAGTCCCCCTTTGCTCGGGTGGCCCACACTGGTTGGACGGCGGCCCACCGCGGTCTTGCCCTGAACAAGACGGACCTCCGCCGACAGTTCAAGCAGGTTGGCCCTCGCTTGGCCTTCGCCGTCACGCTGGTTTCCCCTCCGAAACGCGCGGGGATGTATCAGCTGAGCCTGCACCAGGAGGGCGAAATCATTGGACCAACCTATGTGGAAAGAGCTCAGGATATCTCCGGTGACGAGATCGCCTGGGTATATCTCCATTGCCTCTTCCCCGCCGAACAGGTTGATCTGCATGGGACCGTGATCCTGGTGGTGACCGACCCGCACGGAAATCAGCTCCCCTTTGTCTTCGACCTGTCCCGGATGCGGTAGCGCAGACGGGGCCCTTGACACCCCTTCCGCACTGTGCGAGCCTCCGGGCGGAGGCAGGATGGGAGGGAACAAACAGATCCCAACGGCAGCGGTATCGCCCGCGGTCGAGACGATCCTTGAGGGACTTGATCCGGACCAGGTCAAGGCGGTCACTGCCCCGGACGGGCCCCTGCTCATCGTTGCGGGTGCGGGGACCGGCAAGACCACCGTCCTCACCCGCCGGATCGCCTATCTAATCGCAACCAAGCTGGCCAGGCCGAGCGAGATCCTCGCCCTTACCTTCACGGATAAGGCCTCCAGTGAAATGGAAGAGCGAGTAGATCTCCTTGTCCCCTACGGGTACGCCGAAGTCTGCATCAGCACCTTTCACGCTTTTGGTGATCGCGTCCTTCGGGAACAGGCCTTGTCGTTAGGCCTCGACCCTGATTTCACGGTCCTTACTCGTCCCGAGCAGGTCGTCTTTTTCCGCGAGCGGCTCTTCGAATTTCCGCTGTCTTACTATCTTCCCCTGGGTGACCCCACCAAATACGTCGAAGGCATCCTGACCCTCGTCAGTCGGGCAAAGGACGAGGATGTCAGCCCAGCGGAGTACCTGCAGTATGCCGAGCGCCTCGCCGATCAGGCACAATCCCACCCGGAAGATAGCCAACTGCATGAAGAAGCACTGCGACAAAGGGAAATCGCCCTCACCTACCAGAAGTATCAAGAGCTCATGGCTCGGGAGGGGTTGGCGGACTTCGGGGATCAAGTGACCACGACCCTCAAGCTCTTTCGAGAGCATCCCGCGATCCTCGCCGAGTACCAGAATAGATTCCGCTACATCCTCGTTGACGAATTTCAAGATACCAACTACGCCCAGTGGCAGCTGCTACAGATGTTGGCCGGGGGGAGTGGGAACCTCACAGTGGTTGGGGATGACGACCAATCCATCTACAAATTTCGGGGAGCGGCGGTGAGCAATCTGCTGAGCTTCACCGAGGTCTTTCCTCGGGCGGAGGTCGTGGTCCTAACCCAGAACTACCGATCGGGCCAGCCCATCCTGGACGCCGCCTACCGTCTGATTCGCCACAACGACCCAGACCGCCTGGAGGCGCGGCTGGGATTGGACAAGCGGCTCCTCGCCCGTCGTGAGGGGGCTCGCGCGGTGGAGCACCGTTACTACGACACGTTGGGGAGCGAAGCGGACGGGGTCGCCGGGCTTATCGAGGCAAAGGTGTCCTCAGGAGTATATCGGTATCGGGACATGGCCATCTTAGTCCGGGCCAACCGGGTTGCCGATCCTTTCCTGCGGGCCCTGAATATGCAAGGGGTGCCGTGGCGCTTTTCGGGGGCGCACGGCCTGTACAACCGAGAGGAGATACGCCTCCTCATGGCGTTCCTCTGGGTGGTGGCCGATCCCGAGGCAAGCCAGTCCCTGTACCACCTCGCGTCCGGGGAACCCTACCGGGTTCCGTCCCTGGATCTCGCGCGGTGTAGCGCCGCGGCCCGGCGCTCAAAGCGTAGCCTTTTTTGGATCTTTCAGCATCTCGACGCTGCCGGCCTGGATGACCTCTCGGGTGAGGGGATCGCGACCATCCAAAAACTCCTGGAGGATCTTGAGGCGTACATCCAGCGGGCTCAAGCGCTCAGGACCGGTGAGGTCCTGTACCATTTCCTTATGGAGAGTGGATTTCTGAAGCGGCTCACGGCCCGTAACGACATCGCCAGCCAGATCCAAGTGCAGAACATCGCCCGCTTCTTCGAAAGGGTGAAGCGGTTCAACGATGTTGCCTTGCTCGATCGCGTGGCTCAGTTTGTTGAGTACCAGGACAAACTTCTCGAGGCTGGTGAAGACCCGACGGTGGCAGAAGCAGACGTGGACATGGATGCGGTGAATGTCCTCACCCTTCACAAGGCCAAGGGGCTGGAGTTTCCCGTGGTCTTTTTGGTGGGGCTCACCGCCGATAAGTTCCCCGCTCGTGGAAAGCGCGATCCCATTGAGCTGCCAGCACCGCTGGTCAAGGACTGTCTTCCGGAGGGCGACGTCCGCCTTCAGGAGGAGCGCCGCCTCTTTTTTGTGGGTATGACGCGGGCCAAGGACGAGCTGTGCCTCACCTCCTCCCGGGACTCCGGGTCGGGGAGGCCCAAGAAAGTAAGCCGCTTCGTTTTGGAGGCGCTGGACCTCCCGCAACCGGAGCAGGCGGCCTTCCGGGCTTCACCGGACGAGGTAATCGCGCGGTTTGCCCCCCCCGTCGGGCAGGAATCGGGGGAGCTTCAGCCCATGGCCCCGGACGAAATCCTGACCCTGAGCTACTTCAGCGTGGACGACTACCGGACCTGCCCGCTCAAGTACAAATACATTCAGATCCTGCAGGTGCCCATCCGGGAACACCACACCGTGATCTACGGAAAGGCCCTCCACGATGCTGTCCAGGCATACTTCCGCCATAAGATGCGGGGGAAGCCGGTGACGCGTGAGGAGCTGTGGGCGGTCTTTGAGGGATCTTGGGTGAGCCGTGGGTTTCTCTCGCGGGAACATGAGGAGCAGCGTCTCGAGGCGGGCCGGCAGACGCTCAGCCGATTCTATGACCGAGAGGAAGAGGCCGGAACGATCCCCACGTATGTGGAAAGGGAGTTCGGCTTTACCCTCGGTCGGGACCGAGTCATCGGCCGCTGGGACCGGGTGGATGTGAGCGGAGAGCAGGTGGTGATCATCGATTATAAATCCTCCGATGTCCGTCAGCCGAAGGAGGCAACACGCCGGGCACGCGAGAGCCTGCAGCTGGCCATTTATGCCTTGGCCTATCGCCAGATGTACAGTCAGATTCCGACGCGCGTAGAGCTTCATTTTCTGGAGTCTGGTCTGATCGGTGCTACCCAAGAGACTGAGGAGGAGATCGAGAAGACGGCAGAGATCATCAAGGAGGTGGCGGCTGGGTTACGGGCTCGGGACTACACCGCCAAGCCGGGTTACATGGCTTGCGGTTATTGTGCCTTTCGGGAGATCTGCCCGGGTGCGTGGGGAGCACAATCCGCGTGAACCGTTGACCGACAGCCGCTGGCCGGGGGATTTCGAAATTCGACATTCGAAATTTGAATTTATCCATGGACTTTGTACCCTGAACTCTCAACTATGAACCACGAGAAGATGCGGATCGCGATCGACATCGACGATGTGCTCGCCGACTCCCTTCCCGAGTTCCTAGTGCCGCACCAACTATTTCTCACTAGCATTCCGCGCTGGTGCGGCACTTCCGCTAGGGGGGCAGGCCCCCCTTCGGCGCTCGGCGTTCGCC
>JAAXQN010000075.1 GCA_012974305.1 Candidatus Methylomirabilis sp. | reverse complement strand
GCCTAGAGGAGAACCCATACGCAGATTGCACTTGACAGGATTTTCGATATGGAGTATGTTTCACCCTAGGGTGAAAATTGTATGATATTGAAAAACACTTACAATTCATTGGAAAATAAGGGTAAATCAGCCATCGCGGATGCTGAGAAGTACATCGGCCGTTTCCTTGCCGAGATCCCCGATTTGGCAGTGACGAAGGAGAAACCCTCCCCTGCGGAGGGGGTCCGTCCGGACTTCCACATTGAGCTCCGGAGGGGGGACCAAAGGGCCATCCTTCTTATCGAGGCAAAGCCGGTCGCAGAACCGAGAATCGTAGCCGACTGGATGGCGCGCTTGCCAAATGCGCGAGACTGGCCTGAGGGACATTACCCCATCCTGTGTGCGTCTTATGTTAGTCCTAAGGCGGCCGAGATGCTGAAGTCCAGACAAGTCGGATACATTGATCTTTCTGGAAACTGCTGGCTTGACCTGGGATTTCTCTTTGTCGAGCGCAGCGGGCACCCCAATCGCTTCAAGGAACCGAAAGAACAGCAACTCCTGTTTGCAGCTCGGGCGTCGAGGATCTTGCACACGCTACTGGAAAATCCGGCCAAGGAGTGGACACTTCAGGAACTTGCCCGGACGGCCGGAGTAAGCCTGGGCCTCGTGCATCGGGTGACCAAGGCGCTGGAGGAACGCTTATTCGCCGAAAAGCGGCGCGGTCGGTTCAGCCTCGACGACCCGAGCGGCCTGCTTGACGCTTGGCGCAGTTTCTACGTCGGAAAACGCATTCGGTGGCAGCGCTATTATTGGCCCATGCCGCAAGACGTCCGCGCTGGCATGCAGGAAATAGGAAAAAGCGCGAAGGCGGCGGAGGTCCGCTACGCCTTCACGGGACCGGCTGCGGCATCCCTGCTTGTCCCGTACCTGATGGTTTCGGGGATACACTGTTACGTTGACGCCCTTAGGCCCGACCTGTTGGATTCCTTAAAGGCCGACCCTGTCGCCTCGGGAGGTAACTTGTGGTTTAACGTGATTCAGAGGGAGGATGTATTCCTTGGATCGCATCAGATCGAAGGTGTGTTTGTGGTAAGCGATGTCCATATGTACTTGGATCTTTGCGCGCTTGGCGGACGAGGAGAAGAGGCCGCCGAAACTCTGCGGGAAACACGATTCCGATTTTAAGTGAGCTGTGATGTTTGATGCCCAAGTTATCACCCGGTGCCATCAAGTCCTTTGCGAAGTCCTGCACGCTTTGGGGGATGCTGCCGCTGATGCCTACCTGGTCGGGGGCTGGGCCATTTACTACGTCTTGGACCGACCTGAACGCCCGGTAACGGACCTGCCATACGCTGGCACCATTGATGTAGACGTGGCTCTGGTGGTCCAGCTACCCGAAATGGAGGTCCTAGTCGGACGGCTCATTTCAAAGGGATATGTTCGTCACAACCGTATAGAAAATAGATTGCTGCGCCCCTTCCCGGAAGGCGAGATCGAACCGGTTGCAGTGGACTTCTTGCGAGGGGACAGAGAAATACTCCAGAATCTTACCCACCGTATTTCTGTCCGGCGTGAGACGCCAGAGGGCGTGGTGTTCGAAGGCTCAGTAGCAGTTGCCAACATCGAAACCTGCCTTGCCATGAAAGCGATAGCCTTTGACCAAGACCCCAAGGATAAAGACGCATATGACATGTACTATCTCGTCACCCATGCACGGGATGAACAGGGCGATTGTGCCGACCACGTGAAGGCTACCCTCGATCGCCCATTGATCCAGCGAGGCCTTAGGGCCCTGGAGATTCATTTTGGCAGGGTAGAGGGTCGAGGGCTCCGAAAGGCAATGCAGATGCTGCGGGACCAAGATGGGATGAATTCCTCCGAAGCACGCGCTGCCGTTCGTGGATCCTTTCGTGCCTTCTTCCGTAAGCTGGGGCGGGACGCAAATTACTGAATGGGTGATAATGGTTCAGATCGTAAACGTGACGGGGGGGAGCTACTGGGGAAAGGCGAGGGCGAGGTTGCTGGCGTTTTGCCGCATCACGGTCAGGTAGTCCCCGGCCTCCGGGACGTTGCCACAGGGATCGAACACCGTGCTCTCGACGCCTACGCTTTTAAGCTTCTGCACCGTCTGCGCGAGCGGAGGGCCTTCCCAGATCATCCATTGTGCCGGGTGGGAAACCAGAAGGTCCGTCAACTCCTTCCACATATTATCATTGGGCACTTCATCCGGCTCCCAGTGTACACTCCTCACATTAAGGCCGTACCGTCGCGTCAGGTACTGATACACCGGATGTGATGCCACGAGCGGCTGCTTCGGATTCGCGGACACGATCTCGTTGATCCTTGTATCGAGATCGAGCAAATCGCGCTCCAGCGCATCGAACCATGCTTGAAACGCCTTCTGCTGATCCGGCCGTAATCTCACAAATGCCTGCTTGATCGCCCGCGCCTGCTCGATGGCCAGTTTCGGATCGAGCCACGTGGTGAAAGCAATCGCCCCGTGTGAGTGTTCGCCCTGGGGACCGTGCGCGTGGATGACGGCCCCCTGGATCGATGCGTACCGATCCTTGAATCCGAGGGATGTATTGACGAGCTTTGCCTGGGGCAGTGAGACGCGATCGACCCACTTCGCGTAGTTGGCCCCGTTCAACACAATCAGATCCGCTCGCTGGTACGCGCCAACCGTCCCGGCATCCGGCATCCAAAACGCTGGGTCGATGTCATGGGGGGCGGGGAAGCTCACCGTGACGAGATCCCCGCCGACCCGCTTGGCGAAGTATTTCAGAGGATAGTTGACTACGTAGACTGAAAGCTTCGTGTCCTGTCCGGTAGATTTCTGCGCTGAGCCCCGCTCCGGTTGGTCGGAGCACGCGGTGATGCTGATTATCACGCCCAATATCATGAGGGCATTCAGAAAGTGGGTCCGGTGACTTGACATGACACTTCCAGTTTCTTTTACGACAGAATAAGGGCACGGATGGCGGTGGAACCAAATAAACTGGTCGCCATGGTCAGCACACCGGCCAGCGAGATACTGATAACCAGGACGACGACGATCTCGGAGGCCAACACCGACAAGATACTGAGCTTCGAGCCGCCGATTTTGACCATGGTCTCGATTTCTCGACGCCGCAGGCGCAGGGACAACATGAAGACAAGGACAGCCGTTGCCAGCGTCGAAAGTCCGACGATCACGACAGCCGTCACGACGTAGCTCTGGACCGTGAGGATGGTCGCCAGCAGTTCGTTCATCACCGTCACCGGCTTCAGGATCTGCGAGAGTTCATCCTTGGATTGGTACCTTCCCCGCAAGAGGACCCCGGACTTCTCATCGGGCGGCACCGCGATGATCGCGGTGACCGGATAGTCCCCTAGATCCCCGTGGAAGTGGAACGTGTCCAGGTTCTCCGCAGTAATCTCGTTGTACTGCACGACGGAGGCATTCGCGGTGATGGTGTTTCCTTCTCGTTTCAGCACGGCACCCGCGGCCTCTGGCGCTGCCAGGTCCTGGTGCCCATGTCCGAAGCCCTCGATGATCCAGGCGGTCTTCGGGTCCACGAAGATGGCATTGTCGTCGGGGCTGTCGGAGAATTCGAGTACACCCGCGACCCGCATCTTCAACGGATAGACCCCGGCAAGATCAAAGACGCTCTCGGGCGAGGAGACGATGTGGCCGCCCGGTTCGACCCCGAGGGTCTTTGCGACCTGGGCGCCGACGACGCACTCACCAAGCATGGCCATGTGCCTGCCCGACGCGATACTAAGCCCTCGAAAATCAAAGTAATCCAAGGTCGTACCCACAATGGGGTGTCTGCGTGCCTGAAAGCGGGTGTACAGCGGGATGGGGGTGGCCAGACCGGATTCAGCGATGCGGGTGACTTCGGCATAGCGCATGACTTCCGGGGTGTCGGACTCGAAATACAGGGTATTGAGCACCAGCTCGAGCGGGCTGCCCTTGGCGCCCACGATCAACGGTGTCGCCTCGGCGCGCGATGTCAGTTGCTCCGCGCTTTGGCTGACCAGCACCTGCAGGCCGACCGGCAGATAGACGATCAGCGTGATCGAGGTGATCAGGATCGCCGTCTTGAACCGGTGATAGGCCAGGTACCGCCACGCCAGGTAAAGACTTTGTTTCACCGCGCCTCCTTCGCGTGGTCCAGCGGCAACTCGGGCGATGCGGTGTCGCCACCGGCAAGCTCGTGAAAGTCTTTGAAATCGATGACGCGGTCGAAGCGAGACAACAGGTCGTGGTCGTGGGTCACGGTCAGCATGGTTGTATTGTTCTTCTCTGCATATTCAAAGAGGATGTCCAGAACACGCCCTTTGTTGGTCGGATCCAGATTACCGGTCGGCTCGTCCGCCATGAGTAGACTCGGTTCCGGCAGCAGTGCTCGGCAGACGGCCACACGCTGTTTTTCCCCATGGGACAATTGGTTCGCCAGGCGGCCGAGCTTGTCCTTGATGTCCACAAGATGGGCCAAGTCAACCGCGCGATCACGCACGATCGGATCGAGCCGTAACGACGGATTGATGCGATAGGGCAGCAGAATGTTGTCCAGGACACTCAGGTATTCGAGCAGCTCGAACTCCTGGAAGACGAGACCGATATTGCTGATCCGGAAGTCCCGGCGGGCCCCATCGCCAAGTTGCGTCACTTCGACATCGTTCATGACGACCCGGCCGGCCAGCGGGACGGCAATGCCCGCGACCAGGTGGAGGAGAGTGGTCTTGCCCGATCCACTCGGACCGATGACCGCCACCGTCTCGCCGCGCTCGACGGCGAGGTCGGGGATGCGAAGCGAGAATTCCCCCTCGCGGTAGCGGAAGTAGAGGTTGCTGAGTCGGATCATGGCTTAGATCCTCTCCTCTTGCAGCAGGTCGAGATCGGTAATCTTCCACACCCCATCCACCGGTTTGACCGTCAGGTCGGCCTGGTACTGATTCGTGCGCTGATGGATGTGCCCCCAATGCCCGACCGATCCGGACACATTCCAGGTGCAGCGGGACACGAAGCCAACGCCGTCACTCAGATTCTCTGTACTCACGGTGAGCATCGCGACATCTTTCACCTTGACACGGGCACCGCCCTGGTTCTGGAGTTCCAGTCCCCGTCGCGTCTCGAGATAGACCTGGGCGAGCAGCTCGCCCGTCGCACTGCGCTCGAGCGTGTCGTAGATCGCGCTTTCGTCCCGGTAGTCGAAGGCCCGATAGACGTTCTTGAGCAGGCCCGTGATGATCACCTTCGCGTCGCCGTCTGACACCGAAGATCTCCACGCATAGGAGATCGAGGCGGCAACGCCGATGAGGAGGAGCACGGCAAGGGCGAGAATCGGCTTGGGAGGCGCCTGGCCGCGGATGATGGGTCTGCCGTGTCGCACGGCCAGCACCGCCAGCGACAACCCGCAGAACACGCTCAGGAGTACGAGCGGGATCTGACGAGACCCTGGCGGCGGCTCGATCTTGACCAAGGTTGGGAGGGTGGGATTCTTCAGGAAGTTCTGCCACTTGAGGACGGCATCGTCCGGCTGAAGGGTGTAGGGTAGCGGCCCGGCCTCGTCGGTGGCGGCGGCTCGCACTTTCTGGATCCTCGGGCTAAAGAGGTCCCAGGTCATGGTCGCTTCCTGGGGCAGACCCGTGGTGGGGGCAACGAAGATCACGCCGAGCGTCGCCGCGGCGACATCGAGCTCCTCTGGCGGGTCGATGACGCCAGACGTCTTGAGCGTCCGGCGCAGGAAATGGATGCGGTCGAGGGTGGGCTTGGCAGGCTGGCCGTCGATGGTGACGTTGATGTGCTTGGCAAAGAAGTCGGCGACCTTGCGTTTCAGCTCTGCCTGCATGGCTACGGGGATGGTGCTTTGGCCCTTGAGGCCGAGATCGATCCAGTGTTGGAGATCCTTGGGGCGGGCGATGATTTCGCTGCGCACCTCGTACGGCTCGACGTAGAGAAAGGCACTCATCGGCGCGTCGTACTGCCGGCGCAAGTTCTTATTACGGAAGCGAGAGTACCACGGGTCCTTCCAGTCGAGGTCGAGGACCTCGTCGGCGCTGAAATAGCGGAAGTCGTTCACCGGCAGTCCGAGATGGTAGACCACGAAGCCGATGTTCGCGCTCACGAACTTGTCGTCCTGCCGTGGCGGGACCATGGTCAGAGAGGCCGGGCGGCCCGAGAATGGATATTCCAACACGGCGAAGACCACCAGTTCGGGCTCGCTCTCTTTGGCCGGCAAGGGCTCACCCGTGATCTCGTCGCGTCGGACTCGAGGACGCGGACCCATCTCGACCACCCGGCCGCCGAGGCGGCGGCCGTCGGCACGAATCACCAGGTCCCGGCGGAAGAAGCGCGCTAGTCGCTTTGCCAGCGGCTCGGAAGGGTAGCCCATTCGCTCGTAAAGGCCGTCCGGCATGAGATTACGGAACGCGGCCAGGTCCTGAAGGCCAATTTCCAGCTCCACGCGCACCGCCGACTCCTCGACGAAGATCTCGGAGACCGTGGATGCGGTCATCGCCTTGGTCATGATGATCGCGTCCGCATACACCAAGGACGCGGGGAGGAGGATCAGGAAGGGGAGGATGGAAGCCAAGCGGAACGTCTTCATGGATATCAACACTCAATAAGGCTTGTGCACATACGGTCTGGCGTCTGGTGGAACGGCCCGGGTGACAATGGCACGTCGCCCGGGCCGGTGACCGTCTGGGAGCCCGATCGGGATGCTCAGTTTACCGAGTCGACCCGATCTAGGGCAAGTGAGATTTGCCTTCGATCCCGTTGGCTGGGCGGCGACCGCGGGGACTGCCGCCCCGCCCCTCCGATCGTGGATCACACCAATCAATTGTCAATTGTAGACTTGACCCCTTCGCCCCTTTTTACTTCGCCTTCGGCTTCATCCACGCGGCCATAGACTTCACCAGAGCCTTGGTTTCCGGGCGGAGGTTCTCGATGCCGCCATAGGGCAAGTCGCGACCAGGCTCGCGGTCCGGATACTGTTGCTTCATCGCCAAATGGCGCTTCAGCATCGCCACGAAGTTCCCACCAAAACCGACCCCGTATTGAATCGCGTCCTGCGGGCGGTCCTCACGCGGGTTCTTGTAGAGATTGAAAATGGGTGCGCCGATGGGGTTCGCCCCGGGTAGCGGCAGATGAAACTTGTACTGCTGCTTGACGATGGAGCGGAGCGTCGGTCCCTCATAGATGAAAACATAGTCGCGACGACCATGGGTCTCGCCGAGGAACAACAGCGGCGTCTGGTCAACTCCGTCGATCAGGCGATCGGTGGGAATGTACTGCTCGGCACCGGCTAGGCGGGCGAAGGTTGTGAAAAGGTCCGTAACATGAATAATATCCTGGGCGCGCGATCCGGGCTCCAGCACGCCTTTCCAGCGGATGAAGGCGTTGGTCCGGACGCCGCCCTCGAGGTGCGTGGCCTTGCCCCCGCGGTAAATTCGGTCCGACTGGCCGCTCTTGTCAACGTATTGCATGAAGGGACCGTTGTCGCCCATCACCAGGACAACCGTGTTCTCGGCGATGCCGAGTTCTTCGATCTTATCGAGGATCTCACCGATCCAGCCGTCGACCTTAGCGATCGATTCCGCAATGGGGCCACCGTTGAGGGTCTTCGCCTGCTCGATGTCGCTGCGGGTGAACGACAGCGGGTGTTGCGGCCAGTATTGCAGGAAGAAGGGCTTGTCTCCTTTTGCCAAGCGTTCGAGCTGTTTGAGGGCGCCTTGCTTGTAGCCCTCCTCCATGCGGTTATAGTGCTCCTGGGTATAGACCTCTCCGGCCTTGAAGTTCACTTCGCGCATCGGGCCGCCCTTTTTACCGACGACGCCATACACCATGGCGTTGGGGTTCGTTCGGAAACTCCGCACGCAGCTTCCTCGACTGACCGATCGATAGACCCTCGAGCTCAGCGGTCTCGTTCATGATCCCCATCTGGCCTTGTTGGTGCATCGGATGTTCGGCATAGTCAAAGCCCTGGTTGGTGGCATAGGCTTCCTCGATGTCGCCGAGGTGCCATTTCCCCATATGAACCGTGGTGTAGCCGGCTTTGCTCAGGACTTCGGCGAGAGTCACCTCCCAGGCCGCCAGCCCGTCGCCTGAGACCACTGCCTTCGCCTCGCTGCTCCCTGTCCGGGCGGCGTACCGTCCGGTCATCATAGCCACACGGGTCGGCGTGCAACTGGGCTCGGTATACATCCGCATGAAGGAGAGGCCTTCGTCCGCCAGCTTCGAGATCCGGGGAGTACTGTAACCACGGATGACATCGAGATCCGGCATGCCGATCTCGCCGAACCCAAGATCGTCAAGGAGGATGTAAACGAAATTCGGTGGTTTGCCGCCGTTTTTCTTGCGGATCGCGGCCAGTTTCTTGTCAATTTCTTTATCCTCGGTTTTCCACTTTTTGCCGTGTTGAGCCTCGAGGATATAATATTCAGCATCGTGGATGAGCTTGCCTTTCTCCTTTGCCAGCCCGATGCTGGAACTAAAAACCATAGTTGCTATAGCAGCAACCAAAAAGCAAAAAACAGTTGATCTTCTCATATCCCTCCTCCTTTATTTGTTTTTGTTAATTTCTTTATATGTTGATCGAAATGGTTGTCAAATTAATTTATGGGCTGAAACAATAATGCCCAAATAGGACTATTGCATAACCGTCGGTTATTTATGAAAAATTATCGCTAAACAAATGTATCAAAATTAGTGTAATGATACAAGTATATCTTATATAATAATGAACTCGAACATTATAAAAAATCTAAGTGCCGTTCTTTAATAATTAAAGTAGTGAAAGTTTGATGTTCCACATACTGGGAGGAATCAATGGAGAAAAAAATAGTAATTGAACCAATCAAACATTTATAGAGAGGTTTTATAATGTGGTGATACCTTGCAACTACCTAAGTTCAATCAAAATTGTGATACGGTAATAT
>JAAXQN010000115.1 GCA_012974305.1 Candidatus Methylomirabilis sp. | reverse complement strand
CCAAAACTTTTCAACCATTCGATTTTCGCTCTCATTCTTGCTCTCCTTAGTGATTCGTCCTATTTCGCGCTTTGTTTTGCGAGCTTACGGCGTGTACCAAATCGGCGAGGTGTAGGCGCGTTCCTGGTGGATCAATTGCGCACCCTCCGGAAGTGTGGCACCGAGGCGAACCTTGTCGTAAACCACCCAGCGAGGGGTAGGAATCTCCAGGACCCGAACGTAGTAGAACGCTCTTTCATCCGCATCGAAGTCGGGGTCTGTCCAGACAACCATGAGCTCGGATGCGCCGATGGTGTTGGTCCAGTTCGCTGCCTCCAGATCGACCGTATTACCCACTGACGGCAGTTTGCCGTTGGCCCCGGGTTGTCGGTCGCCGGACCAAGCAGCGTCGTAGACCTTTTCGTGCAGATTGCCCCGGCTGTCCAGCCAACCCTTGATGATCTGCAGGCGATCAAGATTGGCGCCAATCGGATCGCGCAACACATAGGCCATGAACGTCGGTGCCTTGCCGTCGGGCGCCATCGTCAGGTCGCCGCCCATCGGCACGCCCTTTTCATAGCCGCGAAACGCGGGTGCACGGCTGCGCAGGTCATCGTCGGTGTAATCCCAGCCACCGAAGAAACGCACCATCATGCGCGGGCCAGTCGTGGCGTAGGTCTCCTTACGCTCCATGGCATCGAAGAGTGCGGCGCGCGTATTTTCGGTCGCCCAAATACCCTGGTAGCCGGAGGCAGCCAGTTGATCGCCCTCCCAAGCGCCGAGTGCCGTTTTGGCAAACGGATGTGAGACTCGCGTTGCGGAGGGTTCGACACTCGTGGATTTTCCGAAGAAGTTATCTTCCTCGGCGGTCGACAACGACGTATGAGTGTCAGTCGCACCCACCATGCCGAACTTGAAGGGATTCGTACCGAACTTCTCCTCGAGCATGAGACCTCTTTTCAGTGCCTCACGCGAGTACTCGCCGTTCAACATCTCCGGCTCCTTGAGGACCGTGAGATCGAGGTTTGCCTTGTCCCAGGTTTCGTAGTCGGCGAATTCATCATCGGGCGACAAGGTCGGGTGCGCCTCGCCGTCGCCTTTGATCTGCGTGGTTTCGTAGAGTGGTTCCCACTTGGCGCGCAGTCGCACGTAGTCGGCGTTGACCCTGCCACCGGCATAGGTCTTATCGATCGGGAACATCCAGCCATTGGACAGATTACCGTTATGTGCTATTGCCAGCGCCTGGCCGCCGGTATTCTTTTCGTAGTCTTCGAGCCACTGGTACAAGACCAAAGGATCCGTGCTGCCCAGAGGTAGCTGCGTGGTCAGCGGGGTAACCTGGCGCGCCCGATCCCCATTGTCGCGAAGGATCACGTTGCGGTGCAGGTTGTTACCTTTGGGGATCGAGGTCCATTCGAAACCGATCAGTGCTGTGAATCGGCCTGGCTCGTTAAAGCGATCAGCGGTCTTGGTGATGTCCTCCCAGACCCTGGTATAGCCCGGTGAGCCGGGCAAGTAGTCTGCCATAAGTTTCTTCGGAACAGTGCCTTGCGTGAAGTTCGTGATCAGGTCAACAGCGGCCGCGCCTGCAGCAGCGCCACCCTCATTAAAGCCTTCATACCATTCCCGACCCTTAGCATCCTCGAGAATATTGGGTGCGCCGCGCTGCAGGTCGATCGCGAACCCCATCATGTCGGAGTGGTCGGTTATAACCAGCCAATCGAGCGGCCGGCTGAGTTTCACAGGTAGACCGGTCGCCGATACGACCTCTTCGCCGCGCGCGAAGCGATAGGCCGTCTCGTGACCCGTTGTGTTGCCAAACAATCCGGCATCGAATGACAGCCCGGTGTGCACGTGCGTTTCGCCCCAGTAAAGCTGACTTGGGAAAGCGCGCTGGGCGTAAGGTGAATAGGCCTTGCCCGGATACAGCCCCTCGATGTCGTCGATTTGAGGGATTCCAGCGTCATGCTGAGCCAGCGCCAGCCCGGGCAGAAGAATGCAGACCAGACCGCTTCGGATGAGATTCAGTATCTTGTCGCTCATTGTTCTCTCCTCATTAATTCGAGTTCGGTTTTTCTAATTCAATGCGTACACACCCCTATGGCGTGTACCAGATCGGTGAGGTGTAAGCGCGCTCTTGCGTCGAGATCGGCGCCCCCTCCGGGATCGGAATGCCAAATCGAAATGCATCGATGGTAGACCAGCGCGGCGTCGGGATCTCGATGACGCGGGCGTAGTAGAACGCCTT
>JAAXQN010000216.1 GCA_012974305.1 Candidatus Methylomirabilis sp. | reverse complement strand
TTCAATGAAAGCCATCTCTCCAGTTCGGTCGTAGTACGCTCCCGCCAGAATCACAAACAGGGGGGTGGCATCGACGCTGCCGTAGTAGCGCCCGAAGGGGATCTCGCCTAGCGCAGCCATCTCCCCCCGCCGAATTTCGTGGACGATCTTACCGGGTTCAGCATCGCTCTCAGGCATCGCCTCTTTTGCCTGGGTGGAGGCAAGAAAGGCCAGCACCCCGCGCGCAATATCGGGGTTCACCCAGAGTAGCTCTAAGGCAGTGATGAGCCCATCCCGACCGAAGGGTGTTGAGAACCAGGGAACCCCGGCATAGGGGAAGGGGCCTTGAGGGGTATTGGTAACCATCATGTGGACATCCGCCAGCGAACGGTTTACCAGGTCGTTGAACTGCTCGTTGGATGTGTAAATACTAGAGGTCCGGGATGTGGCCTGCCGCAAGGCCTTCGCCGTCATGGCAGCCGCTTGATCGTGGGTCCCGATTGCTGGCCCGGGGGGCTCGGCTTCGCAAGAGACGGTGAGAAAAACCGTGGCCCCGCTGTGGGGGGGCATTCGGATTTTCCAGGAGACCTCGGAGTCGGTCACGCTAGTCGGTTCTGGGGAAAACTGCAGACGGGTCCGGCGGACAACCCCATCGAGGCCTCGATAGCCCAAGACGAGGCGCGAGTCTTCCACCTCGGCGGGCAGGAGGGTGCCACGCCGCGCCCGCTTGACCCCTCGTACCTCGAAGATATCGGCAAAATCGGCTGCGAATCGCAGGGCAGTGGAGACTTCCACGAAATGGTGAGCATAATTATGAAACCGGAATCGCTCGTAGCAGGAACCCTGCCAGAGCAGCTTGGAGCGGAACATGTGGAGGGAGTCCCGGAGCAGAACCACCTCCCCATCGAGAGAAACATCCGGGTTGGTCAGGTCTACGGTAAGGAGGACGTTGTCCTCCCTCAGTGTGGAGCTCAACAGCAGTGGGCGTTGGCCTTCCAGGCGCACTTCTAGGCGGCTCAGGAATCGCGTCCCCTCATGGTACAGCCCTTGTTCCCCCAAGCCGGTCGGCTGGATGTCCCCGTAGCGATCGAAAACAGCGAAGGTCTCCCCCTGTTTCAGGACCCGCGTCCGATCGTCCGCGAGGGATGAGGTCGCCAGAATGTAAAACTCGTCTCTGATGCGAATGACGTCTTTCACGGGCACTAGATCCGTTCTAGGCGGCGAGCTTTTCCGGCCGCCCCAATATGCGCTTGTAGATAACCAGGTACGCTTGCGCCATCTGTGCCACCGTAAACCGTTTCTCAAAGGCCCGGCGACACTCCTTCCGGCTGAGGCTCGCAACTCCTTGCACCAGTTGGATGGCCTCCTCGACAGTGTCGTAGGTAAACCCCGTGACGCCCTCCTCCATCACTTCGGGAACGGACCCCCGACGTCGGGCAATGATGGGCGTGCCGCAGGCCATGGCCTCGATCATCACCAATCCGAATGGTTCCGGCCAGTTAATGGGAAAGAGAAGTGCGTACGCGTTTCCCAAAAACTCATCCTTCTCCCCGTCCCCGATCTCGCCGACGTACTCGATAAGCGGGTGACCGAGCAGCGGCCGGATGACCTCCGTGAAGTAGTCTTGGTCCACTTTGTCCACCTTAGCTGCGATCTTAAGTTCCATCCCCGTCCGCTTGGCAATCTCGATGGCCGTATCGAGCCGCTTCTCCGGGCAGATGCGGCCAAGGAAGGCCAGGTACTTCCCGGGTTCCTCATGGAAGGTATACAGGTCCGCCGGAAGCCCGTGGTAGACCGTTCCCTGCCAATTGAGCCAGGGCAGGGGTTCGCGTTGCAAATCGGAGATGGAGACGACGGGCATCTCGGAGAATTCCCGAAACAGAGAAACCAGATCTGGGATATCGAGCCGCCCGTGCAAGGTAGTCACCACTGGTGTTCTCTGACGCCTGGCCAGGGGGAAGTGCAGATAATCGAAGTGAAAATGGATGATGTCAAACAGGGACGAGTCCCGAAATACGTTCTCGATCTCAACCACGTGATGAGGCAGCTGATCTATGCAGGACTTGTCCAAACGGAGGGAGTGATGACACGGCGCAACAAGGCGAGCCGTGGTCACCGAATCCCCGCTGGCGAATAGGGTGACGTCGTGGCCCTGCCGAACGAGCTCTTCCGTCAGGTACGAAACCACCCGCTCGGTACCTCCGTAGCATTTGGGGGGAACACTTTCATACAGCGGAGCGACCTGTGCAATTTTCACCGGATCCTCACCTCCAAGCGAAATCAAGAAGTTGGAGCAACAGCTTTCATCCTAACGTTATATTATACTCCATTCTCTCCGCTGCGCCATAGCCTTGCATGAGGGGTGCGGTTTCGTCTTTTCTGGTAAGAGCGGGAGGAACGCCTCTTTCGAGCGCCGGACGATGTCTCACAATTCACTTCAAGAATGATGCCAGTTTTCAAGGATCATCTGAGCGTTCCTTCGAGGATGCATGAGACAAAAAAGGGGGGGGGCAGATGCCCCCCCCCTTTTTACACCCTGAACGACGATCACAGATCGGATCGAAATTTGATAGCCCCGCACTTCTCGCAACGCAGCGCGGTCCTGCCTCGGCCATTTTCTCCAACGTATTGGACCCAAGTCATTTTGGTTCCGTCGGCCGAGCAGGAATATTCCCGGGTGTCGCCATTGTTTACCACCCGGGAGGCCAGCTTAGCCATCTTTCGGTCTCCCTTGGCCATACAGTGATCTCACCTCCTTCCTGGCTGAAGACACAAGGGCGAAAATTAAAGAGTTGTCAGGGGAATGTCAAGAGGAATTTTAGAGAAGGAGAATGTTCAAAGGTGACGGATGGCGCGGAGGACCACCTCGAGGTGAGCAGGGGTGGTGCCACAGCAGCCCCCGAGGATCCCCAGGTTTGAAGCCGGACTCCTCACACCCCTCAGCATGTGCGGAAAATCCCACTCACTCTCACCTCGGGACGGATCATCCAATGATCGTTCTGGCCGGGTCGATCTCTTCCCGGAGAACTCTTAGCTCCTCTTGCGTCGGCGGCTCCACAATTTCCACCTTCTCTGCCACCATCGGCTCAAAACTCATGCCCCGGATCACCTGATCCTTGGTAAGTCCCCGCAACACGCCGAGGAGGAGCATCTGCTTTGTCTCCTCGTCAAAGCCAAAGACGGCTTGCGACGTGACGACACGATAGGGTCCGGTGCCCCGTGGGAGACCGGCCCTTTCCCTGGCCCTGGGACCTGTCAGGTACCCCGGGGAGGTCATAAAGTCGAGGCGCTGCACGAAACGGCGCGGCTCATGTTTCAAAACGACGATGGTCTTCCAGCAGAGGGAGGCAACTTCGTTTCCCCCTCCGCTTCCAGGGAACCGTCGTCCGGGCCGATCGTAGGTTCCGCCCAAGAGGGTCGAATTCACATTGCCGTATGCATCCACTTGGATGGCGCCGATCATTCCGTAATCCAGGTATCCCGTTGCGGCATACGAGAAGGCCCAGTTCATGTTGGTCCATTGGAGAGACCGGTATATGTTGGATGGCCCCCCCATGGTCCCTCGGACAAAGGGGGTCAAAGACTGAGGGCCGATCGCCCCAAACTCGAAGACCTGGACCAAATTTGGCGCATAGAGCTTCTCGGCTAACAGAGCAACCACCTGAGGAATCCCCCACCCGACAAATACCGTCTTTCGGTCTTCGAGCACGCGCGCGGCTGCGCAGATCATGAGCTCCGTATCGGTGAATCCAGCAACGTTATCCATCTTCTCCCTACAGGGTCACCCCCCGGGCCTGCCCAGCCGTGGGCTATCCATATCCTTCTTTAATCGATGCCCGGCGGGCCACGCCAGCCAGGCGTTTCCATCCTACCCTTCGGCCCAAAAACTCGGCGTGATTCCGGACGCTATACACACACGAATCAAGGTACGCTTGCATGTGTTCCTCGGTCTCGATCCCGTTCAACTGTTGGACATGCTCGACGTCCAGCTCGTACCTGCCGGGAACCCCGCCTGGGTACGCCCCAAACGGGAGGTGAACGACAGCGCTCACAAGAAAGTATGGAATGGTCGTCTTCGCCGGCTCTTTCCGGAACTCGAGGGGCTCAATAATCTCCTCGGCAGAAACGATGACCTTTTTCGAGGCCATGGCTCCCTCCAAGGCAAAGAGGTTGGTTCCGAAGATCCGGGCGTTTCCGTACACATCCGCTTGATGGACATGGACGAGAAAGACATCTGGGTTCATCGCCGGGACCAGGCAGATGGCATCGCCGCCAAAAGGATCTTCCACCACCTTCGCCCCCGATTGGAGGAATGTGTCTGTTCCCAAGAGGTTCCGCATCGGCATGAAGGGGACACCTCTGGCTCCGGCGAGCATCCGAAAGGCCAAAGCCCCGTTGGTCCACTCAAACACCTGGACCCTCCCTTCCACCACGGCCCGTCCGATGTAATTGCCATATCCCAAGAATCCCACGTCGATGCGGTCGACGCACCCAGCCCCAACCAGCAGGGACGAATCGTGCAGAGTAAACTCGGCGCAGATCCAGAGGTTCCGCTTGTGTTGCCGGATGATTTCCCGAACGAGGGCCTGGGGACCTCGGGTAAGGGAGGAAAAATCGTAGGCGACATAGTCCCCGTCCGCGACACATCGGGAGACGGCCTCGTGCTCCGTCACCAATTTTTCCACCGGCTCCCGACTCTTATGAACCCGCACCCACTCCCGAAAGTCGTCGGGGTGTATCCAACGACACAAGCCTGCCCCTGAGGCAAGCACCCTCATCGGCACACCCTTCCGCTGAAAACATAAGATTTGCCTGGGAATCGATATGCTCCGGGAGCAGCAGAAAGGACTGTTGCGGACTGGGTGATACCCCTGGACATGGGTCAGAGACCCGCCTTCCCAAGAAGCTCTTCCACTGCCGAATACGGATCGAGATCACGATCTGCAATCCGCTCGATCGTTTCCTCGAGGCTTCCATTGGCGATAGCCTGCTCCAGGAGGCGCCGGGTCACCCGCTCCTGGAAGAGCTCCAGAAAGAGAGCCCGACTCCGTTCTCGCTGACGCGTCTGCCGAAACCCTTCTCGATCTAGATGTGCCTGACGGGCGAGAATTCCCTGGGCCAGTTCCGCGATTCCCTGCCCCTGGGGAGCCACTGTCTCGAATATGGGAGGGTTTCCTTCTGAGCGCTCCGGGCCGAGAGCCAGCATGGCTTGGAGCTCTGTCACGGTCTTATTCGCACCTTCACGGTCTGCCTTGTTGACGACGAAGATATCCGCAATCTCCAAGACTCCAGCTTTGATGGCCTGAATATCATCTCCAAGACCCGGAACAGACACAACAATGGAGAGATGTGCCGTCTTCACCACCTCGACTTCATCCTGTCCCACGCCTACTGTTTCAACAAGAATGATCTCCTTTCCCGCCGCATCCAGCACATTCACCACATCGTAGGTGGCCTTGGCCAGGCCTCCGAGGTGCCCTCGGGTGGCCATACTCCTGATGAAGACCCCCGCGTCCAGACTGTGTTGCTGCATCCGGATGCGATCAGCCAGGATCGCTCCCCCTGTAAACGGGCTGGTGGGGTCTACGGCGACAATCCCTACGGTCTTCCCACCCCGCCGGAACTCCTGGGTGAGCTGATCGGTGAGGGTACTCTTGCCACAGCCCGGAGGACCGGTGATCCCCACGATCAACCCCTGGCCTGTGAAGGGATAGAGCTGTTTCAAAGCCAGTGTTGCGTCTGGCGAATAATTCTCGATCAGCGACATCAGGCGGGCCATCGCCCGAACATCCCCTTGCCGCACCCTCTCAACGATCTCCACTTTTCATCCTCATGCGCTGCTCACGGTTCCCAATGTGCAGATAGCTCGCGCATATCCATTCTCATATATTTCAAGTAGATACAATTATATCCTTCATGGTTCGCATTACATTCATAAACCCCTCTAAAAAGCCATTGCACGAGGTTTCATGATGGCGAGCCGAGAGGAGGCTCATCCCTCATCTCTTTCTGCGCCCCACATGGTTCCGGACGAAGTCAATAGCGACCGACGTTGGAGTCCCTGGGGTAAAGACTTCAGTGATCCCTGCCTCCTTCAACTTGGGGATATCGTCGTCCGGAATCGTTCCACCGCCGAACACCAACACGTCGTCCACCCCACGCTCCCGAAGAAGCTTTACGACGTGCGGGAACAGGTACATATGGGCTCCCGAAAGGCAGGAAAGACCGATGGCATCGACGTCCTCCTGGATCGCGGCACTCACAATCATTTCCGGTGTCTGCCGAAGCCCGGTATAGATTACTTCGAACCCGGCGTCTCGAAAGGCCCGAGCGATCACCTTGGCCCCGCGGTCATGGCCATCAAGCCCCGGCTTCGCAACCAACACACGAGTCTTCCGCTCCTCACCCATCATTGTCCTCACGCGTTTCGTACTTCACCTCTTGACAAAGCGCCCCAAACCCTGGATCACCCCCCCAGAATTCCTGGTCATTTGCTACCCCTGAGCGATACTCTACCTGTAGCTCTGGCTCCTTTGACTCGCTTCCGAAAAGTGTGCCCCCCATGCTCTTGGCCCTGTCGCGAACACAACCGACAATTTCTGTTTCGGTAGGCCGATCTTCCTGTTCGAAAAGGATCAATTGGGGCTCAAGTCTCCCGGCCACCCAGAGATCGAACCGGACCCCGTATGTCTTGCTCATAGTGTCACCTTGGCTCCCTTGACCGTTCTCATGAAACCCATCTCCGCCGAAGAACGTAGTGTCAATGATACCGCAGTCGCCGACGGGATCAAAGGATGGCCGGCTCAACGTATTCCCCCCATGCTTCCCGGAAGACCCCCATGATCTCTCCTAAGGTCGCGTAGGCCCGGACCGCATCCAGGATCTTCGGCATAAGAAGGTTTCGACCCCAAGGATCGCTCCTATCACTTGCCCTTCGGAGCGCATCTAACGTTTGCTCGACCCGCCCGTTGTCCCTCTGTTTTTTCAAATGGTGAATCTTTTCTACCTGCCAATGGGCTGCCTCGTCCGGGTCGATCTGGAGTAGCGGGATCGGCCCGTCCGCCTCGGCGACGAATCGGTTTACCCCAACCACCACCTGCTCCCCTGCCTCGACCCCCTGCTGGTAGCGGTAGGAGGCGTCCGCAATCTCCTGCTGCGGGAAACCCTTCTCAATCGCCCGAACCATCCCCCCCAACTTGTCGATCTTTTGAATGTAGTCCCAGGCCGATTCCTCCATCTCCCGAGTCAGGGTCTCGACAAAATAAGACCCTCCCACGGGGTCGATGGTTTGAGTTACGCCGGTTTCGTGCGCGATGATCTGCTGGGTCCGCAGAGCGATCGTGGCTGCCTTTTCCGTCGGAAGCGCCAGCGATTCATCCAATGCATTGGTATGGAGCGACTGCGCTCCACCCAGAACCGCGGCCAGGGCCTGAATAGCAACCCGCACGACGTTATTATAGGGTTGCTGGGCGGTCAGGGCGCATCCCGCCGTCTGTGCATGGGTTCGAAGCAGCCAGGAGCGCGGATCCTTGGCGCCGTACCGCTCTCGCATTAGCCTGGCCCAAATGCGCCTCGCTGCACGAAATTTAGCAATTTCTTCAAAGAAATCATTGTGGACGTTAAAGAAAAAGGAAAGGCGAGGAGCAAAGGCATCCACGTCGAGCCCCGCCTCCGTGGTTGCTTCGACATATGCCATGCCGTCGGCCAAGGTAAATGCCAGTTCCTGGATCGCCGTCGAACCTGCCTCCCGAATGTGATACCCGCTAATGCTGACCGGATGCCACCGCGGGAGACACCCGGCCCCGAAGAGAATGGTGTCTACCACAAGGCGCATGGAAGGCTCGAGGGGGAAAACGTATTCCTTCTGCGCGGTGAATTCTTTGAGAATATCATTCTGGGTCGTTCCACCGATACGGTCATAAGGTACACCCTGTTTCTCGCAGACAGCGATATACATTGCCCAGAGAATCGCT
>JAAXQN010000206.1 GCA_012974305.1 Candidatus Methylomirabilis sp. | reverse complement strand
GAGCTGGGGAGGGTCGGCAGGCGCAGCCACCGGCCGGCGGGTGATGACCGGAGCGGCCACCAGCAGAATCCCGATTGCCACGAGGATCGCTCCCCCGAGGAGGTGAAGACCCAGCGGTTCCTGCAGCAGCAGCCATCCAGCCAGGACACCGAAGATCGGAATGGTGAAGAGAAAGGTCGTGGCCACCGAGGCCTCCACCTCCCTCAGGACATAGATCCACAGTCCCCACCCAGCCGTCGTGACCCCTAACGAGACATACAGAACGGCCAACACGAGACGACCGGTCACCTGCCACGCAGTCCAGGGCTCGAAGATAAAACTGAGAAGCGTAGTCACCAGGGCACAGAGCAAGACCTGCCAGAGGGTGAGAGCCACCGGCGAAATCCGGACCACGAGTCGCTTGGCATAGATGGTCTGAAGGGCCCAACAGAAGGCCGCCAGGAGCACGACGAGATCTCCTCGCCACCACGATGCGGCTTCGGGAAAACCCAGCTTCGCCATGAAGATCACCAGCACCCCGAGAAAGGCCACCGTGAGTCCCGCCATCTTGGGGAGGCTCAGCCGATCTTCCGGCAGCAGAAAGTGGGCCAGGACCGCGACCTGGATCGGTTGCGTGTTCATGAAGACGGCCGCTCGGCTCGCGGCCGTCATCCCCGTCCCCCACGTGACAAAGACCATCATGAGCGTAAAGAACGCCCCCACTCCGAGGAGCTGGGGAATGCAGGCCACCGGAATGTTGAGTGAGGCCCCGCGCCACCTGGCCCAGAGCCAGAGCCCGAGCCCCCCGAGCCAGAGTCGGGCGGCGACAAAGCCGAAAACTGGGGCATCCCACAGCCCGACCTTGATTCCGACGGCCACGCCGCCCCAGAGGAGGCACACGGACAGGAGGGCGCAGAGGATCCTGAGTTGCATCGACCCTTAGGGGAGAGAGAGCATGAGCAGTCCTCGGGGATCAAAGCGCACCCCCCGAAGGTTTGCGCCCCAGTGGAGATGGGGGCCGGTGGCTCGACCGGTTGCCCCGACCCATCCAAGGACTTCGCCTTTGGCGACCTCTTGGCCGGTCTCTACCCGATATCCCTGGAGGTGAAAGTACATCGTGAAGAGGCCACCGCCATGATGCAGGATCACTGAATTGCCATTGAAGAACAGCTCACCCGTGTAGACCACCAATCCCCCATTACTGGCCCGAACCGGTGTCCCGAGTAAGGCCCGGAAATCGACCCCGCTGTGGGGATTTCTCGGTTGACCGTTGAGGATTCGCCGAAGCCCAAATTCGCTCGTCACATCAAGCGTTCCTTCAAGGGGAGGAACAAACGCCTGCCACCAGTACGGGCCTGCCTGCCACTTCTTCCAGGTCCCTGCTATTGCCTTCTGCTCGCGGCGGACACGATCGAGGGTCTTCACATCGAGGTCCACCATCCCTTTGGGAAGCGTGAGTCGCTGCACGGGAAAGCGGCCATCCGCCACGGTGATCCGAACGCTTTCGCGGTACCGACTTCCTGATGTCCCCTGGGCCTCGAACTCTAATGGATACGGGCCGGGTGCGGTTTCGAGATCCACCGCTAGCAGGACGGTATACCTCCCTTTCTCGGCGCGGACGGGCAGGCTGAGCCCGCGGAAGCGAGCGTGAAGCCAGGTGAGCGGCTCCGGGGCTGTGACGCTCAGGCCATGAAGATCCCCCTGCAAGAGTTGGTGTTCGGGGAGATCGACCTCCAGCGTTCCTGCCCATGTCAGGGGCCCTGCCAGCAGAAAGATACACACAGGGAGACCGAACAGCACCCGCTTCACCACTGTCCCGCGCTCGCCCCTTAGCATTACTCCGCCGTATCCTCCCCCTTCTCCTCTCAGGGTAGCGGATTTGCCATGCGCTTCATCTCCCGGACCGTTGCGGCCGGATCGGGACTCTGAAACACAGCTGAGCCGACGACCAGGATCGAGGCCCCAGCCTTGGCGATCCGGGCGCAGTTTTCCACATTGATCCCCCCATCCACCTCGAGCTCGCAGCGGATCTGCAGCGTGTCCAGACGTCGCCGCATCTGCTCGACCTTCTGCTCCACTTCGGCGAAAAAGGTCTGACCCCCGAATCCGGGATTGACCGACATCAGGAGAATCAGGTCCACTTCCCGGATCACAGGATCGACGGCCTCGAGCGGGGTGGAGGGATTCAGAGCCACCCCGGCCTTTACCCCCGCCTCCTTGATCTGCCGAATGGTTCGGTCCAGATGCGGACAGACCTCGGCGTGGACGGTCAGGTAGTCGCTCCCGGCCTTGGCAAAGTCGGTGATGTACCGCTCCGGGTACTGCACCATCAAGTGGACATCAAAGGGAACCGTCGTCCGCGGGCGCAGCGACCGAATGAGGCTCGCCCCATAGCTGATCACGGGGACAAAGTGTCCGTCCATGACGTCGAACTGGAACAGATCGGCCTCCTTCTCCACGGCGAGGATCTCCTCAGCCAAACAGCCATAATCTACCATGAGGACTGCTGGTGCAATCTTGACCATAACCGCCTCCAACGTTGGGCGACGACCGACTTCCGATGACCGAGGACCGATTACCGATGACAGTCAATCCCGGCCATTTCTTGTCGGTGTTCCGTTTTCAGATTCTGCGGTCATCGGTCGACGGAGAACGGTGAACGTCTATTGGCCCACCACGAGTGTCACCTGTTCTTTCTCCTTGATCCGGGCCCCAAAGGAGGGATCTTGAAGCACCACCCGCTGGGCCAGATCGGGGAAGGATTCATAGGTCACCCTGGGTTCAAGGCCCATCTCCCTCAGGATCGCGATAGCCTCTTCCTCCCGTTGCCCGACGAGATCGGGCATCACAAAGAACCGTTCCGATTCCCCCAGACTGATCAACAGGCTCACGGCACTCCCTCGTCGGGCGGGGAAGCCCGCAAGGGGATCCTGGGCGATCACCACGCCTGCAGGCAACGATGCATGCACGCGGCCAATGTTGGCAGGCACCAAGCCCTCCTCCGCCAACAACCGCTGGGCGCGAGTGAGGGGCCGCCCCACCAGGTCCGGGATTAACGTCTCGCCGCTCCCCTTACTGATGGTGAGACGGACCTGTTTTTTCTTCAGGATGCGGGATCCACCCGACGGACTCTGACGGATCACCGTTCCTTTCTGGAAGGCAGTGTGGTACTCCTCACCGACCATCCGCGGCTGAAGCCCCACCTCTCTCAGCTGGCGGGCTGCTTCCTTCAGTTCCAACCCAATAACGACCGGAACGTCGATCCTGTCCCGCTCCAGGAAAATGTTCATGGTGATGTATCCGGAGAGGACGGACAGCAGCACAAGACCGACCCCAATTCCGATGACCTTCAGCGTCCTCTTCAGCCACTTCACAAATCCAAACCCTTCAGTCCCGTCGGAGTCGGACAGCAAAGAACCCATCAGTATCATGCCGGTGAGGCCAGGTGATAAGACACCCTCCGGTCAGGAGAGCGGTTCTGCCATTCTGAAAAAACGCGGGTGTGCTGTCTTCCTGTGAAAACTTCCGGTGCCGGCTGAGGAACCTCGCAATGACCTCCTCCCCCTCCTCTGACTCGCAACTGCACACCGCATAAACCAGACTCCCACCCGGGCGGACGCAGTCCGCCACCCCGTCCAGGATTGCCCCCTGCAGGTCGGCCAGCCGGGTGACATCGGCCGGCTCGCGGAGCCACCGGATCTCCGGACGCCGCCGCACCGTCCCTAACCCCGTACACGGGGCATCAACCAAGACCCGATCCGCCCAACCGCGAAATTGCCTCGCGGCCTCCCGGGCATCCCGCTTCCCCGGACTGACGATCGTAACGCCCAGCCGCCGGCACGCATGCTCCAGGCGTCGCAGGGCCCGCGCACTTACATCAAGGGCTGCGATGTTTCCTCGATCCTCCATCAACATGGCGGCGAGGGTAGCCTTGCCCCCACCCCCCGTACACACATCTAGGATCCGCTCCCCCGGTTGTGGATCTAAAAGCCGCACGACCAGCGCTGCCGCTTCATCCATCACCCAAAACAATCCCCGATCCCTATCCGCTCCTGTCAGCAGGCTGCCTGCATCCCGGACCCGAAATGCGTCCGGTAGCCAGGGACTTGCTTCCCACTGCACCCCGGCCCGGGTGAGGGCCTGTTGAAGTTCGTCCACCGTTCCTCGAAGGGGGTTGCACCCAATCCCGATGTGCGGAACCTGGTTATTGGCCTGCATGAGCTGGAGTGCCTCGGCCCCCAGCCGTTTCACCCATCGCTCTACCCACCATGCGGGATGGGAGTATTGCACCGCCCATCCCTGGATCGGATCATCGGGCAGCTCCTCACCCTTTATTGGGCCGCGCCGCTCCAAGGATCGCAGGACAGCGTTGACGAAGGGAGCCGTCGCACGCCGACTCAGACGAACTGTTTCATGCACCGCAGCATAGGCCGGAATCCTGTCCAGATAAAAGAGCTGGTAGGCTCCCAACCTAAGGAGGTTCCTGACATCCAGGTCCACCGTCTCGAGCGGACGATCCAAGACTCGGGAGAGGACGAAGTCAATCGTCCCGCGATGACGCAGGACTCCGTAGCAAAGCTCCGTCGCTAGGGCCCGGTCGCGGGGGGTCAGCCCGTGCCGGCTGAGCCGGGCGTCCAGGAGGAGATTCGCGTACGCCCTATCCCGCTCGACCCGGACGAGAATCTCCAGGGCGAGACTTCGTGGATTGCTCCCGCGTGGACGCGAAGACACTTCCTACCTCAGCACGATAGCCGCGGGTAAATTCCTCGGCCGTCATCACCCGCTTCGCTTCGGGTTGCAGCGTGGTGAGCAGGAGAACCCCGTCCCCTGTCGCCACCTGCACCCCCGCTCCCTTCCGGAAGCCTACAATGGTCCCCGGCACCTGCCCAGGGTGCCCTGGCAGCGGCCGGGCCGCGAGAACCCGGATCAGAAGGCCCCGGAAGAACGTATAGGTCCCAGGCTGCGGGGCCAGCCCTCGCACCAGGTTCCAGAGATCTCTTGCACCCCGCGACCACTCGAGACATCCCAGGTCCGCGGGTAGCTTTGGAGCATAGGTGGCCTCGGCCTCATTCTGGGGAGCCTTTGTCACTTCCCCGCGCTCCAAGGCACCCAGCGCCTCCACCAGCGCCTCTGCGCCGAGAGCCGCCAGGCGATCATGGAGGGTTCCGGCATCGTCCTCCACCGCGATCGGGGTCATTCGTTGCAACAGAATGGGCCCCGCGTCCACCGCCTCAACTACCTCCATAATCGTGACGCCCGTCACCGTCTCACCCTGAATCAGGGTCCACGGAATAGGGGCTGGCCCCCGGTATTTGGGCAGGAGGGAGGCGTGTAGGTTGATAGACCCTTTGGATGGAATCTCGAGGATCGATCGGGGCAAGATCTGGCCGAAGGCTACTACCACCAGCACTTCAGGCTTCAATTCGCGAAGGTGGCCCACTACCCCCGGTTCCTGGATCTTCACAGGTTGGATAACCGGAATGCATGCTTCCTCGGCCACCTGCTTGACCGCGGACTTGCGGAGTCGCTTACCTCGGCCCGCCGGTCGATCCGGCTGGGTGACGACCCCAGCTACCTCATATCCCACTTCCACGAGGCGACGCAGCGACGGAACGCCGAATGCTGGCGTCCCCAGGAAGATCAGCCGCATAACGCCCGCACGGTCTCCTCCATGTGGTGCAAGTGTGTCCCATCCCAAAAGATCCGTCCGCATTCCCCACAATGAAAGAAAAGATCATGGTGACGGAAAACATACTCTGGGACACGTCCTGCCGCTCGCTCCTTCGCGAGATACTCGAGGGACCGATTGCATCGAAGACAGCGGCTCCCGAGCCGCTCACCCATGGTGAGCCCGAGCTCACGGGTGACTTGTTTCAGCTGATCCCACACCTGATCGTGGTGGATGAAGAGGATCTGACAGAGCCGACGCCGCAGCAAGAGCCGCGTATCCCGAGTGAGGAGGATCCGTCCCTCGCGCCGCGCGAGCGCTACGAGGCGACTATCCGGTGCATCCCGGAAATAGAGGGTGTCGTACCCCACGATCCGGAGCCATTTGGCCAGCCTGCCCAGCATGCTATCCGCGACGAAGCACAATTCCTCCTCGCTCATGACTATAATCTCCTCACTCCGCTATGACCATAGCACACTGCCCCGGACCTGAACAGGGAGGACACGGGCTTGCGCTTACCGCGTGGCACGTGGCTCTTGGCCCGTAGTTCTTGGCGATGTACGACCGGCTCAGAGTCGGCTTCGTCGGTCATCGATTGCCGGTGATCGGTTGTCGGTGATCGGCCCTGAGCGGATTCAGATTGACACCACTCCGCTGTCCCTTTCATACTATGGAGGCCGTACTGGAGCGGCCAGTATGCTCAAAGAACCTCCACAACGGATCACCTCTCTGACGCGTTGGCTATCACGGCCGGTTGTGGATAGCCACGGCAGTGAGGTGGGGACACTCAAGGACCTGGTGGTGTTGCTCTGGGGACTCCATCCCCGGGTAAGCAAGCTGTGCATTGCGCGGCCCGGGGAGGAGGACCTTTACCTCGCCTGGGAAGCGATTGCAGAAATCGTCGAGACACCCAGGGGGCCCACCATCATCCTGGATCGCCCCCGGGAGGAACTCACCCCTGGCGATCTCAGAGGCGACGAGATGGCGTTACGCCGCAATATCCTGGACAAGAAGGTGGTGGATACCCACGGGCGGCGGGTAGTCCGGGTCAACGACGTGCAGTTAGAGTGGCGAGACGAGGGTTACGACATGGTAGCCCTCCTTGCGGGAATGCACAGCTTGCTTGGCCAACTCGTCCCCGAAAGGCCTCTCCAGTGGATCGCCTCGAGCTTCGGCATCGAGATTCCTCGGGAAGTGGTCCCCTGGGAGCATGTGGAGCCGATCGAAACCGAACTGACCAAGGCCCGAAAGCGGGCCGTCTATACGAAACTGGCTCGGTTGCACCCGGCAGACATCGCCGACATCATGGAGGAACTCAACCCCAGCGAGCGGGCCGCGATCCTCAACGGCTTGGAGGCCGAGACCGCGGTCGAGGCCCTGACCGAGACCGAGCCCGAGGTCCAGGCCGGAGTCATCCAGATGCTCGAGACGGAAAAAGCCTCAGACATGCTCGAGTTGATGGAACCGGACGAAGCCGCGGATATCCTGGGAGACCTGCCGCACGCCAAGGCCCAAGAGCTTCTTAAAGAGATGGAGCCTGCCGAGGCGGAGGATGTGGCAGAACTCCTCGAGCATGAGGAGGATACTGCGGGCGGGCTTATGACCACCATGTATACCACATTTCGTCCCGAGACCAGGGTGAGCGAGGCCTTGGAGAAGCTCCGCGCTCTAGCAGGCGAAGTGGAAACCATCTATTATCTGTACGTGACCGATCCCTCGGAGCGGCTCGTCGGGGTGCTCAGCCTGCGAGAACTCATGCTTGCCCGGTCCGAGCAACAGCTGCACGAAATCATGATCACACAGGTCATCACCGTCAGACCGAAGGCTCCGATCCGAGAAGTGGCGGAGAGCTTGTCGAAATACAATCTCGTGGCCTTGCCGGTGGTGGATGAGGACGGGAGACTCGAGGGGATCGTGACCGTTGATGACGTTCTCAACGATCTGATCCCGATGATATGGAAGCAGCGGGCGGCAAAAAAGTACATTTAGGACCCTCCCAACCGGAGGACCCTCCGGACCGCTCGGAAGGCGACCGGCGCGACCGGTCTCCCACGGCAAGGTCCCGGCGGAGCGAGGCACGGAATGCGAATGCCACGCGGGTACAAGCGGCGGCTCCTCGTCTTCTTGACGATCATGGGGCCTGGCATTATCACCGCCAGCGTCAACCAGGACGCCGGTGGGATCGCCACCTATTCCCTGGCGGGAGCCCACTACGGGTACAGCTTGCTCTGGGTCCTCTTTTTCACCACCATCAGCCTCGCCGTCGTGCAGGAGATGGGGAGCCGGATGGGGGTGGTCACCGGGAAGG
>JAAXQN010000246.1 GCA_012974305.1 Candidatus Methylomirabilis sp. | reverse complement strand
ACTAATTACTGTGTCACTAAGTCTATTAGCTCCTTGGGACTCATCACCGTGATCCCGAACCCATTCCTCAAGGACTCCCCATGCTGCAAGATTTCTCCGTCTCTGGTTACGTACACATCATGCCCATTCAGCTTATGGGCTAGCAAATGCAGGACATCATTCCGTTTGTTACGCCTTGCACCTTTCCAATTCTGGTCCGGCCATATGCAATGTAGCAGTTCTGAACATTGTTTCTCGTCAACGACGTGTAATCCTGGTCCCCCTGGCATATACTCGCGGTGAGTCCCTGCATTCCGCGACTCGTGAAGAAGCCCTTGTCGTCTTAATTTGATAACAATCCATGAGGCTACACCGCGTCTGTCCTCAAAGTCAGTTGTCGCAGTGAAAAAGAGTTCAACCTTTCCTGCTTGAGCGAGATCGACAATCACGTCAAAGTCGCCAGCCCCCTCGCGTCCTTCGGCTTTATCGTAAAAGAGATTCGTGTCAAGAGTAACTTTTAGTGGCATCCTCTCAGCACCCCCCACGTTTCGCTCCAAATGACCTTCTCCTTCTTGTTAAGGCATCATTTCTCCTTCGCTTGTGGATATACTACTGATGCAGGGACGCACCGGCCATACGTGAATCGTTCAGATATGAGCGTCTGCTCCGTCTCAGCATAACGCTTCCGTACCCTCTCCTTAAAGGCTTCACAATCCCTTGCGGTGTCGAAAGAGTTGCGGACTTCCCACTCAGACAAGGACCCCCTTGCGTCCTGGTAGGTACTGGGATGGCCGGAGATCGGGGGCAGCATGAGAATCCACCCGACCTCATGGGCAGCCACCGGGACTACCATACCCAGGACAAACATCCCGGCTAAGGTCCATTTGAGGATACGACGTTCGACCATCGAGTACTCCTATTCTTTACGGTGCGCTCCAGATGACCTTCCCGGCCTTGTCTACCGTTGTGCAAAGGGGGATCCGTCACATGTACATCCCTCCGTTGACGTTGAGCACGTGACCGGTGATGTAGCTCGTATCCTCTGAGGCCAGGAACACGACCGCCTTGGCCACCTCCTCCGGCTTCCCAAATCGCTGCAGGGGGATCTGGACCCGGAACCGCTCTTGGACATCCTCGGGGATGGCGGTCACCATCTCGGTCTCGATGAAACCCGGCGCGACCGCGTTAACGGTAATACCCTTTCCGGCCACCTCCCTGGCCACGGCTTTCGTCAGGCCGAGGAGCCCCGCCTTGGCCGCCGCATAGTTCGCCTGGCCAAAGTTCCCGATCTGGCCGACGATGGAGGAGATGTTGATGATCCTGCCATAGCCCCTGGCCGTCATCCCCTCGAGGAAAGCCTTCGTGCAGTAGAAGACGCCGTCCAGATCCACCGAGAGGACGGCCTTCCAGGTCTCATAATCCATATTGATGAAGCTTTTGTCGCGATTAATGCCAGCGTTGTTCACCAAGATGTCGACCCGTTCGAACCGCTGGAGGATCGCATCTCGCATCTGCAGGACCTGCGCAGGATCGCTGACATCAGCCTGAAAGGTCTCAGCCGTTCCCCCCTTCCTTTCGATTGCCTGCGCCACCGCTTGGGCCGAAGCCTCGTTCCGTTGAAAGTTAAGAAAGTTAATGGCCACATCGGCCCCCTCCTCGGCCACGGCTAATGCAATTGCTCGGCCGATTCCACTGGACCCGCCGGTGACCACGGCCACTCGGCCTTTCAGCCTCATGATGTGCCCCTCCGATTATCGGGCCTCGTTTCGGCCGCGACCCTTTCGTGGAAGGATATGGCACCTTACTTGGGTGTTGAACCGCCGACCCCTCAGACGCTCTCCACGATGAGCGCAATTGCCTCTCCACCACCGAGACAGACAGTGCACAGTCCCCGCCGGGCCTGGCGTTCCTGCATCAGGTAGAGTAGGGTGGTGAGGACGCGAGCGCCGGTGGCACCAATAGGATGACCCAGCGCCACCACGCCTCCCTTGAGGTTTACGCGGTCGTCGGTCAGGCCCAGAATGCGCATATTGGCCAAGGCCACCGCCGCAAATCCCACGATCCGGGCCAACGGCTTGATTCCCAGTTGAGAGGCCCGCTTCCCGGAGGCTGTCCCCCCCCCGGTCCAGCCGTCGTGCCAGGGTTTCAATTGTTGGCTCGTTCATCACTTCCCCCCTTCGTTGCACTTCTTTCTCACCCAGTTTCGCTGCCCCTCTGGTACGGAGCTTGCACAAAGAATTTATAAGTTCACCTCGTATGAGG
>JAAXQN010000211.1 GCA_012974305.1 Candidatus Methylomirabilis sp. | reverse complement strand
CCAAGGCGGCCATGTGTAGCCAAAGGCATCTTTCCTTTATACCCCGTCTTGTTCACGCGGTCCATTATTTTGCTGCCACTAGAGAACTCGGGACGCTGATGGCAGCTGTTGCGGGGTGTGAGCGAGACGGATGCTCCCCGAGTTGTACCCGAGGCGGTCCCAGGGTTATACTGATCCGGTTGCTGGCTACCTTGCCATCCACAGGCGGAAGAATTGCATCCGTAGAGAAAAATGAAAGGGGTAGAGGGGGGCAAGGGATGCGCAGAGCTGGAGGTCGAATGAAACGGTTGTTCTTGATCGGGATCGTTGGATCAATATTGATCCTGAGCGTTGTGCGCACGGGTTTTCCTGTCGAGGGGCACCCGACGGAACCGACTCCGCAGTCTCTGACCCTTCGATCAAAAGGGTGGGTATCCTATGACCTCGCCGAGCTGATCGCTGACCTCGCCGAGCTGACGAACTGGCCTGTCGCGGATTGGCCAGCCCCACAGATCCTGCAGGCCCCATCCGAGGCCTTTCAAGGCTGGACGCAGCTCAACCGCCGCAGTTACTTTGGCCAATACGATCCCGAGCGGAACCGGATTTTCCTCAACCTCCGCTGTATCTCCAAGTTCCCGGAGCACCCGGGGGCCTACTGCATCGGCGTCCTCTTTCACGAGTTGGTCCATTGGGGACAGTACCATTCTGGAATGGAAGAATATGTGAGTGGGTCAGAGCGGGAACTCCACGCTACGGACTATGAGATGCGTTACGTAGAAACCCGGTTGGGGATTGAGGATATGTATCCGCCAGACCGCCCGACTCCTGATCAACTTCCACCACTGGGGATGCCGATCCGCCTGAAAGGGCCTGCGCGGCGTGTCATCGTCCAGGACGTGGCGGGCCAGCGCCAAGGGCTCTGGGTCATCACAGGAACCTGGATAGAGGCGCGCGCCATGAAACGCTATCAGGTGCAGATCATCCATCACCGTAAGCATTGGGTCGGTGTGCGGATCTTCCAGATTGACCCAGTAACGGGAGGTCGGCTCGTCGAGGGGTGGTGGGATCAGGGCTACATCCCGTCTCAGAGAGGTGTGGGTCCCGACATCACGTTCCCGGTGGATCCGGTTTACCGGGCCCGGTGGGTGCGGGTTCGATAATCTTCTTCTTTACTCTGGAATCTCAAGGACGCGTTCGGTGACCACTGAGGATGGATCATCGGGATCCCCGAGGACGGTAAAGGAAATCTTCCGCCAATCAGCGGAGAGCTTCTTGACAAGCAGCTTGGCCCCGGAAACCCAGGAGCCCTCTTCCGTTTTGATCTCGATGGCATACGCGCTACCCGGCGCATCCTGACACCCCCGAACAATAGGAGTGGAATCATTCCGCCTTGTGACCCAATCTTCGGGGAAGGTAATCCAGTATCCGACTCGCGGGGAGTGCCCAGAATACATCGGGTCACGGACAACGATCTTCAGGAGGTGACCACGATACTGGTCGACATAGCTCACTATCCAATTGTGGATTTCGGCGCATACCTCGGTGAGTCCCGCAGCCTCCATGCGTGGAACCCCGGGGCCGATACTAAGCCCCACCGCGAGGTAGAGTCCGATCGGAATCAGCAGCTTCTTCATCCACTCCTTCCTTTGTGTGGACTGTTGCGGGCGCGCAACACTATCCCGCACTGCTATGTGTGTCAAGTATGCCGCAGCAACTCCCAATGTCAAGAGATCCAGCAGAGCTAACCCCGTCCAAGAGTTTTGCCAGGTGTGATGATTACCCTTCAAGGAGAAGCAGGATACGCCCAAGCCGAGCGGTGGAATCGTCAAGACCGCCGGGATGATTGCGGCCTTGCCAAAGTTCCCGGTGCCGGCCGATTAGCGCCCGTAGTTCAGCGGCGAGCACGGTCCGGGCCTGCATCGGCAGGGCGCCGATGGGGATGACCGGGCCGTCCTGCAGGCGGGCCATGCCAAGCCGGCAGGCCAGCCGCAACATGTCGGCGACCCAGCCGAATTCTTTCCTAATGTCCTCGGCGTCGGGCCTCGCCATGCAGGCCCTCGGAAGCGGCGCCATCACGCCGTCGATATAGGCAAGCGTCCTTTCCAGGGATTCGAAGCTCAAGCCCTCGACCTGCAGGTGGGACAGGTCTTGATCGGCAAAGACCAACATCTGAAAGAGGACAGAACTGTTTTGTAGGCGGGGACCCGCGTACAGATAGGCATTGCCCAGATCATAGGCGAGGCGACCCATCACCCCGGCCTGGTCGCGGAGGACATACACATCGAGCAGCGGCTCTCTTCGCGGGAATTGTATCGGTTTGCGATGTGAGCGTCAACGGGCTGGCGACCTTTACAACTTGAAACTGTGTGGCCGGGTCGGTATCATGCTCGCGTGAAGAATGATTGGCGCTGACGCTACATCCGGACCGGACCCCCAGGGAAGGGTCAGGGTTGGCAAATGCCCGAAACGAAAACCATGTTGCTCAACATGGGCCCGCAGCATCCCTCGACCCATGGGGTCTTACGGCTCGTGCTGGAGCTGGATGGGGAGGTGGTCGTGAAAGTCACGCCCCACATCGGCTACCTGCATACCGGCATGGAAAAGATCATGGAGTCAAAGCGGTATCAGCAGGCCATCACCATCACTGACCGATTTGATTATCTCGCCCCCATGTCGAACAATCTGGCCTTTGTGTTGAGCGTCGAGAAACTGCTGGGTATCGATGTTCCGGAACGGACCAAATACATCCGGGTCCTCCTGACGGAACTTACGCGGATCAAGAGCCACCTCGTGGCCTTGGGGACGATGGCCTTAGAGATCGGGGCTCAGAGCGTGTTTCTCTACTGCTTCCGGGAACGGGAAAAGATCCTGGATATCTACGAGATGGTCAGCGGGGCCCGCATGATGTCAAGTTACTTCCGGGTGGGTGGACTCATGGCCGATCTCCCGGACGGCTTCGACAAAGCAGTTCAGCAGATCTTGAGCGAGTTCCCCTCTCGCATCGATGAATACGAGGACCTCCTGACGAAAAACCCGCTTTGGATCCAGCGCCTCAAAGGGATCGGGGTGATCAAGGGCGAGGAGGCCATTGACTGGGGGTTATCTGGTCCAAATTTGAGGGCGTCTGGCGTCCCCTGGGATTTGCGAAAGTCAAACCCGTGCTCCGGTTATGAGCAGTTCGATTTCGAGATCGCCCTCGGACAGGACGGCGATTCCTACGAGCGGTATCTTGTACGGATCTTTGAGATGCGACAGTCGCTCAGGATCGTGGAACAGGCCCTCAAGGAGATGCCGGGGGGTCCGATCAATATCGACAATCCCAAGATCGTGGCCCCGCCGAAGAAGGTGGTCCGACAGAGCATGGAAGCGTTGATTCACCATTTCCTCCTGTACTCCCAGGGCTTCGATGTACCGCCGGGAGAAGCCTATGTCCCGGTAGAGGGACCCAAGGGGGAGGTAGGCTTCTATGTGGTGAGCGACGGGACCAACAAGCCCTGGAGGGTCAAGCTTCGTCCCCCCTCGTTCCTCAATATCCAGGTCCTCCCCACACTGATCGAGGGGCACATGCTCGCCGACGTTGTGGCAATCGTCGGCAGTATCGATTTCGTCTTGGGAGAGGCAGATCGGTAGGGTGGTGCACGACGGAACTTCCGGGATCAGCCTCCAAATCTTCTTCTTCCTGGTGTTATTGACCCCCAATTCTCTCGTCAAGACGCCCCACCACACAATCAATGCGGAGTGACCGCCTAGCGCATGCTCGACCAGGTCCGCGCCTTCCCAGGTAGAGCCCCACCATCTGGCAAGTAAATCTCCAGTTGACATACAATACATTCTATGCTATACATGTATTACGAACACTACAAAATCGGAGGTAGCTATGTCAGTGTCGATTTCGGTGAGACTCCCAGAGGAGGTAGCAAGGGCTCTGGAAGAACTCGCAAAGGTTACGGAACGGCCTAAGACCTTTCTGATCCGCAAGGCTCTGGAATCATATCTTGGTGAGTATGCGGACTTTCAGATTGCTCTGGACCGGCTCCGTGACAAGGACGATGCGGTCATCTCTCGCGCCGAGTTGAGAAAGCGGCTTGGCATATAAGATCGAGTACAAAGCCTCCGTTGCTAAAGACCTCAAGCGGATCGATAAAAAAGAAGCTGCGCGACTCCTCCAAAGGTTGGAAAAGGAACTTGGTTGCGGTGGAAAGGAGGCGGAACCGCTTCGAGGTCAATTTCGAGGGCTTTGGCGCCTGAGAATCGGCGACTATCGGGTCATCTACGTGAGGACGGATGAGGGTTTCCTGGTCCTCCGGATCGCACACCGCCGCGAGGCCTACCGGAAGTAAAGGATTCGTGATCATGAAGACGCGGTGACCGCCTGGGACCTGCTCGACCAGGTCCGCGCCTCCATATCACGCCCCACACCCACACCCTTCAACAATCCAAAATAAATAAGCGCGGAAATTCCAGCTTGTCTTACGGCCGCGTGGATTATACGATGGAGCACACCGTGGCACCCCCTGACGAGGTGCAAAGGATCGGAGGGAGCGAAGTGATGATTTCGGTTGAAGAGGCCAGAGAGATTGTTCTCGGCTCGGTCGAGAGGATGGGCTGGGAGTATGCCGAGCTCCTCGATGCTCTCGGCCGGGTCTTGGCCGAAGATGTCACCGCGCCCGAACCGATCCCCCCGTGGGATAACGCAGCCATGGATGGATATGCCCTTCGGGCTGAGGAGACGCGGGGAGCGAGTGCAGAGCAGCCGGTTCCGCTCAAGTTGATCGGAACGATCGGAGCGGGTCAGATCTTTGATGGCTCCCTCGAAAAGGAACAGGCTGTTCGGATTATGACCGGCGCCCCCATGCCTCGGGGAGCCGATGCGGTGATCCGGCAAGAGGACACACAGACTTCAGAACAGGGTGTGTTTGTCTTGCGAGAGGTCCGGCCTGGGCAGAACGTCCGGTACACGGGCGAGGATGTCAAGGCAGGCGAGCAGGTTCTTTCCACAGGGACTATCTGTCGGCCGGGGGTTATTGGTCTCATGGCCGCGATCGGGAGAGGACGGGTGGCGGTGTATCATCGCCCCCGGGTAGGCATATTGGCCACAGGGGATGAGCTGCTCCGATGGGACGAGGCGCCTACACCTGGGAAGATTCATAACAGTAATAGCTTTGCGTTGGCGGCCCAGGTGCGTCAAGCCGGGGGGGTACCGGTGCTCGTGGGGCCGGTGGAGGATACGAGGGACGTGCTCGCCCAGCGTCTCCGAGAGGGAATCCGGACTGATATGCTTTTGACGACTGGGGGGATCTCGGTCGGGGACTACGACATTGTTGTCGATACGCTACAGGAGCTGGGATCAGAGGTTCGGATCCGCAAGGTGTACATGCGGCCGGGCAAACCTTTTACCTTTGCCCTGCTCGAACAGAAACCGATCTGTGCGCTGCCCGGCAATCCCATCTCGTGCATGGTGACCTTTGAACTCTTCGTTCGACCGGCACTCAGAAAGATGCAGGGCTACCGCAATCTCTTTCCCACAGAAATTACGGCCACCACCGCCCAGCCGATTCCCAACAAGGATCGCCGGCCCGCCTACCTACGGGTGATGCTGAGCCAGACCGATGCAGGATTCACCGCCCGTCTCACCGGCGATCAGGGCTCAGCGATGCTTCACTCGATGGCCCACGCCAATGGGCTCGCCGTGATCCCGGGCGAGACCGAGGTCCCGGTCGGCAGTCAGGTCCGGGTCCTCCTCCTTGCCGACGAAGTAGTGGCCACCACTCCCGAACTCCATCCCTGAATCCCCGCACGAGTGAGGCGATGGGATACACAAGCCTGAAGGAATGTCTCCTCGATCTCGAGCGAAAGGGTCACCTGGTGCGGGTCACTGAAGAAGTCGATCCGTACCTCGAGATGGCGGAGGTCCAGCGGCGTGTCTACGAGGTCAAAGGTCCGGCGGTCTACTTTGAGAACGTCAAGGGCTGCAGGTTTCCCGCGGTCTGCAACCTCTTCGGGACCATCGAGCGCTGCCGGTTCATTTTCCGGGGCAGCCTCGAACGGGTGAAGAAGATCGTCCAGCTCAAAGCTGATGCCTCGAACTTCTGGCGGGCACCGTTTAGCTTTGCGACCGCCCCCTTCACCGCCCTGAATTCGCTTCCTGTAAAGGTCAGGCGAGGGCCAGTGCCGGTCCTCGAGGAGCGCACCACCATCGACCAGCTTCCCCAGATCCAGAACTGGCCCGATGACGGAGGTCCCTTTATCACGCTAGGCCAGGTGTACACCGAAGATCCCGACAAGGGCGGCGTGATGAATTCGAACCTGGGTATGTACCGTGTGCAGCTCGCGGGGAATCAATACCAGGCAGGGAAAGAGGTCGGGCTCCACTACCAGACGCACCGGGGAATCGGGATCCACCACGCGAGAGCCATTCGCCGAGGTGAACCGCTGAAGGTGAGCGTTTTTGTCGGTGGACCACCGGCGCACACCTTTGCCGCGGTCATGCCCCTTCCGGAAGGTCTTACCGAGCTGCTCTTTGCCGGCATGCTCGGAGCGCGCCGGTTTCGTTACACGGTGCGGGACGGCTTCATCATCTCGACGGATGCGGACTTCTGCATCACTGGAACGATCGATCCCAAACGAACACTCCCGGAGGGCCCCTTTGGCGATCATCTGGGTTACTATTGCCTCACCCACGATTTTCCCGTCCTCGAGGTCCAAAAGGTCTATCATCGCAAAGACGCCATCTGGCCATTCACGGTGGTCGGACGTCCACCCCAAGAGGATACGTCCTTCGGTGAGCTGATCCACGAGATCACCCAACCGATGGTTCCCGTGACGCTCCCAGGTGTGAAAGCCATCCACGCTGTCGACGCAGCCGGAGTCCATCCCCTTCTACTCGCCATCGGCAGCGAGCGGTACGTTCCTTACGGCGAGCGGATTCCCCAGGAAGTCCTCACCATCGCGAACGCCCTGCTCGGCTTCGGACAATGCTCACTCGCCAAGTATCTTTTCATCGTGGCGGGCGAAGACAACCCCGCCCTCGACGTCCATCATGTGGGTACGTTCCTCGGCCACGCGCTGGAGCGAGTCGACTGGACACGGGATCTTCACTTTCAAACGCGCACGACCATCGACACGCTCGACTACTCGGGCACAGGGCTGAATGCGGGGTCCAAACTGGTCATCGCTGCGGCCGGAAGCAAGAAGCGGGATCTTGCAAGAAAAGTCCCAGACAATTTCACGTTACCGGAAGGCTACGTTGGGTGTGCCCTCGCCATGCCGGGTGTTCTAGTTGTCCAGGGACCGCCGTTCTCCGGTTACGAGAAGGTCGAGCACGAGATGCACGCTTTCACGGCATTTCTCGACGAGCGGTGTAACCTTGAAGGTGTCCCACTCGTCGTCCTCGTCGACGATGCCGAATTCACCGCAAGAAACCTGAGAAACTTTCTCTGGGTGACCTTCACCCGCTCCAATCCTTCCCATGACGTCCACGGCGTCAGCAGCTTCATCGAGCACAAACATTGGGGATGCCGTAAGTCCCTGATCGTTGACGCACGGCTCAAGCCCCATCATGCCCCGCCCCTCATCGAGGATCCCGAGGTGACAAAAAGGGTCGACGCCTTGGCCACAAAAGGGAAAAGCCTGCACGGCATTTTGTAGGTCTATATTCGTCCTACCAGCCGGCGACCTTCTTTCCGGCACCCCCTAGTGCCGCAACAACTATTTCCCGCTAACAATCCCCCCCTGGTGTGTCACTTCCGCTAGGGGGGCAGGCCCCCCTTCGGCGCTCGCCTTTAGCCTCGCTGAGCACCCCCCAAGCGTAGGGGAGTCTCTCCCCTACAACTCCTCAGTGCCCCTCGCGGAAGCTTGCTGTACTTAGGGAGATTTAGTTGGAGGGACACTAGTTCACCGCAGTGGCCCGGAAGCGCCTCCCCCCTTATTTTTCGGTGAGTTTCCTTTTCTCGGTGTATTTCCCTCCTGGCACCAAAAATGCCAGAAGCCCATTTCCCTAAATC
>JAAXQN010000191.1 GCA_012974305.1 Candidatus Methylomirabilis sp. | reverse complement strand
CACGAACGGAGTGTCTTCGTGAATAATGCGCCTGCAGGTGCGGGCTCGGCCGCACCGGCAGGTTTCGACTGGCCGCTCCCACGGCCTGCTCAAGGCTAGTCCTGAGCCACGCCCCGCAATCGCGGGGCGGAGTCGAAGCCCGGAGGGCAGATTATTCACTTGTATGTGAATAATCAAGGGTAGTTACCCTTTTGTGGTGGCCAGCGTCCTTCGCGCTCGGAGGGTGCGAAGCGCAATCACTGCGACGACTGCGAGAAAGCCGAAGAGGAAGAGGATCATCACCTGCCCGTGGCTGGCTATGTAGGCTTGTAGCCAGAGGAGCAGGTAAATATCATTGCTGCTCTGCTTCCAGGCTTGACGGTAGGCCTGGATGGCATCGTTGTATCGCCCTCGAGACTCGTAGGTCTTCCCCAACGCGTACAGGGCCAGTGTATATTGCGGGTTTATGGCAAGCGCCTTTTGAAGGTGCGTTACCGCCTCCTCGAGCTTGCCCGCCTTCTGGTAGGCCAATCCCAGGTTCGTTTGGATCATCGGATTTCTGGAATCCAGGGCAGCGGCCCTCTCGAGAGCCGCAACCGCTTCCGGGTACCGCTGCATTTTGTACGAAAGCCAACCCAGGTCGTTCAAGAGACCAGCGTTCTCTGGATCCAACTTGACGGCCGTTAAGTAATACCTCATCCCCTCTGCGTAGTCCCCCCTCGCCTCGACCAGGACACTGCCGAGGCCGGCGTGAGCCCGGGCCAGCCGGGGCTGCAGCTTGATAGCGGTCTCAAAGGAAGCTATGGCGTCTTCGTAACGGCGCAGCTCCATGAGGACCCAGCCGCGGTTGACCAGGCTATCGGCGGCCCTCGGCTCTGCCTCTACACTGTGCGCAAGCGCCTTGAGGGCCTCATCCCACCGTCGCTCGCGACCGTACAGAACCCCCAAAAGATTCCATGCAATGAAGTCGCCCCCCTGCCGGGCTACATGGGCCTCCAATATCCGGATGGTCTCTGCTGCCGTGCCCTCCTTTTTGTAGACGTCCCGGAGGCGCTCGAAAGCGATCGGATGCTCGGGGAAGATCTGGAGGGTTTGCCGGTAGGCCTTGACTGCCTCCTCATACTTTCCTGACCGACGGAGGGTCTCCCCCCGCTGGTAGGCGAGCATCGCCCTCTCCTCCAGATCGAGTGAGGCGTGGGCAGGGGAGAAACCTCCCAGCAAGACCCCGATGATCCACGGGAGCAAGACGCGCCTCATCCCCCCCTCCTCTGAAGGAACCAGCCCATTAGGAACAAGAGAACCCCGATCCCGAGGAGGAGCAATTCAGGCCCCATGCCGTGCTCCTCGGAGATCCCGACATAGAAACCCACCATCAGATTGGCCATCCCTAGCACCTGCAGCCCCCGGCCCAGATAGTACATCTACTCTCCCGTGCCCAAAAAAACTTCCCCACTATAACGGACGGTCGCAAGGGTGTCAAACCGGCCAGAGGAAGACGGAAGAGAAGGGAAAAGAGCCTTGCAATACCGGGGGGACCTGGCTACAATCGAGCCGGCTAGCCAGCGGAGACTCACCCATGGACCAGTTCATTATTATCCTGACCAAGCCCGATAACATTCCCATCATAATGCTACTGATCTCGGTGGTGATCTGCCTCTACGTCGCGCTCAAGCAGGCCTTCAAACACGACCGGCTCATCGAAGAGGGGCGCGAGGACGAGATCTACGAGGAAATGATCAAGTAGGATCGCCATGTTTCTTGTGGTCTTCATCTCCATCGCGATCGGCTTTCTTCTGATTGCCCTGTTGGTTTTTGCCAAGCCCAGCAAGCCAGCGGTCGAACGAGAGGGGCGTCGCCCGGAGGCTGCCTCGAGCTTTGCCCACCTCACCATGGAAGACTTCAAGCAGCTGTGTCTCACACTCGTCAACGAGATGGGGTTAGTGGTGAGTTCCTGCGTCCGAAGTGGACCGCGGGAGTTGGAGGTCGCGGCCGTAAATCCTCAGCCCATTACGGGTGGGGACTATCTCGTCCACTGCACCCATCCCGAGAACGGCTTCGTCGCTTCGATGCAAGTCAACGCCTTGCGGGACCAGGTCAAGGGCGAACAGGCCTCCAAAGGCATCTTCATCACGACCGGCTTCTTTGCCGAAGAGACTTCCAAAGTGGCGGAAGGGCCTCCCATTGAACTCATCAATGCCAAGCGCCTCGAGGAGCTGATCCAGGATTACCGCCTCGTTACGTAGCCTACCTGTCCTCTCTGAGCTGCACGCAGTCAGCAGCTTTCAAGCAGTCATCTGTCCGTCGTCAGCAATGTGTGAGGTCTTGGGCCCCAGGTGTTGGGTGTTGGGAACACCAGCCACTAACTACCAACCACTGGCGTCCCAGCGTCCTAAGCCGCGCTCCGGCGAGCGGCGTTTGTAGCAGCGACAAAGGCGACCCCGGTGAACAACACCGTGAGGACGAGGGAGAGGAGGAGGGAGGGCGCCTCGCCCACCGCAGCAGGGTTGCCAAGGTAGAGACACCGCCGAAAGGCTGCCACGCCATACGTCAGGGGATCCAGCCTCATAGCCCACTGCAGCCACACGGGCACACCCGCGGCGGGGAAGAAGGCACCGGAAAGGAGCCAGATCGGTATCAGGATCAGGTTCATGATCGCATGGAATCCTTGGACCGATTCCATCCGCCACGCGATCACCAATCCGAGACTCGTGAGTCCAAAGGAGATGACAAACATCACTGCCACGGCCGCCACGACTCCAGACATGGTCAGGGAAATGCCAGCGGCCGGTGCGAGGAGGAGAAAGAGTATTCCCTGCACCAGGGCCAAGGTGGCACCGCCGAGGGCCTGACCAAGCACGATACTCGAGCGGGTGACGGGAGCCACCAGGACCGCCTGTAAGAAGCCCTCCCGTCGGTCCTCCACGGTGGAGATCGTGGCAAAGATGGCAGTAAACAAAAGCACCAGCGTGATGATCCCCGGGTAGAAGTATTCCATATAGGCGGTCCCCTCCGGAGTCCCGGGAGGTCGAAACGAAGCACTGAACCCTCCTCCGAGCAAGATCCAGAAGAGCAAGGGTTGTACGAACGCTCCCACCAGGCGACTTCGCTGGCGGCAAAACCGTACCATCTCTCTCCACCACAGGGTCATCACGGGCAGACAAAGGCGCAAGGTAGCCTGTTTACGCATTATGGCTCCACAGGCGGCGCCCGGTGAGGCGGATAAAGACATCTTCGAGTGTCGGTCTTCCGAATGTCGCGGATTTTACCGCACCAGGAAAGGCGTCCACCACCTCCCGGACGAACTCATGCCCGCATGGGTGTTCCACATGCAGGGCTCCGTCAATCACGCTCGCTTCACACCCGAACCGCTCGCGCATCTTCACTCCCATATCCTCGGGGTTATCCGCCCAGATGACCACCACGTCACCACCGACGCTCCCCTTCAACGTGTCCGGGTCTCCCATAGCCACCAACCGCCCCTGGTGAAGCACGCCGACCCGGTCGCACTGCTCGGCTTCATCGATGAGGTGGGTCGTGAGCAGAATAGTCACGTTCTCCTGCTCGCGTAACCGGCGGAGGACCGTGTTGAAATCTTGGCGGGCGCCGGGATCGAGGCCGGTACTCGGCTCATCCATGACCAAGAGCTCCGGGCGGTGGACCAAGACCTTGGCCAACTCCGCTCGCCTCTGTAAGCCCCCAGAAAGAGTCTTCACCGGGTCGGAGGCACGATCCCCCAATCCGAGCTGGTCAAGGGTCGCTCGAGTCCGGCTGTGCAAGGCCCGGCCCCACAGCCCATAGAGATGTCCGTGGTGCATGAGGTTCTCCGTGACGGTGAGCTGCGGATCGAGGCTGGGGTGCTGAAAGACCACCCCCAACCGCGGCCTGACCGCCTGCGACTCATGCGCAAGATCATGCCCAAACACCCGAACACTGCCGCCCGTCGGAGGCATGAGGGTCGAGAGGATTTTGAACAGGGTCGTTTTTCCCCCGCCGTTCGGGCCTAGGAAGCCAAAGATCTCTCCGCGCATTGCGGAAAACGTCACCCCGGCGAGGGCTTCCCGGGCGCCGTACGTGTGACGCAGCCCCTCGACTTCGACGGCAGGAATATCCATGTCTGTTCTTGCTTTGGTCACCGTCGAGAGCTCCGCTCACCATGTGCGTTCTCAGGATTGAAAATATAATCAAAACTCAGCCACAGGCTCCTGGCGTACCGGAAGAAGAAGAGCGGGAAAAAGACCGCGAAGGTGCACCACAGGATCAGCTGCTGAGTGAGAGACATGCCGACGACCAGACCAAGTGAAAAATATCCCGCGATCATCAGCACCGCAGTAACTGCATAATTGACATAGATGGCTCCGACGAAGTATCCCTGCTCTCGTTCGAACTGGAGATCACAGGACAGACAATGAGAGTACATGGAGAAACGGCCGCTAAACAGGGGTGCGACGCCACATCTCGGGCATCGCAAGTTAACGCCCCTGCCCATAATCTGTCCGATGCGTTGGAATTCCATCCCTCTCATCCTTGCGCTCGAAGCGATTCTAGCACAGACAGACTCCGTGCAGTCATCCGACGCCTGCAGCTGCCTCTTCACCCCCATTTATCGCGGCGGGTAAAGCTGGTAGAGCATCACATAGACGAGGACCCCGGTCACCGAGACGTATAACCAAATTGGAAGAGTCCAGCGAGCAATTTTTACGTGTTTGTCAAACTGGGCGTTCAAGGCCCGATACACCGTGGTCAACGCCAATGGGACGATGACAGCAGCGAGGATGATGTGGGAGATAAGGATGGTGAAGTAGACCGGCCGAATCCAGCCCTGGCCAGCAAAGGGGATCGAACCCACCTGGTAATGGTGTATCAGATAGGACACGAGGAAGAGGCACGAGACCCCAAAGGCTGTCACCATGCAGATTTTGTGGCTCGTCACCTTTTTCCGCCGGATGAAGAGATACCCGGTCGTGAGGAGCATGGCACTCGTTCCGTTCAGAAAGGCATTCACTGCAGGCAAGCCGGAAATGGTGCCAGTTCCCTCGACCTGGGCCTGCCGGCCCAGCAGAATGAACGCCACGCCCAAGAGGACGACAACAGAGATCAGCCCGATACCCGGGAGAACCAACCGATCCTTCATATCGTCATCACCGCCGCAATTCGGGTGATCCGAATACATCGCTGCGCGAAGTAGGCAGATGAGTAGTGCTCGGCGCCTAACACATCGGCCATCCTTGCGTTCGGGGTCGCGTTAGGGTTGGGAGGGTCGAACATGCCACGGGCCGAATCAAGAGAGGGGACATTCCCCGACGGCAATCACTCGTGGGCTGCGGGCTGCCCAGCGGCTTCCGTGACCGTCGTTTTGTGAGGAACTGCAGCGTGGTCGGGAACGAGCATGAACACCAAAAAGACGCATAGAATCAACGGTACCAGGGCGATAATGCCCAGCGTTCGCGGCTCGAATCGCAGGTGCATGAAGTACAACGCCACCAACGATGCCTTGGACAGCGCCATGCCGATAAGCAGAATAACAATAATAAGCTTGGCCATTGGCGCATAGATGACCGCGACCTCGAGAATCGTGAGCACCAGGAGCCACCAGAAAATGGCCATGTAATTGGGCATTTTGTGGTCAGTGGCCATCGCGATCCCCGACCTCTCTTATACGAGGTAGACGAAAGTAAAAACCAGGATCCACACCAGATCCACGAAGTGCCAGTACAACGCGGCAATCTCGATATGGTTTGCACTTTCCGCCGCCAGCCGGCCCCGGAGGGCCTGGATCAGATAGATAGAGAGATAAATGACGCCTCCAGTTACGTGCGCGCCATGAAATCCGGTGATGGCGAAAAAGGTGGTCCCGAACAGCGAAGCCCCCCACCTATTCGCAGTGAACCCCAGCCCTTCGTGTATCAGGTGCGTCCATTCGTAGGCCTGCAAACCCAAAAACGTTAATCCACCCAGGACGGTTAACGCAAGGAATTTCTTCAGCCCTGCCAAATCACCCCGCTTAATCGCCGCCAGCGCATATACCATGGTGACACTGCTAGAGATCAGCAGGAAAGTCATCAATGCCGTGAGATTGATCCCGAGGACGCTTGAAGGGGTAGGCCAGTCGACGCTTCCGTATCGAAGGACACCGTATCCGGCCAGCAGGGCTCCAAAGGACATGGCGTCCCCGGCCAGGAAGATCCACATCCCGAGTTTGCCCCAACTCTCTGGAGTCAGGGGTGACTCTGCAGGTTCAACAGAGGGATGTGCCGTAGCAACTTGACTCAATATTCACCCTCCTTTTGTATCCACGCGAGACCCTGGCCGGACGCCTTTTTCCTCCGGTGTCCGAGTGCACGCCAGTAGGTGTAGATCAGCCACCCGCCGATCGCACCCACGACGGCATATGGCATCAGGATGAGAAAAAGGATACTCCATTTAAAGCCCGCGCCCGGGTCTGTGCCCATCGCGGAGCCCCCACAGACGGAACAGGCGTGCGCGGTAACGGAACTCAGGAAGACCGCTACCACAATTCCCAGCGCAAGGACCGCGCATCGCCCCATGACCGATTTCCACGCGTTAAGGAGCATTCGGATCAGTCCCCCCGCAGTTCACAGCTTGCTCCGAAGGGTCAGCTCAAGTACACCAGCGTGAAGAGAACGGGCCAAAGGCCTACCACGAAGTACCAGTACATCCCGCAGAGCGTGAGGCCGAGGTGTCTCTCAGCCGAGAATCGGTTGCGCCCCGCCCCGGCAAGCACGACTAACAGCCAAAGCACCGCGCCGAAGACGTGGACGCCGTGGGTCCCAATCAACGTATAAAACGTGGCCCCGTAGGTGCCGCTCGACAGAGTGAAACCATAGTGCACGAGGCGCATCCACTCATACCCCTGCACCCCCAGAAAGATCATCCCCAGGAGCGCCGTCATCGAAAGCCATCTGGCCATTCGTTCTCTGTCTCCACCACGAATGGCGCGCATCGCGCGGTACATCGTGTATGCGCTGAAAAGGAGGATCGCCGTGTTGACGCCGGTCACCCCAACTGGCAGATACGGCTGGCCGGGCGGAGGCCACATCACGCTCCCGAACCGAAAGACCAGGAAGGCACCGATCAGCCCAGCGAAGAACATCGCCTCTGCCCCCAGGAACATCAACATGCCCAATCGGGCGTTGCTGACGGGCGGCTCCACACGGTCCCCACCATCCCCCCCGTGACCGAAAGGGTCCCGAGGAAACTCTGGTGGGCCCTCGTCAAAGCCCGGGGGAACCTGAGTCACGTCCTCCCTGAGCTTGTCGACGACGGGAGTCTCAACGCTTCCTGGCATCTTACGATCCTCACAGGACGCCGAATGCGCCTGCTAATTCAGCACCAATACACTAATGACTGCGGCGGCGTACAGGACCGCGATCAAAACAAGGAGTATCATCCCTGTGTGCTGGTTCTGGACCTTGGTGTCGCGATCGATAGTACGTCCCTCGAATCTTCTTTGCGTGCCCCGACGATGACTCATTCCTCTCAACCTAAAACGGCACCTTATCCAGTGCCATCAGCCCAAGCTGCGCCGGCAGATACACCAGGGAAGCGAATAGGAGGAGGCGTGCAGACGCCTCCGAGGGGGAAATCGCAAGAAGGATCCCACATCCGAGGAACATGAGCCCCAGCACAATCGCTCCGACGAAATAGACCGATCCCGCAAGGCCAATGAGCGTCGGTAACAGGCCTACGGCCAGCAGTGCCAGGCAGTTGCTGACAATTTGTCGCCCCGTGCTTCCCCCGTCCGGCTCGACCACCGGCAGCACGCGGATGCCCGCCCGGGCATAGTCGTCCCGATACAGCCGGGCGATGGCCAGGGAATGCGGGATCTGCCAGAGAAATAGGATGCCAAAGAGGACCCAGGCCTCGAGGCCTAGCTCGCCCCGGAGAAAGCCAGGTACAGGAGTCCGACCCCGGTGATCGCCACACCGAAACCGAGCGCCTCGATGGGCTGGAGCCGCCCGTCGGGTAAGGGTCGAAGCCGTGTGCGCTTCATCCGCGCATCCACATCTCGCTCGATGTACTGATTCAACGCGAGCGTTCCGCCAGCCGCGAGGGCAATGCCAATAAGCGTATGGACCAGCCGGACATAGTCTGGCGCTCCTACCGAGGCGAGGTAGAAGCCGACGAGGGTGGTGACTAGGACCATCACCACGACACGGGGTCTTGTCAGCGCCAGAAAGTCCGCCGGGTGCCTCTGCACGCGTGTCACCTTGGTATCCATCGCTCTTATCCTTTCCCTCATGCCTCCGACCTGCCTGTCGCATGGGCGGGGATGAATTCCCGGGCGACTACAGGCACCAGCGAGGCCGACAGTCGATAGATCCGGAGCGTTAACACGAGGCAGGTAACCAGCATGAGCGCTCCGGTGGCAACGTGCGTGGTGGTGAGCGCCACCAAGGAAAGACGGGGTAAAGCCACCGCAAGGGTGGTGAATTTGCTAAGGTATGACCCCAGACCCAGTACAAGTTGCAGGACCAGCAGTCCGCTCAGCAGAGCGACGGGCCGGACCAGTTTCGGCTGATCTGCTTGACCTCTCAGAATATACCTCGCCAGGTGGAAGATCAAGATGGTCGCCACGGCAGCAAGGAGTAGATGTGCACCAATTCCTACCCCCATGTGCCTCAACGTGGCGCCGAAAATAAGCTGGACATAGATACAACCCAAGGTCAGGAGGGCGAGGCGCCGTAAGCGACTGGCACTCGCCGCCGGGGTCTTTGGTGGCTCTTCCCTCCCCTCCTTGGACGTAAAGAAAGCCACACTCACTATCAGTCCAAAAAAGGCCTGGGCCAGGGCGGCATGAATAATGGCAAGCGTCCGCTCCAGGAAGACCACCCGGAGGCCTCCGAGTACCCCTTGCACCATCACCGCCACCAGAGCGATGACCCCGAGCCAGCGTAGCCATTCTCGCGGCTCCGTGATCCAAAGCCACAAGGCCAAGGTCAGTGTCAAGAAACCAACGCTTGCCCCGATCAGTCGATGACTGTGTTCGTAGAAAATGCCTCCAACCATTTCCGACCATGGATACAGAAACATATTGCGTCCAAACGTGGTCGGCCAGTCCGGCACTGCAAGCCCAGCGCCCGTGCTGGTGACGAGTCCGCCAACACAGATGAGCAGGAACGTGGCCCCTGCGGTCAACAGCGCAAACCGGTGAAGCCACACGCTTTCTTTCCGCACCCTATCCATCCTTAATGCCCCGCCGGCGCAGGCACGGCGAGGGGCCGATCCTGCGGTGCATAGTCCTCAGCCACATCCGGCACGCTGTACTCGTAGGGGCCGTGGTAAACGGTCGGAAGGTGCTCTCCCCAGTTGCCGTGCGGTGGCGGCGAGGGCGCACTCCACTCCAGCGTATTCGCCTGCCACGGGTTCAGTGCGGCCTGCTTCCCGGCAAAGAGACTCCAGAAGAAATTGATGACGAACGGAATCTGGGCGAGGCCGAGAAAGATCGCGCTGATGGTGATAAAGACATTGATCGGCTGAAGCGGCTGTAGGAACTCATACTGCATCGGGTTATAGATCCGCCGCATCATACCCCCCACGCCGAGGATGTGCATCGGAAAGAAGACACAGTTGAAGGCGACGAAGGTCAGCCAGAAGTGGATCTTCCCCAGCGTCTCGTTCATCATGCGGCCGAACATTTTGGGGAACCAGTAATAGATGCCCGCGAAGATGCCGAAGACGCTCCCGCCAAAGACCACGTAATGGATGTGCGCAACGATGAAGTAGGTATCATGGATGAAGATGTCCACCGGCGTGTTCGCCATGAAGATGCCGCTCAGTCCGCCAATCACGAACATGGAGACGAACGCCAGGGTATTCAGCATCGCCGTCGTAAACCGCATCGAGCCACCCCACATGGTGCCCAGCCAGTTGAACGTCTTGATGGCCGACGGCACCGCAATGACCATCGTCGAGATCATGAAGCCGGTGCCGAGCGCCGGGTTCATCCCGCTCTGGAACATGTGGTGACCCCAGACGACCCAACTGAGAAATGCGATTCCAATTATGGCGTACACCATGGACCGGTAACCAAAGATCGGCTTACGTGAAAAGGTAGAGAGGACATCCGACGCGATCCCCATGGCGGGGAGGATCAGGACGTAGACCTCCGGATGGCCAAAGAACCAGAAGAGGTGCTGCCACAGCAGTGGCTCGCCACCGCCTGTGGGGAGGAAGAAGTGCGTCCCGGCCATCCGGTCGAACAAGAGCATGGCCAGGGCGGAGGTGAGCACGGGCAACGCCAGCAAGAGGAGGATCGCCACGACGAAGAGGGTCCAAATGACCAGCGGCAGGCGGAACCAGGTCATGCCCGGTGCCCGCATATTCACGATGGTGGTGATGTAATTAATCGAGCCCATGAGGGAGGAAATGCCAAGGAGGATGAGGGCGATGCACCAGATGTTCTGCCCCCAGTCCACGCCGGTGTAAATCGCCCTGGCCGAGAGCGGCGCGTACGCGGTCCAGCCGCTGGCCGCATGGCCGCCGGGCACGAAGAACCCGCCGAGCATCACCACGCCTGCGAGCGCGCCGACCCAGAACGAAAGCAAGTTCAGGGTGGGAAAGGCCATATCCCTGGCACCGATCATCAGGGGAATGAGGAAGTTCCCGAAACACCCGACCAAGATCGGCATGACTACGAAAAAGATCATGATCGTAGCATGCATAGTGAAGAGCATATTATAGGTCTCCGGCGGAATGATCCCCTCATACATATAGGGCTCCGGGACCCAGCCAAACCCCGGCACCGCCGTCTCGGGCCAGGCGAGCTGCCACCGCAACATGAGCGCCAATAGACCTCCTAAGACCATCATGAATAGTCCCAGAAAGAGAAACTGCTTGCCGATCATTTTGTGGTCCGTGGAGAAAACATACGTGCGCCAGAACCCCAGCTCCTCGTGATGGGCGTGTTCAACATGCGTGGCGTGGACCCCTGCGGCTTCACTCATCATCCACCATCCCTCTGCGAATTCTCTTCTGGGTCAGTTCCTGGTGAAGGGGCACTCGGTCCGAAACTCAGGACGGAGGCCATTGCTCTTTTACCCACTTCTCGTAGTCCCCGCCGGAGTGCACCGTCAGATAACCGAGCATCCCGGAGTGTCCAAACCCGCACAGCTCGGCGCAGGGGATCTCGTACACCCCGGGCTTGGTCGCCTCGAACCAGGCCTGGATCGTGCGTCCCGGCACGGCATCCTGCTTCAGCCGAAGATTCGGGAGAAAAAAACTGTGAATGACGTCCTTCGAGGCCAGGAATACCTGTACAACCCTATTGACCGGGACATGAAGCTCGTTGTCCAACAGCAGATCATCCTTCGTGTCGAACGTCCCATCGGGGCCAGGATACAGGATCTCCCAGTTGAACTGCTTCGCGGTGACGCGGACCTGAATATTACTCGGCGGGACTTGTTGTTTGATTCTCGCCCATAATGGTCTGCTCATGATGCCAAGGACGATGACGATGAGGGCGGTCCCTACTGTCCAGACGATTTCGAGAGCAGTATTCCCGTGCACGTACCTTGCCCGCCGGCCTTCACGGTGACGGTACAAGATAATGAACGCCACCATTACTGCCGCCACCAGGAGGAAGGCCACTCCGGTGATGTAATAGATGATATAAAAGAGAAAATCGATCTCCGCCCCGTAGGTGGAGACATTCGGCGGAAGCCACGTTTCTAACTTCAGGTATTCTAACATCAGGATCTCTCAGCCTTATTCAGTACTCATCCGGAAGGTATCTGTACGCAAAGAGACACGGTGTCAACAAGGAAAAGACCGACCCCCCGATCCTGGGAGACGGTCCGACGGGCAAACCGAGCTGATCACGAAGGGTAGAAAAGCCGGTCGGAATCATAATGGGGAATGACGGGGATTGTCAAGTTATATGATCCAGGACAGTAACCAGCCGTTAGGGGTCAGCAATCATCAGTCAGCGGTTGGGAGTTGGGGGTTGGGTTTGAGTCTGTGCTGGCCGCCGACGGCTGACGCCGTCCTAGAGTCTGCCCAACATAAGAGCCAAGAAGACTACCCCCACCCCGATGGCCAGATTGAGCCGCGTCACACCCGTCATACGGGATTGGATGGCACGCCACTCCTGTTCGCCAAGGAGGCCGCCGCCTCCCGCGATGATCAGGGGGGCCAGCTTTCGATTCATCCAGATCCGCTGCCAGGTCTGAAGACCGACCATCAGTGCAAATCCGAGCACTTTCAGTCCTAGGATAGACCAAAACCGCTGCGGAAGGGGGCCCCCTGCGTCCCACACACGGGCTACAATGTTCCAGATGCCTGTCAGTAACAATAGCTCCATGGCCCGCGCCGCAACGAACTGATACCGCCTGCCTGCGGCGGAGGCAATCTGGATTTCTTCTCGGGCGGGGGAGGTTCCGCGGAAGAGGGGGTCAAGGACCACGAGGAAGAAGAACATGCCCCCTATCCACGCGATGGCAGCGAGCACGTGGATCCACAGGATGATAAGATTCAGGATTGCTCCCTCGTGGCGCCGGCGGCCTGGACTAGGGCTC
>JAAXQN010000221.1 GCA_012974305.1 Candidatus Methylomirabilis sp. | reverse complement strand
AATCTTGAGATATTTTCCAGTTATTAGTGGTCGGCCCACCAATGTGGTGAACCCAATGCCCTCTCGTGGCGACCCTGATGGTCGTTCAGGAATCGGGGGGAATCGGGGGCGGTGAAGGTGAGGCCTCTGCCCCTTGACACCCCTCGCCCCGTAAGGGATACTTAGGCCCCCCACGGCTCCCAGCAGCCATTCAACGTATGAAACCGGGGCGATCAAAGCCCTACAGCCAACCAGCGGCACAATCGTTGGCGCACCAAACATTCAGACGCCTTCTTGGGCGGAGCATGGCTCGGGGGGGCGTTTTATTTTCTAGAATCGAAGATGACTAGAGCTACAAAACAAGGAGTTGAGGCTGTGTGGAGCGAGCTCAAGGATAAGGCAGAAAAACTGTATCAACAGGGCTGGTACGATGAGGGTATTAAGGTAGCCGAAGAGGCACTAGCAGTTGCAGAAAAAACATTTCGTGCTGACCATCCGAACGTTGCCCAGTCCCTAAACATTTTGGCGGAGGTGTATCGAGCCCAAGGCAGGTATGCTGAGGCCGAGCCCCTGTACCAACGGGCCCTTATTATAAAGGAGAATACCCTGGGGCCAGAGCATCCGAGTGTAGCAGCCACCCTGCACAATCTGGCCTTACTGTATGAAGAGCTTGGCGACTACGCCGCCGCCGAACCCCTGGAGGAGCGGGCCGTGGCGATATTTGAAAAAACCCTCGGTAAAGACCATCGCTATGTAACAGCCTTACTGACCAATCTTGCGCTCCTCTACGATGTCCAGGGGAAGAATGCAGAGGCAGAGAGCTTGTACCAGAGGGTGCTTGTCATATGTGAAGAAACCACGGGACCCAGTCATCCCGATTTGGCGAGTGTGTTGGAGGAGCTGGCAGAGCTTTACAAGGAGACTGGGAGGGTGGATGAAGCTAACAAATTGGAAGTGCGGGTAAAAGCCATTCGCTCAAGAAACCAGTAATGCGTAAGGCCGGGAAGGTCATCTGGAGCGCACCGTAGAAGAGGGCGCCATCGCGGAGTGCAGGCGGGCTGGCGTGTGGCCGTGGGGGAGGATAACATAACAGCTCCAGGTGGGCGTTTAGAGCGCAAGGAAAGGGGGAGTATGGCTATGAGCGAGGCGGTCTTGGAGCAATGCACCTGCCCCGGTTGCGACCGGTGCAAGCCCGCTGGGGGTCCGTGTAGTCGTGAGGCTGTTGAAGAATTAAATCAGCGATGCGTGCCATGCGGAGCGGTCTTCCAGACAGTGGGCCGAAACTATACCACCAGGACCTAGAGTAGACATTCCTCCTGCGGAACAGGGACGACCGGATCTAGAAGGTGAAAGTAAGGTGGAGGGGTAAGCTATGGCACCCTGGGGCGCTTCGATGCTGTTGATATTGTCGAGGCCGATGATGCGACGGCACTGAGGAGGCGGACGTGTTGAAGGAGCTGGTGGAGTATCTCGCAAAGAACCTCGTCGAAAACCCCGATGCGGTGAGTGTGGAGGCGATCGAAGACGAGAAGATGACGACGCTGAGGCTCAAGGTGGCCCAATCAGATCTGGGGCGGGTGATTGGGAAGCAGGGCCGGAACGTCACGGCGATGCGGACCGTACTTCACGCGGCCGCGGCCAAATCTGGGCGACGGACGAATTTGGAGATTCTTGACTAGTGACAAAAGGGTGACAGGATCTGTTGCTGACGAATCGCACCCAATCGCAACCATACGGACGGCTCCTGGCGCCCAAAAGCAAATGACAGCATGAAATCTCCGAAACGGTTCTTACTCTGTCTCTTGTTCCTGTGTCTCTCGCTTCAAAAAAGCCTCGCCTTCGCGCAACCCCGCTCTCCGCAAGACGTGGTCAAGCTGTTCATGCAAGTCTACGGCACCGAGCGGATGCGGGAGATCCTGCCCTATACCCTGCCCGCATTCCGAGATGGCTTGGAGCCGGAAGTGTGGTTGGAGCGGGATTACCGTGCTATGAAGGCTCTCGGCTATGCCCACCTGGACGGCGTAATAAAGGACGTTACGATCAAAGGGAGAGAAGCTACAGTCGTGGTGGCCAGCCGGATCAAGACGATAATCGGCACGGTTCGGCAGACGGAAGTCTATCGGTTGCTGGACACCGAGCAAGGTTGGAAATTGCTCGATTTGCGCACCGAGGAAGAATTGATTGAGGCACCACCGCTGTGGGGGTAAGCTGACGCAGCCTAGGAGGAATCTGAGTATGGCCGAGAAACTTGACCCACGCCAAGTCGTCACCTTCGAG
>JAAXQN010000046.1 GCA_012974305.1 Candidatus Methylomirabilis sp. | reverse complement strand
GTATAAGAGACAGACCTTGGGCTCCCTGCTCCACCCCCCTTTTTTCGTCCCGGAGACCACACGGATCGATACCCTGCTCAAGGAGTTCCAACGGCGCCGGCGGCATATGGCGATCGTGGTGAACGAGTACGGTGGCACCGCGGGAGTCGTCACTCTCGAGGACCTCCTGGAAGAACTCGTCGGTGAGATTACTGACGAGTTCGATCAGCCCCTCTCCTCCCCAGCGGAAGAGCGCACGGTATGATTCTTGTCCTGTTCCTGACCATTCCATGCCTGCTCCTCCTCGAAGCCTTCTTTTCGGGCTCAGAGATGGCCCTCATCTCCTGTGACCGAATTAAGCTCAGACATCAAGCCCAATCGGGTGTGAAGCGGGCCCAGGTGGCGGAGCGACTGTTGAGCCGACCGGACCAATTCCTCGCGACAACATTGGTCGGGACCAACCTTTGTGTGGTAACCAACTCGACGGTTGCCGCCGTCCTCTGTCTGCTGCTCTTGGGAGAAGGCCGTGAGCTCTACGCAGCCCTGCTGCTGAGTCCCCTCGTTGTCCTCCTCGGCGAGATGGTGCCCAAGGCCTACTTCCGCCACCATGCGGACCGCCTGGCCCCCCTGCTGGCGCCGCCGCTCTCTCTCTGCCTCCGACTCTTCGCACCCCTGAGCAGTATCATCCGCCATGCGTCCAACTTCCTTCTCACGCCTCTGCAGCTCTCTTCGGCGGAACAAGATCCCTATATCACCCGAGAGGAGCTCAAATTCCTGGTTCAGGAGGGAAATCACCAAGCCGAGCTCGACACCGAGGAGCGGCGGATGATCCACAAGATCATTGACTTCGGAGAGACCACCGTCGACGAGGCCATGATCCCTCTCATCGAGGTGGGGGCGCTTCCATCCGGGGCGACGGTGGCCGAGGCTGTGGCGTCGGTTAGTGAGCACCACTTCTCTCGCATCCCTGTGTACGAGGAGCGGATCGACCAGATTGTAGGAATCGTCCACGCCTTCGATCTCCTCAGCGCCGACCCCCAAGCGTCGCTCGGCTCGCTGATGCGCCCCGCCTACTATGTTCCCGAGACAAAACTGGTCGACGATTTGCTTCAGGAGATGCAGCGGCGGCAGGTCCAGATGGCCATCGTGGTGGACGAGTACGGCGGGGTGGTGGGGATCGTGACGGTCGAGGACCTACTGGAGGAGATCGTGGGAGAGATCGCAGATGAATACGACGAGGAGCCTCCTCCCTTCAGGCGTCTGCCCGATGGCTCCTACATGGTCGACGCACGCATGGAGGTGGACCTTCTCAACGAAGAGCTCGGGCTCAAGCTTCCTGAAGGAGAATACGAAACCTTGGGTGGGTTTCTTCTTTCCCTTTTCCAGAAGATTCCCGAACCGGGAGAGGAAATCCGGTATCGAAGCATTCGATTCCTGGTCACGGAGTCGGATAAGCGAAGTATTGTAAAGGTCAGGGTGCGTCTGGTCGAACGCCAGGATGCGGAGAGAAAACGGGCCTAACGAAAATGTTCAAACCCCCCCAGGAGCGGTTCCCGCTTTCCTCGTGGGCCGACGAGGAACAGGCCATTCTCTGCGGGGAGGACCTCCCCGATAGGGTGGGGCCGGGCAAAGCCGTTCCGTACCAGGATGTCTTGGATGCTCACCGGATCTGCCCCGCTGGTGAAAAGGAGTTCGAAGTCCTCACCGCCCCCCACGGCCAACGTGAGGGGGTCTAGCCCGAGAAGACGACATACCTGCTTTGTGTGAGAGTCCACCGGAATCCGATTCGCGTAAATCTGCGCTCCTACCCCACTCTCCTCCGTCAGCCGACTCAGATCAGAGGCTAGTCCGTCGCTCAAATCGATCATGGCCGAGGCGAATCTGGCCTCGGCAAGGATTCTCCCCTCGCGATAACGGGCGACGGGGTAGAGCTGGGCCTGGATCGTCTCCCAGAGGGCCTTCCGGGCCTGCAGTGAGACTTTTCTCCCTCGCCTCCTGCCCGTCACCCCGGAATGCGTAATCCTGTACCCTGCCTTTAGGGCGTGAAGCCCCGCTGCTGCCCTGCCCAGGGGACCTGTCACCCAGATGGTATCTCCGACTTTGCCCCCTGAACGACGCACGAGCCGCTCTGCCTCCCCCTCGCCGATCACGGTAAGACTAAGGACCAGGGAGGGGGCCTCCGAGATGTCCCCCCCCACGACCGTAACCCTGGCTGCCTCGGCCGTCTCCCATATTCCCCTGCTTAACCCATCGACGCGCTGAAGCGGCATCTCTGGGGGGAGGGCCAAAGCGACCAGGGCGTATTTGGGGACAGCCCCCATGGCCCCCACGTCACTCAAGCTGACGGTAATTCCCTTTTGCCCGACCGCCTCAGGCGGGCACCACTCCCAGCGGAAATCCGTTCCCTCCACCAAGACATCCACAGTGGCTACTACCGCTAAGCCGGGCGAAGTTCGGACGATGGAAGCATCATCGCCGATGCCTGCCAAGACGTCGGGGGGAAGGGGAGGAGTCCTCGCTCGGAGCCTCCTGAGGAGGCCGAGCTCTCCCAGCGTGCGGAGGGTGGGACCTCTTGTGCGTTTCATGGTCTCCTTTCCTAGGATCCATCTGGGGAGTATCACAGAGCTCATCCCTATTCGATCTATCACAGTTTCCCAGCTTTTCAAGAAAGAAAAGATTTGATTATGAGGGATCCCCCTCTTCGCAGTTTCCCCTTGACAACCACAATATATTGTAGGATGCTTACACCGCCCATACTGAATATTGTGGATAGGAGGGTGTAGCAAACTGCCTGTTTGCGCTTAACTCACCTAAAGCGCGGAGGGATGCCTTATGCTCGTCGACCAATTGACCGCCTTTCAGGCACAGAAGACCAAGGTCCGCAGGCAGGCCCTCGACAACCGCAACGCCCAGGAAAGCAAAGATGATCTGAGCATAAAAATCTGTGAGAAATTTGTCAGCCTCCCGGAATACAGCGCCGCCGAGACAGTCATGTATTACTTGGACGCCCGGTCTGAGGTCCGCACCCGACATTACATGCCAACCGCCCTGACCAGCGGCAAACGCATTGTCGTCCCCTACTGCGTCGAGGACGTTTTGCATCTGTTTTGGCTGGAGAGCATGGATGAGCTGGCCATCGGTATGTGGAAGATTCTGGAACCGCTTGAGGAACTGCGACAGGTTCCGGAAAAAAAGATCGATGTCAGTGAGCTCGACCTGATCATGGTCCCGGGCGTCGCCTTTGACCGCCGCGGAGCACGGATGGGGCACGGGAAAGGCTACTACGATAAGCTGCTCGAAAATGCACGACCGTCTGCTCCCTTCGTCGCGCTGGCCTTCGAGTGCCAGATATTTCCCGAAATTCCGACCGCCCCCCACGACATCTTCATGGACAAAATCATCACCGAGGAAGCGGTCTATACCGGGAAAGGACGAACGACTCATGCTTAAGAACAGACAACTGCAAATCGATGACACGTACGCCGAGGCTTTTCGGAGTATCTACGCTGAATTTCTAATCACGGCCCGGAATCGCAAGTGGCTTGACCACGCCGTCTGTGCGGCGACGGGCAACGCCTCGAGCGCAATCCTGTGCGACTGTGAAGGGGGGATGGACCGCTACGTGGGACCGGGGGGTGACGAGTCCTTCCCGACGCCCGATGGACGTCCCGGTGCCATCGTGCACCTGCATGTTCCACGCTTTCGCAAGGACCGGATCGCCACGCTTGAGCGGGCGCTGTTGGTGCGCATTAGCCAGAATGTCCTGACCTGCCCCACGGCATCCTGCTTCAATTTGCTGGAGACTGCTCCCTATTACAAGCTGGGCCGCAAGGTGGCCTATTTTGGCGATGGCCATCAGTTCCGTGACGAACGCTGGGGTCGACGCGTATGGGTGGTCCCGATCCTTGGTGGGGAATTCATCATCGACCGCCGCTTTGGCTACGCCGATGGCCTAATGGGGGGCAACCTGTGGTTCATGGGTCAGGATGAAGACTCGGCGCTCTTGGCAGCGGAACGGGCGCTGAACGCCGTTCAGGATGTGCCTGGGGTGATCACGCCTTTTCCAGGTGGCATTACCAGCAGCGGATCCAAGGCCGGGAGCAGGTATACCTTCAGCATCGCCAGCACCTACGAGAAATTCTGTCCCACATTGCAAGACAAGCTTGGCGAAAAACCGGGCCTACCCAAAGATGTCGCCTCAGTGATGGAGGTCATCATCAACGGCCGCGATTTGCCGACCATTGTCAAAGCCACCCAGGCAGCCATTGCAGCTTCAGTCGAGACCTCGGGGCTTGTCAAGATTTCTGCAGGCAATTATGCTGGAAGGCTGGGCAAGAACTTTATCTATCTTCACGCGGAAAGGCAACCAGCCGCCTGACCCTATTCTTTTTCTTTTTTAGGATCGTGAGGGCAGCCTTTTGAACTTTGATGTCCGAGTCCTTGAGGAGGGGTTCAATCTCGCCTCTCAATGATTCCAAAACACTCTCGCCGACTTCCTCGGCCAGTCTTTTGAGCGCCAGTTCTCGAATCCGGCCGTCTTTGTCCTTCAGGCATCTCCGGTACACCTCGAGGTACTTTTGGACCTCGGCCATCGGTCCCAAACAGACCAGAGCGTCAAAGCGGAGTTCGGGATCCTCGTGCTCCAAGTAGTTGAGATAGACCTCCCTGACTTCTTCTCCCTTGGAATAAAATCGCCAGAGGTTAAAGAGGATGCTCCTCTTTTGCTCTAAGGGACCATGTTCAAGTCGGTCCAAAAGCAGTCCCAAGATCCTATCGTCCCTCAGATTGCACAGGGCATTGACGGCTGTTTGCTGAATTCGAACCTCGCTCTCATAGAGCCGCTCGATCAAAGGAATCGCTGCCTGAAAATTTCCCTCCCATCCCAGTGCGAAGGTCGCATGAAGCCTCCGTTCCGCATCTGAGCTTTCGATCTCTTTCAGCAATCTGTCGCTGAGTGGCTGAGGGTCCTTTAAGAACGGACCGATCACACTCAACTGGATGGCGGCATCGTGGCGGACCTCTTCGTTTTCCGAAGGATCGGTCATCATATCGTACAGAGGCCAAACGATCTCCTCCTTGGCGAAGCTCCCGAGAACGAACATGATGCTGTGTTTCAGATCCCTGTCGGCGTACTTCATGGCCTTCAGAAGCAGAGGGATGGCCTGATCAGCTTCCTCAGAGAATGATTCAAGGGATTCAACATATTTCTTGGCCTTGTCAAGAATACGCTCTCTCGGTTCAAACTCGATGACACGATTCTTTTTCATCGGGTTGGCCTAATGAGAACAATCGGGGAGAACAATCGGGGACAGACCACGATTTTGCCGCGTCAGGCGACCAAATCGGCAGAGGCCCGCACGGTTTCCTTGCGCGGCCTCCCCGACTTCCCCGGCACCACCCGTCGCCCCAGCGCAGGGGTGACCTCAGAGTGTGACAGCAGCCAGTCTAGCACGATACCGTGGTCTGTCCCCTGTTGTTGTTCGTGCAGTGCGAGGCATGCAACGAGGCTAAGCGAGAACTTTCCGGGTGTCAATAATTGGACTTATCCCCCTTCCTCTTTTGACGCAGGGATGGGAACCTCCTCGGGCGTGAGCAGCGTGTCCTTGATGCCCTTGCGGCGGCGAGCCTCCAGCTTTTCACCATCCTTTTGCAGGACCGCCCCAAGCCGCATGCTGCCGTAGTCATGCAGGAAGTTGAGCGGCGAGTTGTGGGGGATACCGAATAGGAAGTCTTCGAGGGCTGATAACGCAGTGGATTTGCCGGCCTCATTCAGCCCGAACACGATGTGAATGTCCGGTTTGTGGGCGGGTAGCTCAAGCACCGCGTCGGTGAAGCGGCCATACCGGAGCAGATCAAGACGGCAGATACGCATGGTCTACTGTCCTTCCGCCGTGATCCGCGCCGTGAGATATCCGCTTGCCTCCCTAATCAAGCCAGCGTAATCGCCGTTGATGGCAGCCTTCAGGACGGCATCCTCGGCGTCGGCACGGACCTCATACGGTAACTTGTGGACAAGCTCACCGATATCGGCGTTCAATTGCTCCAGTAGCGCCGCATCTTCGCTGGCATCCCCCAACATGCGCTGAAGGTCCCCCAGCGCATCCTCCCGCGCGCGCAGTGTCGCCGGGTCAAGCACAGGTTCCGTGGCGACGACAACCCGCTCAACCCAGGCAGCCTCTTCGCCAAGCCCGAGGGCCGCAGCCCGCGCTTCGGCAAGAAGATGTTCCCTTGACGCCAGCAGCTGGCCATGAATCTCGGTCCGACCATTGATTTCGATGCGACACGCAAGCAATCGACCATCTGCGTCACGAGAAACGGTTTCTTCGACGGCGTCGCGCACGCGATCTATGACATCCACTGTTCGGTCGCAGCCATCCACAGAGATGGAAACGAAGGCCCAGCGCACGACGTCGGCATGAAGCGGCACAAGGTCTGTGACCTCCCCCTCATCGACTGTGATTAGGCTGGCCCCCTTCGGTCCGGTCTCACGAATGTGCCGTCCCTGGAGATTGCCGGGGAACACCACGTGGGGTCGCTCGTGGAGGATGCTTCTCTGGTGAACGTGGCCAAGGGCCCAATAGTCGTAGCCTTTGTTCACAAGGTCATCAAGCGTACAGGGCGCGTAGTTGGCATGGCCCCCCATGCCACCGAGACCCGTATGCAAAACGCCGATGTTGAACATCTTCGCAATCGGCTCCGGGTACGCGGGCACTAGGTTGTCCGCAATATCGCGCTGCCGGAAGCTGTGGCCGTGGAGGGCGACGCCGAGTTGCTTGAGTTCGAATGTTTCCGGCCTTCGTGTGGCGAACGCCTTCACATTCTCGGGCAGGGCCAGACGGCGTGTGATCTGGCTCTCAGCGTCATGGTTGCCGTATAGCACAAACGCGGGAATGTGAGCCTTGGCGAGTCGGCCCATCTGCCGGACGAAGAACAGCCCCGTTTGATAGTCGCGCCAATCCCCATCATAGAGATCGCCAGCGATGATGAAGAAGGAGGCTTCCTCGTCGATCACCTGACCAACGAGATTGTCGAATGCCTCCCGCGTCGCCGTCCGAATCCGCTCCGCAGCGCGCCCTTCGTGACCAGCAAGCCCCTTGAGTGGACTGTCGAGATGAATGTCCGCGGTGTGAACGAAGCGAAATGACGTCAAGGATTGCCTCCCGAAGTGGTAGCGGTCATGGCAACGGTCGCCTAACGATTGAGATAAGCGGCGCGGAATCGCGCCCGCTTGAGCGACCTGTTATAAGCCATTCATCAAATCCTTTCTGTTCTCATTTAGCCATTCAAAGAATCTCGGCGTTTCACTCGTAAGTGAATTATTGTGAGTAACAAGGTTGGTTATAGCTCTGACTAAGTACTGAATTACTTCAGTTTCGAGCTCTATTTCTACAAACTCTTCGTCTTTCATTTCCTTCCAATGCTTTAGCCAATTCTTTGTTTTATTCAGATGCTCTTGTGATACAACTTTTTCCTCTATTCCGGTCTTCTCTGAAAGAGATTTTTTCAATATACGGAATGCTGCCTCAGATGAAACAGCCTCACCCACAATCTCTTCGGCAGCACCGGCAAGTGTTATTGCTGGCACATATGCCTGGTGATCAAGAAAAAGCCTTATTGCCCAATCTAGTTGATCTACCGCCGCATCAATTTTACTTACTTGGTATCTCATGGCTCATAACTATTAAGTGAGCCGCAGAGGCGTCGGTTTTTCTCGGCGGCCTATCACCCGCAGACGAGTCCCCAATGAAGCACGAAAACAACCGTATTTTCAGTTAGATACACGCCATTTGTCAATCTGTTTCTCCCGAGAAATGCCGCCACGCTGGCGGCCTATTGCCCTACTGGCCCGCGGCCTATTTCTGCCCAAACCACCATCAACGTTGGCCCAACCCCAGCCGATCTGCAGGGCTGGACACACTGGAAAATGGGGGTATCTCAGCGATCACAGGGGGAGGTGTTCGAGTTCGTCCAGGACCCGGGACCGGATCTCTTGGGTCTGTCTCTTATACACATCT
>JAAXQN010000127.1 GCA_012974305.1 Candidatus Methylomirabilis sp. | reverse complement strand
CGAAAGCGAAGTCGAAACCGAGACCGAAAGCGAAAGCAAGGGGAAAGGATAAAGAGCTTGTATTTGAGATCGGGACCGAGGAGATCCCCTCGGTCTATATGGCTGATGCGCTCCGCGATTTACAGCGGATCGCTGATCAGCTCCTCCGGCAGGCCCGCCTGGGTTTCGGACGCATTCGAACTCTCGGCACCCCGAGGCGCCTCACCCTCCACGTGGAGGCATTGGCAGACAAGCAGGCGGATGAGGTCCGAGAAATCGTCGGTCCGCCGAAGTCAGCGGCTTATGATGCAGAAGGCAAGCCGACGAAGGCCGGGCTCGGTTTCGCCCGAGCGCAGGGGATCCCCGTCGAGCAATTGGAAATTCGGGCGACAGAGCGCGGGGACTATGTCGTTGCGAGGAAAAAGGAGAAGGGATTAAAGACGACCGAGGTTCTCTCCTCTCTCCTCCCCAATATCATTACCTCGCTGACATTTCCCAAGAGTATGCGGTGGGGTGATTTATCCATCCGCTTCGTTCGTCCGATCCGATGGCTCCTTGCCCTGTACGGGGGGAGGGTGGTGGAGTTTGAGATTGACGGGATTCGGAGTGGGGCAAAAACATTTGGCCACCGCTTTCTCGCACCACAGCCGATCCAAATCCGCACCTTCCAAGAATATCTGAAGAAGCTAGAGAAGGCCTTCGTCATTGTCGATCAGGACCGACGGCGTGAGCAGGTGCGCCAGCTCGTTGCGAAAGCCGCCCGCGAGGTGCGTGGTGAACCGCTCATCGATCCTGACCTGTTGGAGCAGGTCACCCATTTGGTCGAGTATCCCACGCTCGTTCGGGGTGGTTTTCCCGATGAGTACCTCAGCCTGCCACGGGAACTGATCATTACCCCAATGCGGAAGCACCAACGATACTTCCCCGTGGTGGACAAGCAGGGGAAACTGCTCCCATACTTCGTCGCCGTTTCCAACGTGAAGGCCCGAGACATGGATGTGGTTGCCATAGGAAACGAGCGGGTCCTCCGGGCACGACTGGCGGATGCCGATTTCTATTACAAAGAGGATCAGAAAAAACTTCCCCTCGAGAAGTTGGTCCCCCGCCTCGGCCACATCCTCTTTCAGGAACGACTCGGAAGCCTGTTGGACAAGACGAAACGGATGACCGAGGTCGCCGGTTTCATGGCCAAGTCGGTCGACCCCGCAGCGGAAGAGAGTACTCGCCGGGCTGCTTCCCTCTGCAAGGCGGATCTGGCCAGTGGAATGATCCGGGAGTTCACCGAGCTGCAGGGGGTCATGGGGCGCCACTATGCCGAAATCAGCGGGGAAAAGGCGGAGGTCGCTGTCGGAATCGAGGAGCACTATCTCCCCCGGTACGCGGGGGATACCCTCCCCCGGACAAAGGCGGGCGCCTTGGTCGGCGTGGCTGATCGGATGGATAGTATCGCCGGATGTTTCGGTATCGGCCTGATCCCTACCGGCTCCGAAGACCCCTATGCACTGCGCAGGGCGGCCCTGGGCCTCATCCTCATCCTGATAGGGCAAGAGCTTTCTGTCCCGCTCACGCCCCTGATCCAAAAGGCCCTGGAACTCCTGAAGGACCGGATCAGCCGTCCTCGAGACGAGGCCTTGAAGGACATCCTGACGTTCCTTCGTGTCCGATGCGAGGGGATCATGACCGATCGGGGGATTCCCCCGGATGTGGCGGCGGCGGTGCTGTTGGTCGGCTTTGATGATATCCCCCGGGCGTTTCAGCGGGCCCAGGCCTTGACCAAGGCGAAGCAGGATGCAGAGTTTGCCTCCCTGGCCATCGCCTTCAAGCGAGTGACGAATATTCTCCCGCCGGACTTTGCGCGGGAGGTCGAGGAGAGCAGGTTTCAGGAGGAGGCAGAAAGAGTGCTTCACCGGGAGGTGAAGGCCTTGCAAGGGGAGGTGGCACGCTTGACCGAACGCGGGGAGTACGAAGAGGCCCTCAAGCGGATTGCCACCCTTCGGCCCGCGGTGGACCGGTTCTTTAATGATGTTTTAGTGATGGCCAAGGACGCCGCGCTCAGGGACAATCGCCTGGCCCTTCTTGCCGAGACCGCCAGCCTTTTCAGCCAGATTGCCGACTTTCGCCAGATCGCCGTTGCCGGCTAGTGCCGCACCAACTATTTCTCACTAGCATTCCGCGCTGGTGCGGCACTTCCACTAGTCCCGAAAGCCTTTGAGATTCGGCGCTCGGTGTTCGCCTCGCTCAACAGCCCCCAAGCGTAGGGAAGCCTCTCCCCTAGGACCTCTTAGTGCCCCGGGTGGAACCCTGGGG
>JAAXQN010000087.1 GCA_012974305.1 Candidatus Methylomirabilis sp. | reverse complement strand
AGTTATCAGCGATGATGATCGTCACCGGGAACGCGACGACTGCGCACCTATTCACTGATGCTCCCCTCGAGTTAAACTCCACTTCGCCGATGATTGTATTGTTATTATCTTGTACAGATTGGATTGTCACTCCTGGGTAGTCCCCGGCGAGGTTAAACCAGCCGCGGATCACATTCGTGCCGTCCACGGGTGCCCCTACCGCTGGGAAGTTGCAGGCCCCATTGGTGTCCAGTACGATCCGATACGTGCTGTTCAGCTGTCCTGGGAGGGGAGGGGGCGCCGGTCCTGGATCGCCCCCCCATTGGAACCCGAAGACACCTCCTCGGCTGATCGCTAAGCTTTGAGCTGATCGGATCTCGTACAAGATCTGGCGGGATCCTCCATCGATGCGGGATCTCTGAACCATGCTCATAAAAGCGGGCATTGCCGCGCCGATCAGGAGTCCGGCAATGATCATGGCTAAGAGAAGCTCAATAGCTGAGAAACCCTTATTTCCAATGTATCGAAGAAATGTTATCACGACTGGCACCCCGTGGGCATAGGGGTGCAATATCAATGCCAGGGAAGGATACTTTTACGCACCCCCCAAGGCCCCTTTACAGGGACTCCGCAACAGCAGCCTTGGCCTTTATCCACAATGGGTTACGTGCCATGCCTCTTCCCATAAAAAGCAATACGACCCCCCGAGGTCGCCATAGCGAGGCAGTGCCTACTTTCCCGGTTGGCTCACCACGGCGTTAGAACCATGCTCGGAGGCGACTCGATACAGGTGTTCCTCTTGCGTTTCGCGAAGCGGGACTCAAAATGTGCGGCTACCCTGCAGATTTCAATGGACGAGGGTTCACCGTAGGTGCGGGTGAACTTGTTCTGATATGAATTAGCGGGAAGGCTCCTTAGGAACGTGCAGCGTGCGGACATCGCTTACGGGAGCAATTCCTGCCACGTGCCGCCGGTCGGCCTGAAATTGGCGCCTGGGGCAGAAGCTGCGCTGATAGCCACATCGTAATGAAACCGGGCGTCATCCTCAAGGTCTATCTCGTCGGCGATGATCGCACCGTGCATCTTCCATCCCCCTTCCTGAAATTCAACCTCACCATTGAGGGCATAGATTCCTCCATAAAACTCGCCAGACCCCTGTTTCATCTTCATCGCATCATCCCCAGCCATGGAGGAGACGATCACCAGATTTGCCGGGATCTTACTCGTGTTGATCACCGCTCCGTCTTCGGCAGAGAACCTGCCAGTCATATAGATCAGCACCGGACCGGTCATGGCAAGTTTCGCTCCCATCCCGACAGTGACCTTATCGAAGGAATAGGTTCCCGGATCAAGCGTCACCGTCTCGCCGGGGTCCACGATGAGATCGTGCGACACCGTATTAAACGCCCCTGGAGGAGAAACACCGTCGGTATCGCTCGTGGGAGGCGGAAAGGTAATGTTTGTTTCAACGTTGGCGCTAAGAACCCCCTCGCCGACCGTGCCCGTAATGGTTGACCCAGACCCGAGGGTGACCGTACCTCCTGCCTGGGCATTCCCGTTCACTGTGTTATTTGTCGAGAGCGTGACGTTGCCGTTACTGTGGATATGCCCGTCCGCTCCCGCGGTAGCAGGATCGTAGTCCCCCTGGGCCGAATCGTAACTGTCCACCACCACGCGGTCCTCCAATTCGACCAAGCTTAACCCGACCAAGCCGAACTCAAATGGGGAACCGCGCTCTACGACGAATTGAACTTGGGTCATTGCGCGGTTGGGCACAGTGCTATTCGGGACATACCCGATCGAGACGACCTGCTTTCGATCCACGCCGCCGGGCAGTGGAAGCAGGTCGGTCACCGTGGTCGTGTAGGTCCCAAAACCGAGGGCCTGCTCCCCTCCAGTCCCCGCATACGCCCCGTTGACGTTCAACTCGGCGATTGCCCTTTCAGACCCCGCCTCGGCCACGTGGAAGGCTTGCAGTCGGTTCCGCTCGTTAATGGAGATGAGGGTTTCCGTAGATGAGATGCTCAAAAAAGCGCTCCCCATGATCAAGAGGAGGGTCATCACCAGCAGGGTGATGACGAGCGCGATCCCCTTTTCCCCTCTCCGCTGAATACGGACAGGATCGGCCTCCTCTTGGCTGCGCGTCAGAGATTCCCTGAGGGTTGTCACGGGCTCAACCCTAGGTTCCGTGGCCGGATTTCTCCCGTGAGGGTGAAGGGAAGTGCTCCGCCTCCGGTCTGGGTATCGGCCGTCGTGATGGTAACAGAGATCCGTTGGATGTTGCCTAAGCTCCCGGCTGGAACCGGATCAGGGGGCGTGGCACATTCCCCTCCTAGACATGCACCTGCACCGTCGTAATACGCAAACGTGAGGGTGGTCACGCGCTCGGCCAGAGGCTGAGCACCGCCACCCGTCCCCGCATTTGTCCACCGTCGTCGTCGGAGCACTTGGGCCGCGGCATCGTGGCTGTACTCCACCCGCTCGGTCGCCAACGGCACATCGCCATCCACGTCGGCGTAAAAGCGCACGCAAGTGACCTCCGCGTTTTCAATGGCTTGGAGAGTAGCTGGGGGAGGATTCGAGCACCTGGCCTGCCCTCCTGGTATCGCCGGACCGCCGGTAAGAGTGCCGGACGGATCGTTGCCCGCGAGTCGAAGTTCCCGCACCAGCCGGTCCATGCCGATTCGGGCGTTCTGCTGGAGGTCAGTCTGCTGCTCTCCTCTGATGAAGGTAGCCTGATTTACATCGAATATCAGGTAAAGGCCGAGGAGGACGATACTGCTAATGACCATGGCCATCAGGGTCTCTACAAGGCTAAACCCCGCCTCGCCTTGCCCATTGATGTCGTGATTACGCCGTTCAATCATGCCGGGCCACATAGGTGACGAAGGTGATGATCTGACCCCCCCGCTCCTGCCAACCAACCGTGACCGTGACCTGCTTGAGGTCGGGAAGACCTAAAACATCCTCCTGTATTTGTACGGTGCCCCACCCTTGCGGGAGGGCTCCGACGGGACTCGCAGGGGCGATGTTGTTGGTCCACTGGGTAAAGTGAGTGAGGACCGAAGCTGGAAGACCGCCTGGTGGGGCGTTCTGCGTGTCCAAGTCGTTATAATTGGACACGGTGTCAAAGGACTCCGTTCGAATTCTCTCGATCATTGCTTGGGCCAGAGAGGAGGCCTGGCTCATGTGGCCCCCGTATTGGACATTCTGCAAGGCTGTGGGAAAGAGGCCCACGATGCCGAGAATGGCAATCATGATGATGACGGTCGCCAGCAAAACCTCGGGCAGGCTGAGGCCCGCGGTGTCGCGAGAGCGATTCTTCATGGACAGGTCCCCTTACATACCCGAACTCGTCCCGTCGACGCGACCTTGACCTCGTATGTGCCAGTCCCGTTGGTCAAGGCCGTGGTGGTTCCCAACGTTCCCGAAAGCTCTCCCTTCGTGTCAAACGTGATCTTGTCTCCCGGGCCATTGGTCGCGATTACCACCCCATCGGGGAGATCGGCCCTGGTTACGTCTAGCACCCATCCGGCAGCCTGCCGTTCCAAAAGATAGCCACCGATTGGGACAGGACTGGCACAGTTGGAAAGACAGATGCGGTGCCGCACTTGGGTGGTGACCGCCTTCTGGCGGGCAAGGCGAAGGTCTCCCGCGAGCTCCCAGGCCGCCACCCGAAGCCGGTAGGACTCGATAACCCCGAGGAACCAGGGCATAGCCACCCCCGCCACAACCACCAAGAGGGTGACGACTATCAGGATCTCTATGAGGGTGACCCCTCGCTGGCCTCCACGCACCGGAAGACCTCTATGGGATCGGCGGGAACGAGTATTCCTTTCCCTCTTCCAAGATATGACACTCCGGGACAAGCTGCTTGAGCTCCTCAGCGATCTCTGAGACGTATGGGGGTTTCATGTGGTAGACATAGACGTTCGCCTTCACATCGCCCTTGGCAAGCTCCCCCTTCAGACCCTGAGGTGTGAGATGTCCGCTCAGGTCGGCCAGGTGCTGCAGCCGATTGGGAAAACTGGTCCCGATCATGACCGCCCGCAAATTCGGCATCCCCTTCACCATGTGCCAGACCGCCTCCGTGGGACCGGTATCTCCGAGGTGCAACAGAGTCCCGAAATCGCCCTCGAGGAGATAGCCGAGGCTGACCACCGTATGCGAGAGACGGATTGGGGTAACCCGGAAATGGCCGAGAGGGGTCGCCGTGCCCTCGGAGATGGCCCGGAAATCGAGGATCGGCATATGGGAGTTGGGGATTTCGGTGAAGTCGGGCCACAATACGTTATTGAGCAGCGATGTCTTGAGTGCCTCGAGGACCGGCTCGATACTGTAAACGGAAATTGGTCGGTCGCGCCGCCCAAATACGTTGTCCGCCAGGTGGCAGAGCCCCCGGACGTGATCCAAGTGAGAGTGGGTCAGGAGGACCGACTCGATCTTCAACTGAGCCGGAATCTCCAGGACAGCAGACACTGACCCCGCATCGATGAGCACGGTATCATCCAGGAGGAAGCTAGAGAGGTGATACCCCGGGGCTTCACCTCCAGAGCATCCAAGAACCCGGTACCTCATGGAATCTCCTCGGATACCCGTTGGACCGACAAGGTTCTCGTTTGATCCCCAGCCCCCTTTTCCAGAGCCCACAGGGCTGCCGAGCTAATCCGTCCCTGCCGGTAGGCACGGAGAAAAGCCTCCACCACATCCAGGTCAAATTGTGTCCCGGCGCCTCGTTCGATCTCATTAGCGGCCGCCTCGTCGCTCAATCGTGGCCGATATGGGCGGTCAGTGGTCATCGCATCGAACGTATCGGCAACGGCGACCACCCGGGATGCCAGAGGGATTTCTTCTCCCTTCAAGCCCTCTGGATACCCCAGTCCATCGCAGCGCTCCTGGTGATGCCGCACAGCCGGGATCACCGCTTCGAGTTGCTTAATATGAGCGAGGATCTCCGCCCCGATATCTGGATGCTCGCGGATGTGGGCCATCTCTTCTGGGGAGAGCGGCCCGTGCTTTTGCAGCACCCCGTCCCGGATGCCGATCTTCCCCACATCGTGGAGGATGGCAGAGAGATGGAGGGTTTCCATCTCCTCGACTCTTAAGCCTAATTCTTCTCCGAGGATCAGGGAGACCTCGACAACACGCCGTACGTGGCCCCCCGTATACGGATCCCGTTTCTCGATTGCCTCGGCCAATGTCGCCACCGTGCTGAAAAAGGTCGTCTTCACTTCTTCATAGAGCCGAGAGTTTTCGATGGCGATACCAACCTGGCGGGCCAGGGATTCAAATAGGCGCTGATCCTCGACCGTGAAAGGGCGAGCGCTTAACCGATTAATTGCCTGAAGGACCCCGATGATCCGATTCCGGCTCTTGACGGGTACGCAGATCATGTTCCGCGTTGTGAAATGCGTACGGACGTCGACCCGGCGGAGAAAGCGGGCATCGCGCTCCACACTGTTTACGACGGCTGGTTTTCCCGTTTTGGCAACCCACCCGGCGATTCCCTCTCCGACTTTGAGCCGGACATCCCTCACCTCTCCCCCCCGCTCTCCTAAAGCCACCTCAAAGACCAGTTCGTCACAGTCTTCGTTCAGGAGGAGGAGAGACCCAACTTCGCACTCCATGAGACGGGTAGCAGCCTCGACCGTACGCCTCAGGACCTCCGAGAACTGCAGGGTGGAGTTCAAGATGGCACTCAGCTCCATGAGAGTTGAAAATTGCCCTACCTGTTTTGACGCCTCAGAATAGAGCCTGGCATTCTCCATGACCATCCCGAGCTGGTGCCCTACGGTCGTGAGAAGCTCTGCGTCCCTGGGATGGAAGGGAGGGGCTGACGGTGGGCGGAGCAACTCGAGCAAACCAATCATGCGTCCGGAGATCTGCAGAGGGATGACGAGGAGAGACGCTCGGCCTCCCTTGAAGCGTGGCATCTCCCAGCCAGGTGGCGGGGCCGTCAGCGTTTTGAGGAGCGTGGTCTCGCCACCCGTGAAGATCTGCCTGCGGTAGCCCTGTTTGAGGGAGACATTTCCAAGAGGCATCGCAGACCCGTTTTTTGCCCCCTGGATTCCGAAGAGAACCCTCTTCTCGTCCGGATTGATCAGGAGTAGGGACCCATGATCGGCAGCCACCGCATCGAGAACCATCTCGAGAAGGACAGGGAAAAGAGAGCCGAGATCCAAAGTAGAGGTGGAGGCCCGCCGGATCCCTTGGAGAAGGCTGACCCGGAGTTCCTGGGCCCTGATGTGGTTCTCCAAGTCGGTGATCTGCCCTTGCTGATGGTTGATCTGCCGCTGGTAGACAGTGAGGAGCCGTCGTATCGTCCGTTGGGATTCCCGCCCTGTCTTTCGGACCTGTTGATGCTTACGCACCTCTCCTCCTACTGTACGGCCTGCTTCAAGGCTCGGACAAATCCGGCCACTTCCTTGACCATTCCTGGCTTTCCGCGGCCTCGCTCGATACACTCGACGATGGCCGATCCAACGATCACCCCATCGGCGAGCCGAGCCACCGTGGACGCCTGCGCGGGTGTGCTGATGCCAAAGCCAACGGCAATAGGCTTGTCGGTCAACCGTCGGAGGCGATTCAGGGAGCTTTCGAGACCTGCCTCAACGGTATCCCTCGCCCCCGTCACCCCCTTCAGGGAAACGTAGTAAATGTATCCTCGAGAACACTCCACGATCTGGCGGAGTCGGGCATCGGTACTCGTAGGTGCCGCCAGGAAAATCGTATGAATCCCCGAAGCTTCGCAACACCTCGGAATCTCTTGCGCCTCTTCAGGAGGTAGGTCTGGGATGACAACTCCATCCACCCCCACACTACCCGCCCGTGTCGCAAACTCTTGAGCACCCATGCGAAGGATCGGATTGACGTAACTCATGAGGATCACAGGGATTTGGGAACGCACACGGATCCGCTCCACCAAGGCGATAACCCCTTTGAGTGTAACTCCGTGTTCGAGGGCCCGTTGACTAGCTCGCTGAATCGTAGTCCCGTCGGCCAGGGGGTCGGAAAAGGGGACACCGAGCTCGAGCAGGTCTGCCCCTGCTTCCTCAAAGGCCCAGACCATTTCCTGGGTGGTCGCGAAATCCGGATCCCCTGCGGTGATGAAGGGTATTAAGGCCTTCCGTTTACTCGCCCGGATTTCCTGAAAGCGTTGATCGATCCGATTCATCACTTTTGTTTGCGTTTCGCGTTCATGCCTCGTGGCTGCCCATTTGGAAGGGCCCGACCTGCTCTTTGTCACCTGCTGCTCGTGAAGCATCAATTAACCCAGACACGAGCTCAACGTCCTTGTCACCCCGGCCAGAAAGATTGATCAGCAGCGTGCTGTCCGCTCCCATCTCCGGAGCTAGTTTGGTCGCGTAGGCAATCGCGTGGGCACATTCAAGGGCCGGGATGATGCCTTCCAGGCCCGCAAGGAGTCGGAATCCCTCGAGGGCCTCCTGGTCGCTCACACAAACATACTCTGCGCGGCCAATCTCCCTCAGGTAGGTGTGCTCGGGTCCCACCGCGGGGTAGTCGAGGCCCGCCGATACACTATGGGTGGTTCGGATCTGGCCATTCTCGTCTTGGAGAACGTAACTCAGGGTCCCGTGAAGGACCCCGGGTTCTCCGGCGGCGAAGCGAGCAGCATGCTTTCCCGATTCGATTCCTAACCCTCCCGCCTCGACCCCGATCATCCGGACATCGCCATCCTCGATGAACGGACTAAACAGGCCAATAGCGTTCGAGCCCCCGCCGACACAGGCGAGCAGCGTATCAGGAAGGTGTCCCTCTGCCTCCAGTATCTGGGCCCGGGCTTCACGGCCGATCACCGACTGAAAATCGCGCACCATCATGGGGAAGGGGTGAGGCCCGAGGGCAGACCCTAGGACATAGTGGGTGTGATCGACATTCGTGACCCAGTCCCGCATCGCCTCGTTGATGGCGTCTTTTAACGTCCGACTTCCCGCCTCCACCGGCCTCACCTCGGCCCCCAGGAGCCGCATCCGGAACACGTTGAGGGCCTGCCGTTGCATGTCTTCGGTCCCCATGTAGATCTGGCATTCAAGGCCAAAAAGGGCTGCTGCCGTCGCCGTCGCCACCCCGTGTTGTCCTGCTCCTGTTTCCGCAATCACTCTCCGCTTTCCCATCCGGCAGGTCAGCAGCACCTGTCCGAGGGTGTTATTAATCTTATGGGCGCCAGTATGGCAGAGGTCTTCCCTTTTGAGATAGATCTTTGCTCCGCCTAGCTTCTCTGTGAGACGCCGGGCAAGGTAGAGGGGAGTCGGCCTGCCCGCGTATCTTTGCAAATAATAGTCCAATTCCGCCTGAAACCCTGGATCTTGTTGGGCCTCGCGGTATGCCCGCTCGAGATCCTCAAGGGGTCCCATCAAGGTCTCGGGAACGTACCGTCCCCCATATCGGCCAAAATGTCCGCTAGGATCTGGAAAGTGCCAGCTCATCCTTCCTCCCTCACGCGTGCTACAAAATCCCGAACTTTCTGAGGATCCTTGCGGCCTGGTTCCACCTCCACACCGCTTGAAACATCTACACCATACGGACCGACCTTCCGAATCACCTGTGCCACGTTTCCTGGGGTGAGGCCTCCAGAGACAATCACATATCCGAAGGCTTTTGCGCGTGTCGCTAGCTCAAGAGGAAACGTTTTGCCGGTCCCTCCTACTCTTCCCTCAGCAAAAGTGTCTAGTAGATACGCCTGGACACGATAGGCCTGAAGGTCCGGAAGACCTTGGCTCCCGCCGACGCGAAAGGCCTTAATGACCGATCCTGTGAGGGAACGGCAATATTCCGGAGACTCGAGACCGTGAAGCTGGATTGTCAGGAAGCCACAGTGGTGCATGAGACGCTCGACTTCCTCGATGGGGTGATCGGCAAAGACCCCCACCGGGGTGATCCAGGGCGAAAGATCTTTGATGATTCCCCGAGCCGTGTCCGAATCGACGTACCGAGGGGTGTCCGGGACGAAAATAAACCCGAGGGCATCGGCGCCCGCTTCGGCTGCGAGTTCCGCATCCCTCCTGTTGGTTATGCCACAGATTTTAACGCGGACCCTCATGCTCCGTCCCCAAGAGTTCTCGGGCCTTCGCCGCTACATCTCGGGCTCGGAGCAGTCCCTCCCCGACTAAGATGGCATCTACCCCGGCCGCCTCGAGGCGACCAACTTCCGTTCGGTCAGTGATGCCGCTCTCACTGACCACTACCCGATCTGGCGGAATTTCCGGGAGCAACAGGAAAGTCGTTTCGAGGGACACATGAAAGGTCTTAAGGTCCCGATTATTTATTCCCACGATGGGCGCCTTGGCGGCCACAGCTCTATGGAGCTCCTCCGAATTGTGAACCTCGGTAAAGGGATGCAGTCCCAGTTCCTGCGAGAGGGCTAAAAGGTCCTGCAGCGGCTGGGTGTCCAAGACAGCTGCGATCAGAAGGATAGCATCGGCGCCGGAACTACGGGTCTCGTACACCTGGTACGGATCGAGGATGAAGTCCTTGCGCAGGATCGGAAGGGAGACGATCGCCTTCACTTGTGCCAGATCGTGGAGGCTCCCCCGGAAAAAGGGTTCGTCGGTGAGAACGGAAAGTGCCACCGCCCCGGCCCCCGAATAGGCGCGCACGATCTGCTCAAGGTTGAGATCCTGGCGAATGATCCCCTGCGACGGAGATGCACGCTTCACTTCAGCGATCAACCGGATTCCCCCACCCCGTGACCGGCGTTGGAGGGCGTGGTGAAAGTCGCGTGGGGGCGGAAGATCCTGAATCTGAGCCTGGAGATCTCGGAGCGGGACCGTTGCCTTTCGAGAGGCTACTTCTTCTCGCTTTGCTTCTACGATCCTTTCCAGAATCATTCTCACCCTCGGCCGTTCCTATGGGCCATCACCGATCAGCTGTCAGTAGTCAGCTCAGCGTTCCTCGGTGCCAATTCCTGCTTGCTGATACATGACTCCTTATGGCTGATTGCGTACAGTTCCGCCTTCTTGGTGACAGAAGGCTACCACCTGCTCCAATTTTGTCCAGGCAGCTCCGCTATCTATCGAGTGTTCTGCAGCTGCGATCCCGCCCTGGATATTTTGCGCTCCCCCGCCAGCTGCTATGGCGGCAGCCGCGTTCACGAGAACAATGTCCCGTTTAGGCCCGCGGGCCCCTTGAAGGATCTTTCGTATGACCTCCGCGTTTGTGGTCGCATCACCCCCCTGGAGGTCCAACAGCGTTCCTCGGGGAATTCCAAAGTCCTCCGGCTGAACGTAAAAGGTTCGGATCTGTCCCTCTACCACCTCGGAGATTTTGGTCTCCCCGACAGTAGAGATCTCGTCGAGGCCCTCCTTCCCATGAACGACAAAGGCCCGGTAGCAACCCAGCTCTCTTAAAACGTCGGCCAAAATATCAGTGAGGCCTGCCTCAGAGACTCCGATCACCTGAGCAGAGGCCCCGGCAGGATTGGTGAGCGGGCCAAGGATATTGAACAGGGTCCGGAGCCGGATCCGGCGGCGAGCCGACATCACATGCTTCATCGCCGGGTGAAGCAGGGGCGCAAAAAGAAATCCGATCCCGACCTCATCGATGCATCGGCCTACCCGCTCGGCGGGGAGATCGAGGGAGACACCTAGTGCTTCGATGACGTCGGCGCTTCCGCACAACCCGGAGACAGAGCGGTTGCCATGCTTGGCAACTGGAATCCCTGCCCCACTAACCACAAATGCGGCTGCCGTGGAGATATTGAAAGTTCCTTTCGCGTCTCCCCCCGTCCCGCAGGTATCCACGAGCATCCGATCGCCGGGACGGGGGGCGGCCCGACCCCCTGAATACCGAGTGTGAACAGCGGTCACTTTTCCCCGCATAACCTGGACAAAGCCGCAGAGCTCCTCCACCGTTTCACCCTTCATCCGCATAGCGGTGAGGAAGGCCGCAATTTCGGCATCGGAGGCGCGACCGGTCATAAGAAACTCCATGACCATGTAGGCCTCATCCCGGCTGAGATCCTGCCGCCCAACCACCTTCTGGAGTACCTCAACGATCATCGCATCAACCATCCAGCAGTTCGCAATCAGTAATCAGCTGCTCGTCCGTTGACTCCGGTGCTGAAAAGTGACTGCTTCACAGCCTGAGGAGATTCCTGAGAAGGTCCTTCCCAACAGCGGTCAGGATCGACTCGGGGTGGAACTGGACTCCCTCTACCAAGTGGTCCTTGTGGCGAAGCCCCATCACCTCACCTTCGGTAGTTTCTGCCGAAACCTCCAGACAGGCGGGAAGGCTCTCTCGCTCGACCAGCAGGCTATGGTAGCGGGTTGCCTCGAAGGGATTCGGAAGATCCCGAAAGAGGGTTCGCCCGTCATGGTGGATCATAGAGGTTTTCCCGTGCATGAGGCGTCCGGCCCGAACGATCCTTCCGCCAAAGGCCGCTCCGATGCACTGGTGTCCTAAACAGACCCCTAGGATGGGAATGCAGCCAGCAAATTGACTGATGATGTCGCAAGAAATCCCTGCCTCCTTGGGAGTGCAGGGACCGGGAGAAATAACGATCCGGGCAGGTCGGAGCTCCTCCACCTCTTTCAGAGTAATCTTGTCATTTCGGACCACCCGGACTTTTTCACCGAGCTCCCCGAGGTGTTGAACCAGGTTGAACGTGAACGAGTCGTAATTGTCAATTACCAAAATCATGGTGGTTCACCACTCTTGATTCGATGACCGATCACCGTTACCCGATGACAGTCCTATTGCTGTCATCTATTGTTGGTCATTGGTCGCCGACCATCAACTCACGGGCGAACTGTCCAGGCCTCCCTCCGTCATCTCGATCGCCCGAAGCATGGCCGCCGCCTTGTTCAAGGTCTCCTGGTACTCCCGCTCCGGTTCCGAGTCGGCCACAATCCCAGCTCCCACCTGGATCCAGGCCCGTTCTTTGGCGAACAGGATTGTCCGGATGGTAATGCAGGTATCCATATTACCTGAAAAGCTAACGTAGCCGATCGCCCCTGCGTATGAACCTCGCCTGACCGGTTCTTGTTCTTCGATGATCTCCATGGCGCGGATCTTCGGAGCCCCCGTTACCGTCCCGGCCGGGAACGACGCTCGGAGTAAATCAAAGACGTCCCGGCCTTCCGCGAGTTGGCCCCGAACATTTGATACGATGTGCATCACATGCGAGTAGCGCTCGATCACCATGAGCTCGTTCACCTTTACGCTTCCCGGCACCGCGACGCGGCCCACATCGTTACGCCCAAGATCCACTAACATAATATGCTCCGCCCGTTCCTTGGGGTCCCCCAAGAGCTCCGCTTCCAGGACACGGTCTTCGGTTTCGTCCCGGCCCCGTGGCCTGGTCCCCGCAATGGGGCGAAGGTCGATTTCCCCCTCTTCTAACCGGACCAAGACCTCGGGGGAGCTCCCTGCCAGCGAGAGATCTCCCAAGCGCAGAAAGTACATGTAGGGCGAGGGATTAACGATCCTCAGAGCCCGATAGACGTCAAAGGGTTGAGCAACTGTCTTCACCTCAAGCCGCTGCGAGAGGACTGCCTGGATAATATCCCCCGCCTCCACATAATCCTTGCATGTGCGGACTGCCTGGCAGAATTCCTCACGGTTAAAGGTCGACTTCATCTCAGACGATCGGGACGGCAGCGGAGCGATCATCGGCCGATCCAGGGGCTTGCATAGATCAGCGACCAGCGCTTCGATCTTTGAGAGAGCAAGATCATAAGCGGCGTCTACCGTACTCGACGCTGTGTCCGGTACAAAAGCGTTGGATACGACCTGAATCCGCTGACTCAGGTTGTCAAAAATGAGTAGTGTATCCGTGAGAAGGAACAGGGCATCGGGTAGCGCAAGATCGTCCTTGGTGAGGTCAGGCAGGGCCTCGAAAAAGCGGACCGCGTCATAGGCGAGATACCCGACCATGCCGCCGAAGAACCGGGGAAGACCGTCCACCTTTACAGGTCGATAAACGCTGAGTACCTCCTTCACGAGATCTAAGGGATCCGTGACGATTCTCTTCTCTGGCGGTGAGCCAGATCGCAGTATCTCCCCCTCCCGTCCCTTACTTCGGATCACCAAAGAGGGGTTGCGACCCAAAAAGCTATAGCGGGCCCACTTCTCTCCTCCCTGGACACTCTCGAGCAGAAAAGCATACTTCCCCCCTCCGATCTTCAAAAAGGCCGAAACTGCCGTCTCAGTATCGGCCAGAACCTCCCGATAGACCGGGATGAGATTCCCGATACGGGTTTTTGCCTTAAACTGCTCACGGGACGGGTAATACATAGTAAAAACCTCGAGAGAATGAAAGATAACCTAGCATAAATAAAAGGAAAGGTCAAGACCCATTCCGCTCCAGGTCTTGCGTACTTCGCACACAAACTAGTCGGGGTTGATGCAAGGGTGGGAACACAAACATTTTGGGGGAAAGTCTGGTCCGCAACTGACCGACGAAATCAGTCGAGGTGGGCGCCGATTTTTGACTGGATCACTCCGCGGGGAACCGCTCCAATCACCTGATCAACCCGCTCACCCCCCCTGAAAAACAGGAGGGTCGGGATGCTCCGAATGCCAAGGCGAGCCGCCGTCTGGGGGTTTTCATCAACATTCAGCTTCGCGATTGTCACTTTCCCGGCGTACTCCTGGGCCAGCTCTTCAAGAATGGGTGCAATCATGCGGCAGGGGGCACACCACTCCGCCCAAAAATCGACGATCGTGAGCCCCTGACCGTCAACTACCCTTTGCTTGAAATCTGCATCGGTTACCTGTACAACGTTCTCGGTCGCCATGTTTTCCCCCTGAATGAATTATCTTAATTTACGCATTTGTGATTGGAAGCCGATGATATCCCCGGGTTCCTTTCCTGTCAAGCCTCTGTAATCTTTCAACAAATTCTGAAGCACGTAACCGGTGGTACAATCGTTAGATGTATTTGAGCGAGACCCGAGCCAAATGAAAAGTCCGCGTCATACGCGCGTTCCCCGTTTCAGGGGAATTTATAGCATCTCACAGATCTGGACAATACGCGAAATACTGCTGTAAAATCTGGACCTGCGTGTGTACCATGCTACCGACGTCTCGGGAATTTTGAAAAGAACGGGTCGTGTTTCGATTTTTCGCCCCTGAGGTCGACTGGTGCGGATCAAGACTGCCCATAAGGTATTGATTGCCAGCGCCATCGCATTCTTTATCTTCTTCGGGATCTGGGAGTTAAAAAATTATGCCAAGACGGGGGAGATAGGAGCCCTCGGAATTGGCCTCCTCTCTGTGCTGGTCGCCGCCGGCTTTGTGATTTACTTCCGCTCGCTCAAATACAAAGACTTTTAACCTTGAGGGAGGTGACGCACGCCCGTGGGACGGTACCAGAAAGACAGGAAGACTGATTCGTGGGTGCGTGAGGCCGAAAGGAGGCTCGGCCATCGGTTCCGCAGACCCGATTTGCTGCGTGCTGCACTTACGCACCCCTCGGTGAGTACAGAGGGAAGGACCTTCGAACGTCTGGAGTTTTTGGGTGACGCGATCCTCACGTTTCTCCTTGGCCTGCACTTGTACCAGAGCCATCCCGATTTCGCTCCAGGCAGACTCACCCGGGTTCGCGCCAGTGTGGTGAATCGGACAACCTTGGCGCGCGCAGCAAGTCAACTAGGGCTACCCGCGCTGTTAAGGCTTGGTAAGGGGGAGGAGCCGGGGGGGCGCGAGCGAATTTCGGTGTGTGCCGCAGCTTTTGAAGCGGTTGTAGCCGCCCTCTATCTCGATCGAGGCCTCGCCACCGTTCGCACCTTCCTCAAACAGCATCTGCTTCCCCTGTGCATACCCAACGACACTCTTGATCCGAAATCTGAACTCCAAATGTACGTGCAGGCCGCTCTCAGAGTAGTCCCGCGGTACCGCTTGCATCGACACCGGGGCCCTCCGCATGCGCCCCGCTTCGAGGTCGAAGTAGAGGTAGGAGGACACAAACTGACGAAGGGTCAGGGGGGAAGTCGACGGGAGGCCGAGCGGTCGGCAGCGCGGGCCGCCCTGGCCACCATACGGAGAGACCCCAACATTTTGGGTTCATCCTCGGAATGACCACATCATTTTGGGTAATTTTTCTTGACACCAGGAAAAACCTGTGGTAGGCTGCTCTCAATTCATAAAGACCATGAAGTCCATGGTCCAAACATTTGAGTCTAAAGCTTTTTGTCCCATAGCTTTCGGACTTCGGGCGAGGGACGTAGAGGAGTTCCATGCAACTGAGCAATCTGACGGTCTTCGGATTTAAGTCCTTCATCGATCGGCTGACGATCGATTTTCAACCACGGATAACTGCCCTCGTCGGGCCCAACGGCTGTGGGAAGAGCAACATTGTCGACGCCATCCGCTGGGTATTGGGAGAACAGAGCCCAAAGGCCCTCCGGGGGGACCGCATGGAGGATCTGATTTTCGCCGGCAATACGCACCGGAAGGCGGTGGGTATGGCTGAAGTTTCCTTCACCCTGTCGGATATTAACGGCCAGCTGGCGGTCCCTTACAGTGAATTAACCGTCACCCGCCGTCTCTACCGATCTGGCGAAAGTGAATACCTCTTGAATCAAGTCCCCTGTCGCCTCAAAGACATCACCAGCCTCTTCCTCGATACCGGTCTCGGGCGGGAACCTTACGCCATTATAGAGCAGGGAGCCATCAGTTCCCTGTTGGCCTCAAAGCCGGCCGACCGTCGGGCCCTTCTCGAGGAGGCGGCAGGGGTCATGTCCTACAAGGTGAAGCGGAATACTGCCCTGAGCCGACTCGATGCGGCGGACCAAAACCTGCTGAGGGTCAGGGACGTCCTTCGGGAGGTCGAACGACAAATAAATTCGCTGCACCGCCAGGCGAAAAAGGCAGAGCGGCATCACCGCATGGTGCTTAGGCTCAAGGAGGTCCAGATCCTCCTCTTGCTCAAGGAAGATCGGCGCCTCGAAGAAGATCTCAACGCTGTCATTTATCAGGAAAAGCAGCTAGCCGAAGCCCAGGAGGTGTGTCAGCTCCGGGTCTCTACAGAGGAGACCTCCCAGGAGGCTGGCCGCCTCCGCGATCTGGACCTTGAGAAGCGGATCGCCGCCGGTCAGGAAGGACTTTACACCCTGCGAGGCCAACGGCAGCGTGAGGAGGCGGAAGTACGGTCCCGGGAGGAGCAACTCCACAACTTGAGGCAGCGGGGGGAAGATCGGCGGCAGGAGCTTGCAGCTCTTGCCGAGCGCCTCGAACGTCTGCTTCAGGATCTTAAGGCAGACGCAGAAACGCGGGACCTGACGGAGACGGAACTCGAGGCTGCTCTCCCAGAGACGCAGGGATTGACCGATGCCTTGTCCAGCGTGGAGGCAGAGGCTCTCCAGAATGAAGAGGCCTTGACAGGACGCAAGAAGGATATTCTCGCACTCACCGATCACCTGGTGAGCCAGCGAAACCATTTCGCTTCACTCACGGAACGGCACAGGCTCCTCTGCCAGGAGAGAGAGACTCTCGAGCGGCAGTTTGCCGCTTGTGGCGAAGAGGCAAACGCCGAAACAGTCCACGAACAAGAACTTACCGCCCACTTACAAGGAATCGAGCGCCAGATCGAGAACCTGATCAGCAAACGAGAATCCTCAGCCCAAGAACTCTCTAGCCTCCATGTCCAGCAAGAAGTGTTGAGCGGACGACGGGCGGCTTTCCGTGAAGAACTCAGTGGACTCGAGAGTCGCTTTCACTCTCTTGAGGAACTCGAGGCAAGCCTTGCAGGACTGAGCGAAGGACAGCAATTCCTCCTCAGAAGTAAAGCAGAGCAGGTAGCAGTCTGTCAGGTGATTGAAGGTCCTCTCTCCAAGTATATTCGAGTCGAAGCCGTCTGGGAGAAGGCTATAGAGGCCCTCTTGGGTGATCTCCAACAGGGGCTCCTCACCGCGACCGCCGCCGATGCCCTTTCCCTCCTCCGCTATCTAGAGGAAGAGGGGAATGGCTGGGCGACCCTGCTGCCCCGTCAGACGGAGTGGCTAACCGAAACTGAAGATGCATCCCGCCTTCAGGAAGCACTGGAGAGGGCGGTTACCTCTCTCGACGGCGAGGTGAGTCAACGAGTCGCCGGGCCCGCGCTCCAGCTCGTGGAGGCACCGGCAACTCTGCGACCCCTCCTCCAGGCTCTCCTGGGAGATGCCTTGATCGTGCAGGACCTTTCCACCGCTGTAACCCTCATCCGGAACCTTCCTCGGCCTGTCCGGGTGGCGACGACATCGGGTGTCGTGCTGAATTCGTGGGGTCCCATCCATGGTGGAAAAACTACCGCCGTAAGCCTCCTGAGCCGGAGAAGGGAGTTAGAAGAGCTTCCCACGGTGATTGCTCGGGTGACCGATCAACTTCATGCGGTGGAAGGCGAATGGGCGACTCTTCAAGAGGCACTTTCGCAATGCCGCCAGGTATTGAGTACACAAGAGCAAGCCCTCAAAGGTGCCGAAGAGGCCCGGCGCGACGTAGAACGATCTTTAGCCGAGGTCCGCACAGTTGTCTCCCGGCTCGGACGCCAGATGGAGTTATTAAATTCTGAGCGAGCGGAGATGGAACAGGAAATAAGCGACCTCGCCAGTACGGTCGAAGAGGTTCAAAAGGAACTGCAGGTGCTGGATCGGCAGGAGGAGACGTTCAAGACCGAATCGGCCGACCAAGACCAAGAGGTCAGCCTCCTTCGAGCAAGACAACAAGAGCTTCAGCGAGAAGCGGCAGAGGTCCGAGTCCGTTCGATCTCCCTTCAGGAACGGAGAGAAGCCCTAGCCCGCTCCATGGAGCGCCTCGAATCCGATCTGGCCAGAGAACGAAGGCGAGAGGCAGAAATTCGCCATGAGGAGGAAGACGGTCGGTCTCGCGAGGGACGACTCGCCGAAGAGATCGTCTCTCTCCAGCAGTCCCTGGGGGCCATACAGCAGCAAGAGGTCAAAGAGGTTCAGGCGGTCCAAGTACTTCAGGATGAGCGGGATCGGCTCCGGCAGGATCTATGTGTCCACGAGGAGGCTTTGAAAAATGCCAGGCGTGATCTCACCCACCTGCAGCAGCAGCGAGCCTCGATCACCACGAAACAGGCGACCATAAACACAGAGCGTTCGCTCCTCCAGAAACGCTTACAGGAAGAAGTAAGAGAGGAGGCTGATCTTCAGAACCTCACTCACACAGAGGATCCATCGCAGGATCCGGAGTCGCTCGAGCAGGAAGGAGAAGAGCTCCGCCAGAAAATGGCTACCATGGGCCCGATCAACATGGCTGCGTTAGAGGAGTATGAGGCACTTTCCGAACGGTACCGTTTTCTGACAGATCAGGCGGAAGATCTCAGCGCATCTGTCACCTCGCTCAAGGCCACCATTGCTGAGGTTAATCAGACAATTAAGCAGCGCTTTGAGCAGACCCTGAACGCTATCAACGAACATCTCAACCGCTTCTGGCAGCGTCTCTTCGGCGGTGGCGAGGCAGAGCTTGTCCTCAGCCAGGGAGAGGAGACTGAGGAGCCGGGGGTGGAAATCCGAGTGCGGATCCCTGGAAAGCAAACTACCATCCTCTCACTCCTCTCCGGCGGTGAGAAGACCCTCGGTGCCATCTCCCTCCTCATGGCCCTGTGGGCCGTACGCCCCAGCCCCTTTGTCGTCCTGGATGAGGTGGATGCTGCTTTGGATGATCAGAACGTGGATCGCTTTGTATCCCTCCTTCTCGATCTCGCCTCTCTCTCCCAGTTCATCCTCATCACACACCACCCCCGGACCATCGAGGTGGCGGATCTGCTCTACGGGATCACCATGGAGGAGCCGGGGGTTTCGAAACTCATCTCGGTTCGGCTCGGGCCACATGCGGAGCAGAAAGTCAGCGCATCCACTTCCTAACCGCAGCCGAGCACTCAGATGATGGTAGAGCACACTCCCCTTTTCTCCCATCTCACCACAGGCCTCCGAAGGACCCGCGAAATCCTCTTCGACAGGATCGCACGGCTTCTTCAGCAGCCGCGTGTGGACCCGCAAGTGCTGGAGGAACTCGAGGAGATTCTGATCACAGCCGACCTGGGAATGTCCGCCACCCAGCAGCTCTTGAAAGCCGTTCCCTCCGGGATAACAGAGCCCACAGAGCTTCTTCACCTCCTTGAGCAGCAGGTGACGTCGATCCTCTCGGTTCCGCATGGGAATATCCCCGAAGGGCATCCCCATGTGGTTTTGGCTCTCGGGGTGAACGGGGTTGGCAAGACGACCACCATCGGCAAGCTTGCTTTTCGGGCAGTACGCCAGGGAAAGCGGGTCCTCCTGGCCGGCGCGGACACCTTTCGGGCGGGCGCCATCGAGCAGCTCCAGGTCTGGGGGAGGAGGGTTGGAGCCGATGTCATCACTCATCAGGCGGGCGGCGACGCGGCAGCCGTGGTTTTCGATGCGCTCCAGGCTGCCCAGGCGCGGGGGATGGATCTTCTGCTCATCGACACGGCGGGTCGCCTCCCCACCAAGAAAAACCTGATGGAGGAGCTCAAAAAGATCCGCAGGGTTATCGCCCAACATCTTCCCGGGGCCCCCCATGAGACCCTACTCATGTTGGATGCCACGACCGGCCTCAACGCGGCCGCCCAGGCAAGAGAGTTCCACCAAGCGATTGGGATTACCGGGCTCATCATCACCAAGCTGGACGGAACAGCTAAGGGAGGGGCGGTCGTCGGGATTGTATCCGAACTTCAGATTCCAGTAGCGTGCGTAGGACTAGGGGAAGGGATCGAGGACCTTGAACCCTTCTCTCCCTCGACGTTTGCCTCGGCGTTACTCAGCACAGGGGCCTGATTCGCCTCCCGCCTGTCCCGACGACCCTGATTGACCTTGACACCTTTGATTCCCGGTGGTAGCGTGAGCTGTAATCTCTTAAAAGCAGGGGCTTTGCGAGGACAAGGGTGTTTACTGTGAATCAGACATACATGGAGCGGGCTCTCAGCCTGGCGGCCCAAGGGAGGGGACGAACGAGCCCGAACCCCATGGTTGGGGCGGTCCTAACCCGGCAGGGGGTGATCGTTGGCGAAGGCTATCACGCCTATGCCGGTGGCGATCATGCGGAGGTAGTGGCCCTGCAGGCAGCGGGAGGAGCCGCCCGGGAAGCGGTGTGCTACGTCACGCTGGAGCCGTGCGCCCATTACGGTAAGACCCCCCCCTGCGCGGAGGCCCTCGTTAAGGCAGAGGTCACCAGGGTAGTGGTGGCAACCTACGATCCGAACCCCCTCGTGGCAGGGGAAGGCGTGAGAAGGCTCCGGGATGCCGGGATATCCGTGGAGGTCGGTCTTCTTCAAGAGGAGGCGAGCCGGCTCAACGAGGCCTACTTTAAATACATTCGTAACAGGAAACCGTTCGTCCTCCTTAAGGCTGCCTTGAGCTTGGATGGTAAACTGGCCACCCGAACTGGAGACTCACAATGGATTACTGGCGAGGGAGCCCGCCGTCGGGTCCATGAAATGCGCAACGCGGTGGATGCCGTGGCCGTAGGCATCGGAACTGTCCTGAGGGACGACCCCATGCTCACCACCCGCTTGGAGGGGCAAGAGGGACGTGATCCCCTGCGGGTGGTCCTGGACAGCCGAGGGCGCCTGCCCCTCACCGCCCAGCTTTTGAGGAGTGGGTCTCATCCCCCCTTGGTCGCGGTTGGCCCCCGAGTCCCCGCGACTCGCCTCCGCCGACTGAAAGAGGCAGGAGCGGAGGTGACGGCACTACCCCACGGCGACGGGGGCCTTTCCCTCCGCGACCTGTTGGGCGAGTTGGGACGCCGAAAGATCACTTCGGTAATGATTGAGGGAGGCGGAAGACTCGCAACTTCTGCCCTCCAGGCGGGGATCGTAGACAAGCTGACCGTGATGCTGTCTCCCGTCCTGATTGGAGGGGAAAAAGCCCCCACCCTGCTGCAAGGAGACGGGATTGAGAAGCTTGTCGAGGCCCTCCACGTCACACAGCTCACAGTCGAACGACTGGGCCAAGATGTCGTGCTCGAGGGCTACCTGACGGAGCCAGTTGCCCCCTGGGTGATATAGGGAGATGTTTACCGGCATCGTAGAAGAGCAGGGAAGTGTCGTTGCCCTTACCCGGGGTGAAAGAGAAAGTGCCCGCCTCACGGTCCATGGCGGACCGTCGATTGCGGATCTCGCGGTGGGACAGAGTATCGCCGTCAACGGCGTCTGCCTCACGGTCATCCTTCGTGAGGGGACGACTTTCACCACTGACCTTTCCCCCGAGACCCTCACACGGACCACCCTCGGCGGATTGAAACCCCAAGAGCGAGTCAATCTGGAGTTGCCGTTGAAGGCAGGAGATTTCCTGGGCGGGCATTTCGTCACCGGACATGTCGACGGTGTCGCACAAGTCATCCGATGCGAATCCCTGGGTGACTCTACACGGATGTGGATCGCCTTCCCCCCTTCCCTATCAGTGTACATCGCATCCAAAGGCTCGATCGCCCTTGATGGGGTGAGTCTGACGATTGTGGACGTTTCGCAGGAAAGCTTCTCCGTCTGCCTCATCCCCCATACGCTGGCCGTGACGACTCTTGGGGCGAAAGAGCCTGGGAGTCTTGCTAATGTGGAAGTCGATCTTTTGAGTCGCTACCTCGAACGCCTCCTTGCCGGGGAAAAAGTTCGCGACCGATCCCCCCTCAGACCAGAACTGCTCCTCGAGCAAGGTTTCTCCTAGACGCCGTGCACAGACCAACACCGGGAGGCACAGATGTCCTTTGACTCCATCGAAAACGCCGTCAAAGAGATTCGAGACGGAAAGATGATTATTGTCGTCGATGACGAGGACCGAGAAAACGAGGGCGATCTGACGATGGCCGCCGATCGGGTATCGCCTGAGGCCATTAACTTTATGGCCAAGGAGGGGCGCGGGCTCATCTGCGTTTCCCTCCCCATCCAGCGGCTCGATGAACTGCACATCCCTTTGATGGTTTCAGAAAATACCTCTCCCTACGAGACCGCCTTTTGTATTTCCGTGGAGGCTCGACGAGGCGTCACTACCGGGGTCTCGGTTCATGACCGCGCTACGACGATTCGAGCGCTGCTCGACCCCAACACGCGACCGGAGGACCTTGTGCGACCGGGCCATGTCTTTCCTCTCCGAGCAAAGGAGGGAGGCGTTCTCGCCCGGGCGGGCCAGACCGAAGCCGCCGTCGACCTGAGCCGACTCGCCGGTCTCTACCCCGCTGGAGTGATCTGCGAAATCATGAACGAAGACGGGAGTATGGCCCGAGTCCCCCAGCTCTTGGACTTTGCTGCCTCTCATGGCCTCCGAATCATCACCGTCAAGGATCTGATTACTTTCCGCATGCGGCGCGAGAAGCTGGTCCGGCGAGTAGCAGAGACCACCGTACCCACCCTCCACGGGACCTTCCAGGCCCTCCTCTACCAAAATCAGGTAGGGAACGACCAGCATTTGGCTCTTACCCTTGGAGATATCACCCCAGCGGATGAAGTGATGGTCCGGGTCCATTCCGAGTGTTTGACCGGTGATGTCTTTGGCTCTCTACGCTGCGATTGCGGGTTGCAGATGGACCGTGCCCTCGCACTGATTGCAGCGGAAGGCACGGGGGTGTTCCTCTATATGCGGCAGGAAGGAAGAGGCATCGGTCTCGCGGACAAGTTCCGCGCCTATGAACTGCAAGACCAAGGCTATGATACAGTGGAGGCCAACGAGAAGTTGGGGTTCAAGGCGGATCTCCGCGACTACGGGATCGGAGCGCAGGTCCTGGTCGATCTTGGGGTGAGCAAGATGCGCCTCCTCACGAACAATCCTCGAAAGATCGTGGGGCTTGAGGGGTACGGACTTCGTATCGTAGAGCGCGTGCCCCTAGAGGTCCACCCCATTCCGGAAAATCGCGGCTATCTGGCAACGAAACAGGAGAAACTCGGTCACCTACTGGACCGAATCCCGGAGGCGCACGGGTCAGGGAGATAGTATGGTGCGACATTTGGAAGGGCACCTGTCTGGCCAGGGGTTTTCTTTTGCCATCGTCCTCAGCAGATTCAACGAGTTCATCACGGCAAAACTCCTCGACGGGGCCGTCGACGGTCTCATCCGTCACGGGGTAGATCCAGACAAAATCGATGTAGTCAAAGTTCCGGGCACCTTTGAGATCCCGGTGACGGCACAGCGTCTGGCTTCGAGTCATCGATACGATGCTGTTATCTGCCTGGGAGCCGTCATCCGCGGAGCGACCCCTCACTTTGATTACGTCGCTGGCGAAGCCGCGAACGGGGTGGCCACGACAGCCCTGAAGACGGGTGTGCCGACAACCTTCGGCGTGATCACAGCCGACACCATCGAACAGGCGATCGAACGGGCCGGGACCAAAATGGGGAACAAGGGATTCGAGGCGGCTCTGGCCGCGATTGAGATGGCCCATCTGTTCGCTCAGCTCGACAAGGAACAGGAGGAGGATCCGGTCCGGTGGAGTGGATCAGATGGGTAAACGGCGACGGGCGCGAGAACGCGCCCTGAGCATTCTCTACCAGCTCGAGTTTCGTCCAGAGAAACACGAGGAGGTCCTAGACGTCTTTTGGGCGGACCACCGTGGCCCGCCGCTAGAGGTCGGGACCTATGCCAGGGAGCTGGTTGAGGGAACCCTCACGCATCGGGAAGAAATCGACACCTTAATCACCCAATACACGGAGCACTGGAACTTTTCGCGGATCGCGCTGGTCGAGCGCAACATCCTCCGGTTGGCAACCTATGAGTTCATCTTCCGCAAAGAGGTTCCCGAAAAGGTGATCCTCAACGAGGCCATCGAGATCGCAAAGCAGTATGGCAGCGAGGACTCCGGCCGGTTCGTGAACGGGATCTTGGATAAGATCCGTGCCATCACCCGGCCTCCTCTCTTAGAACCCGCCGAACGATAACCCCTCCATCCACCCATCCCCCGAAAAAATAGCCAGAGAACGAAAAACAGCTGTAATCACGGAAGGGGCACCGCCACGCGGCGGAAACCACCTAAGAGAAAGAGGCGGTACAATTGAGGGAGGGATCAATCAAGGACTGGAGAGGACAGACTATCCTCTCTCTTTGCCGTCGTAGCGGCGGAAGACCAGCGTGGCGTTCGTCCCCCCGAACCCGAAGGAGTTGTTTAGAGCAACCTGGATTATCAAATTCCGGGCTTTATTCGGAACATAGTCCAGGTCACAATCGGGATCGGGGTTTTCGTAGTTGATCGTCGGCGGCACAACCCCATGCTTTATGGACAAGATCGTGGCTGCCGCCTCAATCGCTCCGGCGGCCCCCAATGTATGACCAATCATTGACTTGATGGAACTCACGGGCACCCGATACGCATGATCACCAAAAACGCGCTTAATGGCCAAGGTCTCATTGGCGTCATTGTATGGGGTGGAAGTTCCATGAGCATTGATGTAGTCCACCTCCTCTGGACGGAGGCCACCATCTTTCAGCGCGTGCTGCATGGATTGCACTGCCCCTTCCCCTTCGGGGGCCGGAGCAGTAATGTGATATGCATCTCCACTCATCCCGTAACCGGTCACCTCGCCGTATATCGTCGCCCCGCGATCCAGGGCATGCTCTAAAGCCTCCAGGATCAGTACCGCCGCCCCTTCACCCATGACGAAACCGTCCCGCTCCTTATCAAAGGGGCGACTAGCCCGCTCTGGTTCATTATTTCTGGTGGAGAGGGCCTTGCAGGCGCTAAATCCGGCCACGCAGAGTGAGGCAATCACCGCCTCGCTCCCGCCCGCCAGCATGATGTCCGCCTCCCCTCGCTGAATGATGCGAAACGAATCCCCAATGGCGTGATTACCGGTGGCGCAGGCCGTGGACACACACGAGTTCGGACCCTTCGCACCCACCTGCATCGAGATGCGCCCCGAGGCCATGTTGGTAATGATACCGGGAATGAAGAAGGGACTTACCCGGCCCGGTCCCTTCTTCAAGAGGACCTCGTGCTGCTCGACCAGCAACGGGATTCCGCCCATGCCCGTCCCAACCAGGACCCCGACTCGATCGCGGTTCGTATCGGAAACTTTAAGGTGGGCATCCTCAACGGCGAGGTGGGCCGCTGCCAGCGCGTACTGGGCGAAGAGGTCCATTTTCCGGACTTCTTTCTTCTCGATCCACGAGAGGGGATCAAAATTCTTTACCTCAGCCGCAATCTGGCACTCGTGATCAGTCGGGTCGAAGCGAGTAATTCGCTTGGTTCCAGAGGTTCCGTTCAAAAGGCACGACCAAAAAGATTCGATCCCAATCCCAACGGGGGAGACAACCCCCAACCCTGTCACTACGACTCGCCGCATGGTATCTCCTGGACCACTCTGCTCCTTCAGGTCCGGTCTTTAATATACTGCACGGCATCCTTTACGTGCACGATCTTCTCCGCATCGTCATCCGGAATCTCAATTTCAAATGCCTCCTCAAGAACCATGATCAACTCCACGGTGTCCAAGGAGTCCGCCCCCAGATCTTCGATAAAGGAGGCATCGGGCTTGACCTCAGATTCCTCAACCCCAAGCTGTTCGATGATGATCTTTTTCACCTTCTCCGCGACATCCACCGTCCCGCTCACCTTCTCACCTCCAGCGAAATGACCACCCCATGTTTGTCACATCCAAAGACCGCCGTTCAGATGGATAACCTGACCCGTAATGTAGGCTGCTCGATCCGAGGCAAGAAACGCCACGAGTTCTGCAACGTCTTCAGGCCTTCCGAATCTCCCGAGAGGAATTTGCGAGCGCATCTGCTCCTGAAGCTCAGGATCCAAGGCGTGTGTCATATCCGTTTCAATGAATCCAGGGGCCACGGCGTTCGCCGTAATGCCCCGCGAGGCCACCTCCCTGGCGGTGGCCTTGGTGAGACCGATAATCCCAGCCTTGGCAGCGACGTAGTTGGCCTGGCCGGGATTCCCCATGACTGCCACCACGGAGGTAAGATTGATAATCCGTCCACTTCGCTGTTTAATCATAGGTCGCAGGACAGCCCGGGTGCATTGGAATACCCCTTTCAGATTCACGCTCAGCACCGCATCCCACTCTTCATCTTTCATCCGGAGCAAGAGATTATCCCGGGTGATCCCGGCATTGTTCACCAGGATATCGACCTGCCCGAACCGCTCGACACACGCCCCTATCATCTGCTCGACCTCGGAGGCCCGCGTGACATCAGCCTGAACCGCCAAAGCTTGAGCTCCCAAAGACTCAAGCTCTGCTGCAACTTTCTCGAGTAGGACACGATCTCGCGCGCAGAGCGTGATCACCGCGCCCTCCCTGGCCAATACTGTAGCCACCGCTCGGCCGATTCCACGCGACCCTCCGGTGACAACAGCGACCTTTCCTTGCAGGGTCATGCCTTAGCCGTTGCGGCGAGGGTCTCCTCTAGACTCCTCCGGTCCTCGATGTAGTAGACTCGCACCATTTCATCGATCCGCTTGATCAGCCCCGAGAGGACCTTCCCTGGCCCGAGTTCGATGAAGGTCTCCACACCCTCCCGAGTCAGACGGCGGATGACTTCGACCCATCGGACGGGATGGTCGAGCTGTTCGATTAGGCTCTGGGTCACCTGCGCTGCGGTCCGCTTGGGTTCCGCGTCAAGGCCAGCAATGAATGGGATATTTGGAGCGCGGATGTCCAATCCGCCCAATACGGTCGAGAATTCCTTCGCGATGGACCGCATCAGGCTCGAGTGAAACGGGGCACTCACGGGTAGGAGAAAGACCCGCTTTGCTCCCCTGGCTCGGGCGGCCACGGACGTGCGGTTCACGGCGACAGCATGTCCCGCCACCACCGTCTGCGTCGGTGCATTCAAATTCGCCACCTCAACGACTTCGCCCCGCGCAGCGTCCCGGCAGATCTCTTCCACCGTATCAGGACTGAGACCGATGATGGCAGCCATGGCACCGGCCCCGACGGCGACCGCCTCCTGCATCAGTTCTCCACGGCGCCGGACCGCCCGTAGCGCATCCGAATAGGCTAACGACCCCGCAGCGACGAGAGCCGTATACTCTCCCAGACTGTGCCCAGCCACAAAGTCTGGATCAATTCCTTGCTCACGAAGAACTGTCAAGACCATGGTGCTTACCGTTAGGACTGCTGGCTGTGTGTTGGCCGTTAGGTTGAGTTCCTCCTCGGCGCTCGTAAAGCAAAGACGCCCCAGATCGAGCCCAAGGACCTCACTCCCCGATTCCATGAGAGCGTGCGCCGCAGGAAAGTTCCGCGCCATGTCCCAGCCCATGCCTACGTACTGGGACCCCTGACCCGGAAAAACGAATGCGGTCTTACCTCCCATTACCCCTTGCGTGCAGTGTGCCTTGGGCTGCCCTTGTTCCCAAGTGGACCGAGAGGAACCTTCTACCAACGAACCGCCGCCGAGCCCCAGGTCAGCCCGCCACCAAATGCCACTACGATAATGAGGTCCCCTTCACGAACCTTTCCGGTGCGAACCGCCTCATCCAGAGCTAGAGGAACGGAGGCGGCCGAGGTATTCCCGAACCGAACAATGTTGGTAACTACCTTCTCCGGAGGAAGGGAGAGCCGATGGGCGAGCGCCTGAATGATTCGGCTGTTGGCCTGGTGGGGAACAAGCAGATCGACGTCCGAGATCTCCAGACGGTTGTGTTTTAAGGCCGCGATACAGGCGTCCTCCATGGCCCGGACGGCGATCCGAAACACCTCATTGCCGTTTGGCATTTTGATCGTGTTGAGACGTTGCTCGAGGACCTCGGGTGTCACGGGACACCGCGATCCGCCCCCCGGTGCCACCAGGAGATCCCACTGCGTTCCGTCCGAATACAAGTGTGTGGAGAGAACTCCCC
>JAAXQN010000068.1 GCA_012974305.1 Candidatus Methylomirabilis sp. | reverse complement strand
TCAGCTCAAGGTACTGGATGGGAAATCGCCGTTGTATCGTCCTCCCGGTCTCTTCATACATCAGCCGCCAGAGGCCTTCTACCCGCTCTTCGATTCCCGGAGTGCCTGCGATGATAAGGGGGCGTTGCCGCTCAGCAAGAAACTGATACTCGAGGAATAGAAACGGGATGCCTGCGGTGTGGTCCCCGTGGAAGTGGCTGAGAAGGATGGCTTCGATGGCATCTGGGTCCAGGCCAAGTCGCTTGAGAGCCACCAGGGTCGTGGCCCCGCAGTCTAGGAGAAAGGACCAAGAAGGTAGGTTGACGAGGAAGGCCGGTTGATTCCGCCCGCCACTGCCAAAGGCATCCCCCGCCCCGAGGACGATGAGCTCTGCCCGTCCTTCGGGTACCTCGTCTTGGCCGGCTGACCAGGTCCTCTTGGCGGACATCATTCCTTGTTCTTCTCAGCTTTCCGGCGGCTTGCCTCGCTAGCCCGGATTATTCACATAGAAGTGAATAATCTGCCCTCCGGGCTTCGACTCCGCCCCGCGTTTGCGGGGCGTCGCTCAGGGCTAGCCTTGAGGCCCGGCCCAGCGGCTGGATCGAAGCCTGCTGGTGCGGGCGATCCTGCACCTGCAGGCGCATTATTCTCGAACGGAGTGTCTTCGTGAATAATGCGGGCTAGGCTGCAGTGAGCCATCGCTCTTTCAGGACTGCGGCTGAATAATCATCCAGGTGCCGAGGCCGCGGGCCAAATGGTTCCCCTCTTGATCGAAAAGATCTCCTTCCCCGGTGACGAGGTTTTTCCCTTGCCGGATCACCCGGCCCCGACCGGTGATGGTCCCACTCGTCGCCGCGGCCAGAAAGTTGATCTTGATCTCGGCGGTGACCGCCCTGCTTCCTTCTTCGAGATTGTTGTATACCGCCCAGCCAATCGCTTCATCCATCAAGGTACAGATCACTCCGCCGTGAAGGACCTGGGCGCGGTTCAGCAGAAAGGGTGTCACCTGGATCAGGACCTCCGTCTGGCCGCCCTCGACTCGTACCACCTCCTGTCCGATGAGGTCTCGGTAGTGAGGAGGTTTGGTCTTCTTTCCTGGAGCCGCCAGCCTCTTTGCGAGAGATGACACTTCGGCCCTTCCCTCTTCCCCGAGGGATCGAAAATGTTCCAACAAATGTTTTTCCTCGGCTGTCAGGTCCACCCGTGACTCCTTTCAAATCCCCATGGCGAATTTCCCTCTACTTACCTCTGGTGGGTAATCATGGACGTTCCCACCCGATTGAAGCGATCCGTGTTGTCGAACTGTAGAGCAAGGAGAGGGACGTGTCAAGGATTGACCCGCCATCTGGGTGATGCTTGACCGGGCAAAGTAACGGGTGCTAGGGTAGGCGCGAATGACAAATGCCCAGACGGGGGCACATTCAGTCGGGCCGCGATGAAAATACTCAGGGAACTTTTCACGGGCGGGGCTGTCTAAATTTCTAGTGATGGCCGCACGCTCCTTCCATGGCATGATGGTCGAGACCCAGGATCGGGATCACGAGCTGGTCGATCGAGTCTTGGCCGGGGACCGGGAGGCGTTTGCCCACCTCTTGCGGAGGCACCAGCGCACGGTGCTCAACTTCATGTATCGGATGGTTGGAGAGCGAGGGGCTGCGGAGGATCTCACCCAAGAGGTCTTTTTAAAGGCCTACGTTTCCTTGCCCCGGTTTCGGAAGGAGGCGACCTTTTCTACCTGGCTGTTCCGCATCGCCCACAACCATTGCCTCAATGCCCTCAAGGGAAGGGGACGGGAAATGTCGGAAAGTGCCCTAGCGAAAGGCCCCTCGAACCCCAACCGAGTCGCGAGTGTCCCCGACCCGTCTATCTCTGCCAGCGAGCGATTGGAGCAGCGAGAGCTTCGGGGTGTCATCCAGGAGAAGCTGGGTGAACTCACGCCGGACCACCGGGCCGTCGTCGTCCTTCGAGATATCCAGGGGCTCTCGTACGATGAGATCGCCTCGGCCCTCGACATCGAAGGGGGGACGGTACGATCTCGGCTTCATCGGGCGAGGATGGAGTTGAAAGAGAAGCTGCGGACCTATTTGGAGACATGATGCGGTGTGAAGAGATTCAAGGTCATCTCTCGGCCTATCTTGAAGATGAAGTCGAGCCAGGAGAGCGTCGGGAGATAGAGGAACATTTGCCGGAATGTGCCCGTTGCCGGCACGAGCTCGAGCTTCTTCGGCGGACCGTCTCGGCTCTCACGTCTCTCGAGGAGATTGAAGTACCACCCCGGCTTACGGCCTCGATCCAGGCCGGTGTCGAGGCCCAGGGCAGCTCCTGGTGGCGGAACCTCACCTCGCGCCTCTTTTTTCCTCTCCACATAAAGCTTCCCTTGGAGGCCATGGCCCTTATCTTGGTTGCCCTGGGTGCCGTGTATATCTACCGTTCCACGCCGGAGATGGGACAGGCACCCCGGCCCCCTGCCGTGACCGAAAGGGCCCCTCGAGGTCGAGGCGCTGCTCAAATCGCGGGAACGCGGCAAGATCTGGACAAGACGACTGCACTCAAGCAATCGGCCGTAAAGACCGAGGCGAGCCTCGACGATCAAGCAGAACGAGAGGCTTTCGAGGAAGCAGAACCCAAGGCCCTGAAGGAAAGGGATGTTGGACTGCGTCGCTTCGGTGTCATGCGGAAAGAAGCCCCATCATCCTCAAACGTGGCTCCACCGGTCCGGGAATTGACCCTCAAGATAGAAAATCCTTCGCAGGCGGCCTCTCGCATCGCCGAGATCGCCGCGACCTTGGGGGGAAAGCTCTTGGAGGTGAGAGACAACCAGCAGCTCATCCTCACGATTCCCGCACAGGAATACCCCAAGTTTTTGACAGCTGTCCGGGAACTTGGCGTGCCGGTGGATGTTCCCGGAGAGGCCAAAGAGGCGAAACCCTCCACACCGCAGGGAACCCTGATGCTCCATCTTCGCCTCGTACGCTAATCGGCTCCCCTGGAACATTTCGCCCAACCGCTTTCAGCCTTGGGAGGGTCGTCCCGCTCGTCAGTGGAATATTCCAGTGCTCAGTAGTTCGTAGGCAGGGATGTTCCGCCAAAACCACTCACCTGGGCAGCAGGGCGGCCACCCCCGCCCTATGGGCGGCGGGACCCCGGCCGGACGCAATCCAGATTCCGCTTTCGTCGCGGATCCGCCCCTCCCGGGGCTGCGGGCTTAATCTCGATTGGTAAAGGACGTGGTACGGCGCCGATCAGGGTCGCCGCGGCTAGCTTGGAAAGTCCAAGAGGACACCGCACCGGTAGGAAGCAAAGGAGTCGATACTGAAGGGACAGCAACAGGACTCAGATCAGCCAGGAACAGTACTCGGAGGAAGATGAGGAGGGGATCATGTGCGTGCCGGCTGCGTTGGAGATGTTTCGATCTCTCCTTTTGTCTCCTGATTCCCTGAGCTGGATAGGCATGGGCTTTGCGGCCGTGGCTGGCGGATCACCCGCCAGGCGTACGGTACGGCCTATAAAGGTCTCTCATGTGGTCGACCTCACTCAAGTCCTCACCCCGGAGTTTCCGAGCTGGCCGGGATACCCCTCCCTCGAGATTCTAAACACCCACAACATTGCGCAGCATGGGTTCTTTGCCAATGCGTGGCATGTCCATGAGCATAGCGGGACGCATGTGGATGCCCCCTTGCACTTCAGTGGCAAGGGGTGGTCGGCCGCCGAAATTCCTGAGGAAGCCCTCATCGCCCCAGCGGTCATCATCGACATTCGCGCGCGCGCGCGGCGGGATCCTGACGCACAGGTGCGAGTGGACGATATCAAGGCCTGGGAGAGAAAGCATGGGCGAGTTCCGCGGGGCGCGGCGGTGCTGATGTGGAGCGGATGGGAGGATAGGGCCAGCGACCAGGCGGCGTACCGGAATATGGACAGCAAGGGGGTCATGCACTTCCCCGGGTTCAGTCGAGAGGCGGCGGAATTTTTGGTGAATGAACGGGTTGCTGGCGGGATCGGCGTGGACACTCTTAGTTTGGACTATGGCCCCTCGACAGACTTTGGAGCGCACTTTGCGGTCCTGCCGGCTAACAGGTGGGGGATCGAGAACCTGGCGAATCTGAGAAAGCTCCCTCCCAGGGGTGCGACCCTCTTCGTCGGCCTCCCACGAGTGAAGGGGGCATCCGGAGGACCCGCCAGGGTTCTGGCCGTTTGGTAGGCTCGGACAGGATGTCGGGCACGTTGACCCACCTCTGATCTCGTGGTATGCTGTAAGCGAAATGGGAACCGCTCAAAGGTGAAAAAGAGTGAGGCCCCGCGCGGTGAGGAGCCGACGGGGTTTTTCTTTTCCATCACGGAATGGGAGTAAAAGATGAACGACGAACGTAAGCTGGCCGTCTATATTGATTTTGAAAACATCGCCCTGGGCTCCCGGGAGGCCAAGCATAAATCGTTCGAGATTAGCCTCGTCTTGGAACGGCTCGTCGAGAAGGGGAAGATCATGGTGAAGCGAGCCTACGCCGACTGGGAGAAGTATCCGGAGTACAAGAAGCCTTTCCACCAAGCCGCCATCGAACTCATCGAAATTCCTCGCCGTGCGTACAGTGGGAAGAACTCTGCCGACATCCGCATGGTGGTGGACGCCATGGACCTTTCGTTCTCCAAGGAGCACATCGACACCTTTGTCATCGCGTCGGGGGACAGCGACTTTTCCCCACTGGTCTCCAAGCTCAGGGAAAACAATAAGTTTGTCATTGGGTTAGGCGTCAAGAACTCCTCCTCGGAACTTCTGATCGCCAATTGCGACGAGTTCATCTATTACGATGATTTAGTCCGGGGGATCAAGAAACCCCGGATGGAGAAGCTGCCCGAAAAGAAAGCCGAGGTCTTTGAACTGTTGGTGGATTCCATCCTGGCGTTGATGCGGGAGAATAAGGACATCCTCTGGGCTTCCATGGTCAAACAGACCATGATGCGCAAGCGTCCCGACTTCACAGAAGCCTACTATAGCTACAGCACCTTCTCGAAGCTCCTCGAGGACGCCTCCAAGCACAAGATCGTGGAGCTGAAACGGGACGATCGAAGTCGGACCTACATTATTGTGGGCTTGGGCGAGGGGCACTAGTGGGATGGGCGTGCCGCCGCCAGCGAAGGGTGAGGTTTGTGGAAGAGGGACTGAAGGAAGCGATGAAGTGGATCAATGGCGAGCTTCAGGATCATCCAGAGGCGAATGTCAACCTGCTCATTGACCGGGCGAGTCAGCAGTTCAATCTTACCCCACTCCAGACCGACTTCCTGTATCGGGAATACGCCCGGACGGCCAATCGGCCTACCCCCGAATAACCACACGCACAACACGAAATGAGATACCCGCTCCCCTACTCTTTCCGGGAGACCATATTTCGTATCATGAAATCGCCCAGCCGGGGGGAGAGGGCATTCAGGACCACCATGAGCCTGGCCGGGGGAAAGACGATCACCTCCGGGTCGTGATGTTCCCTCTCCTGACGGGATCAGTACGTCTCCTGCCTACCCCTCCCCCTGATCTTCTCGGGATAGGGGAGTGAAGGGTGCGTGAAGCCCTTTTTCGGTATGTTCAACGCCACAAGGAAGGCGGGGAGGCACTACTCCTGCGGGTAGGCAATGATCACGGCATCTAAATGGAGGACCCGGTACTCTTCATGTCTTACGTAGAAATAATGCCCCTCGACCCCCTCGGGGGTCTCCTCGAAGGCCACCAGGGCCCCCACTTGGGGCATCTCTCGGAAGGCGTTAGCCCCGGCGTCGAAGCCATCCCCCGCGGCGACCACGCGGCCGTACCGGATGGGAGAACCGCGTGGGCAGTGGATCGTCATTCCTGCCGGTGGCTCGGAGAGGACCTGAACCAGGAAATTGACCCCGTAGACCTTATGCGTCATCATGATCCTCCTCACCTCCAGAAGTGGATACCCAGCATCATACCACATTATTGCCCGATCGGTACGCCTTCAGATGACCATCGGCCCATCTTTGGGGACCAGCCCAACGGGGGGTTGGCAACTTCAGCAGGACAGGATAGACTAGCTGGAATGAACTTTGCTAGAAACGAGGGTGGTGAAGAATGAGGCGATCGTCGGCTTTAACCGGGGGCGCCTCGTCAGCCTCTTGGGACCTGGGTGATTCGCTGAACACCTTGGCCGGACGGTTCGGCAAGACGGTCCGCCTCCCGGCCCGGGCGAGATTTTATCTAGTTGCGTCACGCTGGCGTTTGCCATACATATTAGAAGGGATGAGACCTGCAAGCCCCTAATGAAGGGCGTGGAAGAATCGGGCGAAAAGGAGTGGCGAGATGGCAAAGGAGACGTTGACCGTCACGGATAACCGCACCGGCAAGACCTACGAGATCCAGATCGATCAGGGGGCCATTCGGGCAACCGATCTCCGACAGATCAGGGTGTCCGAGGACGACGTTGGGCTCCTGAGCTACGATCCCGCCTTCATGAATACGGCCTCGTGCAAGAGCGCGATCACCTTTATCGATGGGGAGAAGGGGATCTTGCGGTACCGGGGCTACCCGATCGAGCAGCTGGCCGAGCAAAGCACGTTCCTCGAGACCGCCTATTTAGTCCTCCATGGTGAGCTACCCACGGGCAAGCAGCTGGAGGAGTGGGTCTACAACATCACCCACCACACCATGATCCACGAGAACATCAAGAAATTTGTGGATGGTTTTCACTATGACGCCCACCCGATGGGGATCCTTGTCGGGACGGTGGCGGCCCTGTCCACCTTCTACCCAGACGCCAAGAACATTCTGGACACAGCCAATCGGCAGAAACAGATTTACCGCCTGATCGCCAAGATGCCCACCCTAGCGGCCTTCGCGTACCGGCACAGCCTGGGGCTGCCCTTTGCCTATCCGGATAACGACCTCTCGTACAGCGGCAACTTTCTCAACATGCTCTTTAGGATGACTGAATCGAAATACACGCCCAATCGCGTTATGGAGAAAGGTCTGGACGTCCTCTTCATTCTTCACGCGGATCACGAGCAGAATTGTAGCGCCAACGCCATGCGCAGTGTGGGCAGCTCCCACGTGGATCCCTACTCTGCGGTGGCGGCGGCCACGGCGGCTCTGTACGGGCCGCTGCACGGGGGGGCCAATGAGGCGGTCCTCCGGATGCTGCGGGAGATTGGCACCAAGGAAAAGGTTCCGGAGTTCATCAAGAAAGTCAAGACACGCGAGGCGCTGCTCATGGGTTTTGGCCATCGGATCTACAAGAGCTACGACCCCCGGGCCAAGGCCATCAAGAAGCTGGCGTATGAGATCTTCGAGGTGACCGGGACGAATCCCCTTCTCGATATTGCCATCGAGTTGGAACGGATTGCCTTGGAGGATGAGTTTTTCGTGAAGCGGCGGCTGTACCCGAATGTGGACTACTATACGGGGATGGTCTACGAGGCGATGGGCTTTCCGGTCGAGATTTACCCGGTCCTCTTCGCCATCGGCCGGACCCCTGGCTGGATCGCCCAGTGGCAGGAGATGCTCCTCGATCCCGAACAAAAAATCGCCCGCCCCCGACAGCTATATGTCGGTTCTGAACAGCGCGACTACGTCCAGATAGAGCAGCGCCGATAGATTTCCGTCTCGAGTGCGACCGTTAAGGAAGGCCGGCCTCACCGGAAGGAACGGTCGGTAGCTTTTGCCCCCGGGCGTCCCTCTTACTCCAAGATCTCCTTGATCTCTTCCAAACATCTCACGGTGTATTCTGGGCGCGGGATGGACTCGTCGAGGCGTTCTCCCGTGCGATTCAGCCAGATGGCTGCCATGCCGACCCCTTTTGCTCCTGCAATATCGACGGCAGGGCTATCCCCGATGAAGATCGCCTCCACCGGGGTGATCCGGAGGGCCTGGCATGCGGCCTCAAAAATAGCCGGGTGGGGTTTCCGGTAGCCTACCTCGTCGGAGATGAGGATCAGATCAAAGAGGGAGTTGATCCCCGCACGGGCCAAGATCGCGCGGGCAGTCGGACCGTGATCGAAATTGGAGATGAGGCCAAGTTGATACTTGGGCCGCAGCCACTCGAGCAGCTCGCAGTGCTCTGGCGGAGTGTAGATCACCTCGGCCACACAAGCCATATGTTTTTCCAAGAGGGCGGCCAAGAAGGGCTCAACGTCCGGAGTGACCGGAATCTCAAGCTTCTGAAAGAACAGGTGGAACCGCTCATAGGCTGAGACCTCGCGCTCCTCCCGTTCCCGAAGCCGGGCCGCCTCGTCAAAGCTCTCCCGGAAGGCATAGTAAAAGGTCTTCAGAGAGACTTGGCTGTACCGTTCTACGAAGAGGGGGTAGACCACGGCGGTGGTCGAGTGGATTGGTTCTCCGTTGATGTGAATGAGGGGAAGGCGATCCCGGTTAAAGTCCGCCAGTGTCTCGAAGAGATCGAAGATGACGCACCGGTAACTCATCAGGACCCCATGGAAGATGAGCCATGTTAGCGGAGTTAGGAATCGAGATCAACACCGGAAGACAACAGGGGGGTAGGACCTCTTATCGTCGAGCGTACACCTCCGCGGCGAGCACGCGCGGATTCTTCGTCCGGGCATTCTGCGTCGTTCTCAGAATAATAGCTTCGGAAAATCCAGCCTCTCGAAACTCTTCGAGGAAGGCACCGCCTTCCTTGGCTCCCGCAATTCAAGCAAACCAGTTCGCCTCGATGTCCCGAATCTCTGGAGGAAGCGGTTCACGCAATATGAGTTCGGCCGTGTAGACAGCTCCACCCTGTCGCACGACTCGTGCAAGTTCGTGGAAAATTTCACACCTCGCCGGATTCAGGTTAAAGATGCCATTCACCAATGCAATATCAATCGAGCCGTCTTCAATGGGTAGCTTCTCTGCATCGGCTTGGTTGTATTCCACGTTGTCGATCCCAACTTGTGCTGCCGCTTGGCGGGCACGCGCGAGCATGGCATCACTGAAGTCAACACCGATCGTCTTTCCCTGCGGACCTGTCCGCCGCGCAGCAATCAAAGAATCGAGCCCCGCCCCGCACCCTAGGTCGAGGACAGTGGCACCCAGCGGGATATCCGCAAAGACGGCCACACTCGACACCCCGGAAAAAGCATCAACAGAAACGGATGGCAAACGGGTAAGAAGATCCTGCGGGTAGCCTACGCTTTCCGCGAAACGCCGCCCTATTGGAAACGGATGTTCATCCTGCGGTCTTATCGCGGCCGCAGAATAGGCCCGCCGAACGCCATCCCGGAGTTGCTGTGGCCTGTCCATGTCAGTCGATCCTCCTGTCACTGAACGCTGCGCTGCTCTTATGGGGAAAATAGATCCGATGATTGTATAGGTCAAATCAATAATATCAACCATGACAATAGGAATAACAAATGAGAAGTCTAACTATCCATAAGTAGAAGGATTGTAGGTATTGTGGCTTTCCTAAAGGATCAATTGGCGGCGGAGCTGATGCGCTGGAGTGAGGTACCGCTTGACCGTGAGGTGGAGAAAGAGGAAGGAACTCAAGGCCACGGCGCACGTGATCATGAGCATGACCACGATCTGATACTTTACTGCGATGAGGGGAGATGTACCGGAGAGGATTTGCCCGGTCATCATGCCGGGAAGTTGGACAATCCCGACCGCCAACATGGCGTTGATTGTCGGGATCATGGCCGCGCGGAGGGCTGAACGGTAGAGATCTCGGGTTGCCTCCATTCCGGAAAATCCCAGGGCGAGGAGCGTCTCTACCTCCTCCACGCGGCTTCGAAGTTCACCTTGAAATCGTTCCCCTGCCAACGCCGCGCCGGTCATGGCGTTGCCGAGAATCATCCCACCGATGGGGATAAGATAGCGGGGGTCGTACCAGGGCTCGACTTGAATCACCACTTGGGTCACGAAGGCGAGGGTGATGGCGCTGCCGACGACCAGCGACGCCACTGCGATCCAGCGGGCCCCTGGCAACGGATGTTCTAATCTGCCGACGGCGATCCAGGACGCGGCAGAGAGCATCACGATGAGGGTCAAGAGGACGAGTTCCCACCGGTCCCAGGCGAAAAGATAGATGAGGAAGTAGCCCACGAGAAAGAGCTGGAGGAATGTCCGGGCGGTTGCGATGATGAGATCGCGCTCGAGGCCAAGACGTTCCCGGTAGGAGATGGCGAGCACTAGCAAGACCAAGATCAGGGCCAGGATGAGATGAATGATTCCCACATCGATGATTGGCTTCATCCATGCTCCTCCAGAAGCCTAGCCGCCAGTTCCGCCCCTTCTTCTCGGACGATCCGGCCCCCTTCGAGAAACAGGACCCGGCCGCCTAGGCGGTGAATCAGCTCCGCTTGGTGGGTAACCACAATTAGTGTGAGTCCCTTGACGCGGTTGAGCTGGGTGATCGTATCAACCACCAGGTGGAGGCTGCGCGCATCGAGGGCCGAGGTGGGCTCGTCCAACAGGAGGATCTCTGGTTCCCCCAGGAGGGCGCGTGCAATGGAGAGCCGCTGCTTCTCCCCGCCGGAGAGTTCCATTGCATTACGATCGAGAAAGGAGCGATCCAATCCCACATCTGCCAGGGCCTGAACAAGCGTGGACTCCGAAAGCTGCCCTCCGTTCGGGCGCCGGAGGAGGTTCTCGCGGACCGTTCCATGGAACATTACCGGATGCTGAAGGACCAGGGCAATCCGTCTCCTGAGCTCTAACGGATCGTAGTATTGCAAGGGCCTTTCGCGGAAGCGGATCTCGCCTTGAACGGGATCATCAAAACGGTTGAGCAGGCGGAGGAGGGCAGATTTGCCGGAGCCGGAGGGTCCGGTGATGCTGAGACATTCCCCCGCCTGCACCTGAAAGGAGACCGCTTTCAGGACCTCGCGGTGCGCATCCAGCGTATACCCGCCGGAGACCTCGCGGCATGCGAGGATCGGTTCACGCTTCCCCTCGATAGTCATGGCCTGCCACGGAAGTTTTCCGCCAAAAGGCAACACTTCGTCCACGTGTGATACGCTTGGGCAGTCGTTAAGGTAGCATGCGAGAGATTTGTTTCGCAAGTTGACATATTCGATCCATGTGGACTTGACGTTGGCTGCGACGAGATGCACGAGCGTGTTTATGAGTGAGGCAGGAATGGGGCAGGTATTTCCCGGGCGGTCGGAATTTGGGCACGGACAAGCGGGGTGTGTATCTCTAACCGTTTCAAAATAGGACTATTACAGGGGACCTCGCCAGTTGGCACGTTCGTTGCTAGTTTGTAAGGTGAAAGCGAGGTCGCGAAGATGTTTTACTGCACTTCGTGTAAAATATGGGTCCAGCCGATCCAATGGATTGAGTCCATATGGAGTGGTGAGTTGTGCGTCTTCGAGGCTTGCCCCTCCTGCCACCAAAAACCCGCCAACCCCGATCGCACCGCTGCTTGAACCTGAGCAAGCTTTGACATTCAGGGAGTCCTGTGTTTTTCCCGTGGGACGCTTCGCCCGTGGGGGACTGGAGTTTCCGGCTATGCGTGTGCCGGAGATGAAGCAGCTGGGGCGTGCTTGACTCCTGCGCCAGGTGCGGGGCATAGTGCCCGTTCATAGGGCAGGTTGTTCCTTGACCAATAGTAATAGGGAAACGAGTTTCAGCTGATTTTGGAGCCGGGGGGGATATCCCTGTCCGGGCTAAGCAGCACGATGCGCCCCTCGGCATCTTCGGCGGCTAGGACCATCCCCCGCGATTCAACCCCCATGAGCTTCGCCGGTGCGAGGTTGGCCACGACAGCCACCTTTTTGCCAATCAGCGCGTCTGCATTGTACTGCCCCTGTAGTCCCGCAACCAGGGTTCGGTCTTCGGTGCCGACGCGGACGGTGAGCTTGAGGAGATTTTTCGAACCCGCGATCGGCTCGACAATCAAGATCTCACCCACCCTCAGGTCAAGTCGCTGAAACTCCGCGAGGCTGATCTCGGGCATGGCAGGCTGGTCCTCCTCCTGGCCACGGATGGCCGCAAAACCTCCTTCGATGCGAGGAAAGAGAGGCGGTCCCTTCCGGATCTTTCCGGAGGTAGGACCCTCTCCCCACGCGGCTTGCTCGATCCGGGGCTGCTCAACATGTGCGTCAATACCTAATTGTTCGGTGATGGCCTGGCCGGTGTCCGGAAGGAAGGGGGAAAGCAAGAGACCAATGATCCGCAGGATCTCCCAGGCATGGTAGAGAACCCGCTCGAGAGCTTGGGTATCCTTTTTGCTGAGCTCCCAGGGCTTGCTAGTATCGATATATTTGTTCGCCGCGCTGACTAGTTCCCAGAGGGATTCGAGGGCACGGTTGAATGCCAGGTCATCCATGGCTCTCGAGAGGGACGCACGAATCACTTCGGTGATACGCACAAGTCCTTGATCGTCCGGGCTTTCAGGGTTCGAACGCTGGGGGATCCTGCCCCCCAGGTACTTTTCGATCATCGCAAGGACCCGGCTGACCAAGTTGCCCAGGTCGTTGGCCAGATCAGAATTCAATCGGCTGATTAGGGCTTCTTCACTGAAGCTCGCATCGAGCCCAAAGACCATCTCCCTGAGGAGGAAATAGCGCAGGGTGTCTCGGCCGTATTTTTGTGTCAGGTCCAGGGGGCGAATCACATTTCCCAGACTCTTGGACATCTTTCCCCATTCCACCTTCCAGTATCCGTGCACGTGTAGATGGCGGTAGAGGGGGATCTCGGCAGCCCAGAGCATGGTGGGCCAGTAAATCCCGTGGGGTTTTACGATGTCCTTGGCAATCAGGTGATTCGCCGCGGGCCAGAAGGTGCTCGAGTCTTCACTGTCAGGATAGCCCAGGCCGCTCAGGTAGTTGATCAGGGCATCGAACCAGACGTAGGTGACGTAGTTCGCATCGAAGGGGAGCGGAATCCCCCAGGAGAGTCGGCTGACCGGCCGCGAAATGCAGAGGTCTTCTAACGGCTCCCGGAGGAAAGCCAGGACCTCGTTTCGGTACCGCTCTGGGCGGATGAAGTCAGGTTTTTCCTCCAGGTGCTTGACCAGCCGTTCCTGGTATTTACTCATGCGGAAAAAGTAGTTCTGCTCCTTAATGAAGGTGGGCTCGACCTGATGATCGGGGCACTTGCCGTCCTCCAGCTCTCGTTCGGTATAAAAGCGCTCACAGCCAAAGCAATACTTCCCGCCGTATTCGCCGAGGTAAATGTCCCCCCGGTCGTAAATCCGTTGCAGGAGATCCTGAACGAGGCGCTGGTGGGACGGGTCAGTAGTTCGGATGAAGGTGTTGTGCGTGATGTTGAGGGCTTGCCAGGTGTCGCGGAAAACGGCGCTGATGCGATCGGCATAGGCCTGAGGAGCCTCGCCGGCCTTGGCCGCCGCCTGAGCAATCTTGTTCCCGTGCTCGTCGGTCCCAGTGAGAAAGAAGACGCGATGACCGGTAAATCGTTTGAAACGGGCCAGGGTATCTGCCAGGATGGTGGTGTAGGCGTGGCCGAGATGGGGAACGTCGTTTACGTAATAGATGGGGGTGGTGACGTAGAATGTCCGTTCACTCATTGCTCCCTGAGTCCTGATCCCTCTCGTAGGATTCCCCAGGGGGTGTCGAGTTGGCCCGGCAACTCCCATTGCCGCAACCACTTCCGTTGCCGCAACCACTTCCGTCGCCACATTTGTTGCACGGGTGGCCGCCCCCCCGTTCATGGTATCGGGCGGCCGCAATCTGCATGATCTCGTCCAGGGTGACGCGGAGCGACACCCCCGTCTCGAGCACGACGGTCACCGCCTCGCCCAGGATGTCTTGCACTTGTACGGTGCCTGGCCCCTGAAGGGTGTCTACCGGCTGGCCAATCTTGGGCAGCTGCCGCACCAATTCGCTGTAGATGGGGTACTCATAAGCCAGGCAGCACTTCAGACGACCGCAAACCCCGGTGACCTTGGTGGAGTTCAGAGAGAGCTTTTGTTCCTTGGCCATCTTCATGGTCACGGGATGAAAGCTCGGGAGCCAGCTCTTGCAGCATAATGTCCGCCCGCATGATCCGAGTCCGGCCCCGGTGATGGCCGCCTCATCCCGCACCCCGATCTGCTTCATCTCGATCTTGGCCCGGAGGCGATGGGACAGATCCCGGACGAGGTCCCGGAAGTCCACTCGCTCCTCAGCGGTGAAGAAGACCGTGAGTTTGTACCCGTCGCTGCTCGAGCGAACGTATGCGATCTTCATGGGGCCCTGCCGTCCTGCCGCGAGGCGCACAGCGAGCTGGCGTGCTTCTCCCTCTCGTGCGGTCATCCGTCGGAGCCGCTCCAGATCTTCCGAAGTCGCCAGGCGCATCACCGGCTTCAGGGGCTGTTTGAGCTTGTGGAGAGGGAAGTAGGGCGCTTTCCCCACCACCTTGCCCACCCGGAGCCGCTCGGCGCACTCCACCACCACTTCGGACCCCAGGTCCAGGGATAGTTCACCTGCTCTGTAATACTGTTCTCGCTCGCGCTCGTCGATATAGACTTTGACTACCATAGCAAATGTGTTCAGGCTGCCTGAAGGTCCCGGAGTTTGAGAAACATCACTTCGAGACTGAGCCGAGGGTTTGCGTATCGGCCAAGTCCATCTATGGTTTGTTTCACCGTGTGATACATCGCCAAGAGCTGGCCTAGTGCGAGCCCTTCGCTTTGGCGTCTCAGCGCCGGTCCGCGATTTCGATAGACCAGGAGCGCCTCTCGATGTGTCACCTTCGAGACCGTGAGATCCCGACACCAGGCGAGGAGTGCTTCCAGAAAGAGGGAGAGGGTCTCCTTCTGGCGGACGACCCGCTCTGCCAGATCGAGGACGGGGAGGATTTTTCCGGTCGGGAGGGCGAAGGTCTCTTCCACCAGACCCCGGATCTCCTGGAGGGGGCTCGTTCGAAGCTCTTGCGCGCGACCAAGGCTCCCGCCAGCCAGGCTGGCCAGAAAGTGGGACTCCGTGTCATCACACCCTTCCTCCTGAAGCCGGGCGGCAACAACATTCTCGGGCAGTGGACCAAAGCGGATCTGGCTGCAGCGGGAAGCGAGTGTGGGAAGAAGCGCCGAGACCTCAGGAGCGATGAGGACGAGTACCGCTCTTCCTGGGGGTTCCTCTAGGGTCTTCAGCAGGGCATTCTGGGCTTGCTCTGTCATGGTTTCAGCTTGATCGAGGATGAAAACTTTTCGTCGGCCCTCGTAGGGTCTGAGGGTTACCTCTTGATTAAGGCCGCGGACCTGATCGATTTTCAAGCTACTCCCTTCGGGGGCTAGCAGATGCACGTCCGGGTGGACTCCTTTGGCGATCTTGGTGCATGAAAGGCATCGGTCGCAGCAATCCCCCTGTACGTCTCCAAGGCAGTTCAGGGCCTTGGCAACTGTGGTAGCCGTCAGGAATCGACCGACTCCTTTCGGACCGGTGAAGACGAGGGCATGCGGGATGCGGCTGGTCTCGATCGTCCGCCGCAAGAGTGAAATTGCCCACCCCTGGCCGAGAATGTCGGTGAAACCCATTATCGCCTTCCTTCCTGAACCGTCCAGCTGCCGATAAGCGGCTCCACCCGCGCCCAGATCTCGGCGGCGATCGCCTCCTCCGACTGTGTCGCATCGATGATCTGGAATCGGTGAGGTTCTTCTCGGGCGAGCTGGAGGTACCCCTTCCGAACCCGATCGTGAAACTCCAAGGCTTCTGCCTCTAGGCGATCCAGCGAGGACTCGGGAAGTGAGACCTGGCCTCGCTCCTTTACCCGGCGGAGCCCCTCGCGTGGGTCGAGGTCGAGCAGGATGGTCAGATCTGGCGTAAGGCCACCCGTGGCCACTCGATTTATCGTCCTGATGAGCTTCAAGTCCACTCCCCGACCGTATCCTTGATAGGCGACCGTGGCATCGGCGAATCGATCGCAGACGACGATGGTCTCCGCGTTGAGGGCTGGGGCGATCCACTCCCGGCAGAGCTGCGCGCGAGAGGCGAGATAGAGAAAGAGTTCGGTTTCGGCCACCATTTCCAGATTGCGCGTCGCGAGCAAAATCGACCGGATTGCGTCGCCGAGGGATGTTCCTCCGGGCTCTCGGGTCTCCGCAACCCGCTTTCCGTCTTGCCGCAACGTGGCGGAGAGCCGTCCGAGCTGGGTGGTCTTTCCGGACCCTTCCACACCTTCGAAGGTGAAAAACAGCCCGCGCATCCTCAGTGTGCCTTTGTCTTCGGGCCCTTCGATCGACTGTCCAGGACCTGTTTGGCCGCCCGGGACACCGCGGCAGGGATGTTGCGATCTCTGATCAGCCCCTGGAGGTCCCGATCGGTGAGACTCGAAATGCCCAGCCCGAGCGACACGCCGACCGGGGTTTTGGGGTTATGGAGGAGACTCAAGATCGCGAGCTTGTTCGCCCGGATGCGTCTCATGTTGGCAATTGCCCGGAGGACCTGATCGGAAACATCCCGCATTTGAGCGATCATGAGGATCTCGTCATCGGTCGTCCGTGGACTGTTCACCACCTCCAAGCCAATCATCTCGTTTTGGTCCTTGATGAGGATCATGCGGGCTTCCTTATTCCCCTTCTTGGCCAGCGCCAACTTCTGCCCGACGCTCATCTCTTTGATCATCTGGAAGAGAGATTTCTTTCGCTCCCGCTCGTCCTTTGTGCTTTCGTGTAAGATCGCGTTCACTTTCTGCCGATCCGTCTCGCTGAGGGCGGGATTCTTGAGGAGAGCATGGCCCACGACGGGATTATGGAGGAGAAAGACTCGATCGTCCGCAAGCTCGGCCGCCAGGGAAGACGGCGCCCGCTCCGCCATGAAGATCATGGCGCCTAGGGGAGTTTGGGGATTGGCCAGGAGGGGCTTCCAGACCTCCTCGTCTTCGGGAAACTGAGCCGGCAGATTCTCGAGGACCCTGGACTCGCTCTTTTCCGATTGGGCGAGGCTGATGGCCTCTTCGCGGGATACTGTAGAGGGCGTCGGATTGGAGTCGCTCATGGCTCCACCGTGTTTGCAAGGATCGGGCCGATGGTTCCGATTAAAAGCCCCACCTCCTCATCCTGGACGGTCCGAAGATCGAGGAGGACCTTCTCTTCCTTGATCCGCCCCACCACGGCCGGATCTGTACGACGCAGGGCGGCTTCGAGTCGGTGCGGGGGGTGCTGGGTCGATTGAAGCGCAACACAGTAAGTCGGGAGGCGCGCGGTGGGAAGCGCACCCCCTCCAACTTCCGACCGTTGCTCCTCCATCGTCACCCGGACTGATGGATGTGCCTGCGCTTGCAAGCCCTCACGCACCCGCTCCGCCCGCTGGCGAATCTGTTCGAGGGGGCACGTGATCATCGCAAGAGTGGGAATGGTAGCGAGCCCTTTCTCCCCTTCGAGATACACCCGGAGGGTGGCCTCGAGGGCTGCGAGCGAGAGCTTATCAATGCGGACGGCACGGGCCAGCGGGTTCTTCCGGAGGCGCTCGATCAGGGTCTTTCTCCCCACACATATTCCTGCCTGGGGTCCTCCGAGGAGTTTGTCCCCGCTGAAGGTGATCAGGTCCACACCCGTCTTCACAGCCTCTTGGACCGTTGGCTCCCCGGTGAGACCGAACGGGGTCAGATCAGTGAGGGCACCGCTCCCCATGTCCATCATTACCGGAACACCTCGCTGCCGACCTAACGTCACGAGTTCCAAGAGGGAGACCTCACTGGTGAAGCCGACGATGTGAAAGTTGCTGGGGTGGACCTTCAAGAGGAGGGCGGTCCTCTCCCCAATCGCCTCTTCGTAGTCTTTGGGGTGGGTCCGGTTGGTGGTCCCCACCTCTCGGAGGGTTCCGCCGGCTTTTCGCATCACGTCCGGGACCCGAAAGGAACCCCCGATCTCGATCAACTCCCCCCGAGAGACGATGACCTCTCGACCTTCGGCGATTGTGTTAATGCTCAAGAGGACCGCAGCGGCGTTGTTGTTGACCGTCAGGGCCGCTTCGGCACCGGTGAGGCGGGTGAAGAGCCCCTCCACGTGGAGCTGGCGCGAGCCCCTGGTCCCCTGCCCGAGATCGAATTCTAGGGTCGAGTAATACTGCGCAACCTCTTGCACTCGGGCCTGGGCCTCGGGAGAAAGTGGGGCCCGGCCCAGGTTGGTATGCAGGATCACCCCGGTCGCATTGATCACGCGGCGTAAGCTTGGCCGGGCTCGGTGCAGGACCCTGAGGGATATTTCGCTGAGCAGGGTTGAGAGATCTGGCGGGGTGGTCTCTACCCCCTGACGTAGGAGGGTCAGGAGTTTCTGCCGGCATTCCTCCAGGGTCTCACGGACCGCTTCGACGACTAGCCATCGGGGATGCGCTTCAAGGATCCGCTGGACAACGGGCTCGTGGAGGACTTCGTCGACCGAGGGAATCTGTCGAAGGAGCAGACCCGGTTGCTGCTCAGGGGTAGCCATATACGGCCTCTTTGCAGGAAAATTGATCAGCCTTTCCATTACCATATTTTTCGGCCCATTGCAACGCAAATTCCCGCGGGAACTGGAAAAACAAAAGCCACCCGGAGGTGGCTTTTGTTTAGGGTTGCCTCTGCCGACTACGTCAATTCCTGCACCGCTCCTGCGCGCCGGACCTGGTAACAGGGACGGCAATAGACCGGCCGATCGGCCGTGGGTCTGAACGGAACGGTGGTCCGCTGACCGCACTGGGAGCAGACCGTCTCGAAAACCTCCCTCTGTCCTGCGGCTAGCCCACTCCCTCTCCTCATCGATTTACAACTCTTGCATCGTTTGGGCTCGTTGGTGAACCCCTTCTGGGCGAAAAACTCCTGTTCCCCCGCGGTGAAGGCAAACTGCTTCTCACAATCAATGCATGTCAAGATTTTATCCTGAAAGGCCATGATTCCCTCCTCGATTTACGATCGTGCCCCTGGGAGTCGTAAGCGGCAACGCATCTTCATGGTCCCATGGTCACCTCCTTGTTCTCGTTAACGTGGCACCCCGACGCGGGGGAAGATGAGTTCGTGTACCCGCTTGACCTGGGCTTGGGCGTACTGCCATGCCTCCTCTTTCCGCGTCCCTTCAGTGCGGTACGGCGGATCGGTGAGGGAGGTTTCTGTACACCCGTGGCTCCGAAACCCGGGAAGGAAAGCAGCTGGAAGTTCTGGTGGGATCTCGATCCCGGTCATGAGAGCCCAGACCGTGGTCCAGGCTCGGGGGACATTGGCGAGAGAGTACCCGCCACCCCCCAGGGCAAGCCACCGGGGAGCAATCTGCTTCAGCAACGTGGCTGCCCGGAGGAACCCCCCCATCGTCAAGCGGAGGTTGGACAGGGGATCGCCCCAATGGGCGTCGATCCCCAACTGGGTGACGACAATATCAGGACGAAAAGCCTCAAGGACGGAAGGAACCGTCTCCTCGAAGGCCCAGATAAAGATCTCGTCGTCGGTCTCTGGGGCGAGGGGGACGTTGACCGAATATCCCTCCCCTTTTCCGGTCCCGATTTCCTCCGGGAATCCGGTACCGGGGAAGAGGGTGAGGCCCGTTTCATGGATAGAGACAGTAAGAACCTGATCCGTATCATAGAAGGCGTTTTGAACCCCGTCCCCATGGTGAGCGTCAATGTCGACGTAGGCCACTCGCAGTCCGCGGCTGGCCAGATAGCTGATCGCCACGGCGGCATCGTCGATGTAACAAAAGCCGGAGGCGCGGTTGGATGCCGCGTGGTGGAGACCTCCGGCGATATTGAACGCGCACGCGGTCTCCCCGGAGGCCAAGAGCCGGGCTGCGTGCACGGAGGCCCCGGTCGAAAGTGCTGACCACGTGTATAGACCCCGGAATATGGGGTTATCTGACGTGCCGAGGCCGAAGCGCCAGAGGTGGGGTTCGGGTAGCCCTTCATCCGCCACCCGTAGAGCCTCCAGATACTCTTTTGTATGGAAGCGGAGGAGGTCTTCTTCAGTGGCCGCCGTCACGTCTGCCAGGCGGACATGGGGAGGCTCAAAGAGGCCGTAAGCGTCGGCCAGGGCGTGGGTAAGCTTCAGGCGGCCAATCTTCATAGGGTGGGTTGGGCCGTAATCAAACTCCCCGTACTTTGGGGTGTAGAAAAAAACCGCCTGAGTCGAGCTGGTCATCTCGTGGTGCCTTTGGGGATGGGGCTTCTCGGTGAGAAGATGTCAGGCCTTTTCGCCGGCGCGGCGGTATTGGCCGCTCCTTCCTCCACGCTTGGAGACGAGTCGAATGTTCTCGATGGTCATCCCTTTGTCCACCGCCTTGCACATATCGTAGATGGTCAAGGCGGCGACGGAGACTGCGGTGAGCGCCTCCATTTCGGCCCCGGTCTTGCCGTTCACCTTCACCCGGGACTCAATCTCGATCATCCCGCGCTTCGCGTGGGGGCTAAAGGTGACCTCTGCCGACGTGATGAGAAGGGGATGGCAAAGCGGGATGAGACGGTCGACTCCTTTCGCAGCCATGATCCCGGCGACGCGGGCCACGGACAAGACATCTCCTTTGGGAATCGATTTCTCGAGAATCATCCGGAGGGTTTGGGATTTCAGATGGATGGCGCCTCGGGCTATCGCCTCACGGTCGGTATCAGCCTTTTCGCTGATATCCACCATCCTGGCTCGGCCCAGAGGATCCAGATGGGATAACGGTTGCATTTCGGGCCTGTATATGTTGCCGCATGATGGCGTACATTTCATCCTTGATTCTGAGTTTCATCTTTTGCAGCTCTTTGCGCTTGCGATCCTGCTCGCTGGTCAGGTAGTAGACCCGATCGAACTCCATGATTTTCTGATCAAAGTCGCGGTGTTTTTCGGCGAGGCGGCGGAATTCGGAATCTTCCTCCTTCAGCCGCGCAAAGAGCTGCGCCTCCGTTTCGTTCATATTTCACCCCCTTTCTTTTGGAAATAATAGTCCAATGCGAAAACGAGTGCTTGAGGCAGAGGGTAGAGAAACACGCGTGAGTAGGTGAAATCTGGAACGGCGGGAAAACAGATGCGAAGCGACTCATATCCCCTAAAAAGTCTATAGCAACTAGATTAAACAGTAAATTAGCCGAACCTTCCTGGAAAGTCAAGGAGAAAAATCCTTGCCCGCCTTACTTGGGGGGCCCTGCTTGCCAGGGGATCTCAGGCCCCTCCTGGGCCGGCCTGGAGCCTCTAGAGACCTGGCGACGAGCCGCCCGCTTTAGGCTTGAGTATTGCAACCTTTGCCACGTAGAGTAGGCAGACTACTTTGAATAAGGTTGAGTAGGAAAGGGTGCGGCAACGTGAAACCCGAAGATGATTCAGATTCTCTCAAAAAGGAAGGAGCGCCTTGGGGCTTCTGGACCACCACGGGTTTTTCTCTCGTCATCGGGGGGACCTTCTTCGGCGTTCAGGCTCTCGTGTTAGGCGTGTTCGCGGGGATCGCGCTGTCCAGCAACCCCGATCTGGCTGTCGCAGCAATTGTTTCGGACCTCCGATCGAACGGTTTCTTCCTGGCTGTTGCCACATGCGTCTCCTCGCCCGTCTGTATCGCCCTAACAATATTGTTCGTACGGATGAAAAGAGGCTGGTCCGTTCGAGAGTATCTAGCCCTGAGAAGGATAGAACGAGCGGTTCTTCTCAAGTGGCTGGGATTTGCGCTTTTGCTCGCAGCTTTCTCTGAGGTTCTCACTGTGCTGATGGGACGCGAGATCGTTCCGGACTTTGTGGCTCGGGCCTATGAGACGGCTTCCTTTCTGCCGCTGCTGTGGATTGCCCTCGTTGTAGCGGCTCCTGCCTTCGAAGAGGTATTTTTCCGTGGATTCTTGTTCCAAGGACTGCAGCATTCTCGGGTAGGGCCAGTTGGCGCTGTGATCATAACTTCCATCATTTTCGGCATCATCCATTTTCAGTATGACGCCTATGGGATGGCGACGGCTTCGGCAATTGGCTTATTACTGGGAACCGCACGGCTAAAAACAGCGTCAATTTATCCAGCCGTTGTGATGCATTCGATGATCAACTTCATAGCGGTCGTCGAGGCCGCGGTCTTGTGAATCCCTCCTCAGGATTTCGGTCGATCGATAGGTGTGCTCGAAACGAAATGCGTCGAAATCAGTTCCTTTTGGAAGTGAGTCAAGGAACCGATGCGTGCTGGTCGCGAGGCATCCGGCTAGAGGGGCTTGACGGAGGTGCTTTTGAAGGTGATGTAGACCGGGTCACCGACGGTGAGCCCAAGCTCCTGGAGGGACTGGTGGGTCAGACGGACAGTGAATGACTCCCCGGCCACCACCGCGACGTCGAGCACCCCTTTCGTGCGCTCTTCGATCCGTGTCAGGCGTCCTTGAAAGACATTGCGGGCGCTGGATTGCAGTGGCTCTCGTGACAGGAGAATCTCATCGGAGCCGATAGAGATGTGCCCGGTGTTGGACAGTGCCGGGGGGACGGCGATGCGCACCCTGCCGGTATCAAACCATGAGGTTTCCCCCTCGGTTAGAGGCCGGCCGGCGAAGAGGTTTTCATAGGGGGACGGGGACAGGCGGCCGTCTGTCAGGACTACTATCTCGTGGGCCAGTCGGTGGGCCAGGCGGGGGTCGTGCGTGCTGAAGATCAAAGTCCCCCCCCCTTTCTCGATTTCACCGAATACCTCTTCCAAGGCTTTGGTGGTCATCTGGTCCACATTAGCCAGGGGTTCATCGAGGAGGAGAACCTCCGGATTTAAGGCCAACGCCCTGGCAATGGCCACGCGCTTTAGCTCTCCGCCAGAGAGCTCTCGAGCCCTCCGCTTCATGAGATCAAGGCAGCCCACGACCGCTAAAGCCTGCATCACCGCTTGCAGGATGTCCGCCTTGGGGACACGGCGCGCCTTGAGGCCGAAGGCGACGTTCTCGAAAACTGTCGTATCAAAGAGCAGCGGGGTCTGATGAAGGAGGCAGACCTTATGACGAAGCAGCGCGACATTCTCGGGCGTGATCTGCGCACCCCCGTAGGCCAAACTCCCGTGCGCGGGGTTTGTCAGTCCCGCGAGCACCTTGAGGAGCGTCGTCTTGCCCGCCCCGTTCGGACCCATCACGACAGTGATCGAACCAGGCCTGATGGCGAGGCTCTCGATCGCTAGAACGTTTCGGTCCCCAAACTTGACGTCCACGTCCTGAAGCACGAAGGGCATCCGTGTCTCCTAAGCTTTCGGGACGAGCACTCGGAGGCTGATGTTGGTCATGAGGGAGAGCAGAATAAGAATCAAGCCGAGGGCGATGGCAAAGGCAAATTCTCCCTTGCCTGTCTCCAGAGCAATCGCGGTGGCCAATGTTCGCGAGTAGCCACGGATGTTTCCTCCGACAATGAGAGCCGATCCCACTTCTGCGACTACGCGGGCGAAACCTGCCAAGATCGCAGCTACAACCGCGTACCGGGTCTCTAGGACGACCCTGCGAGCGGCTCCTGAGCGGGATGCGCCCAATGTGAGTGCCGTCTCTCGGACTCTCGGATCCACGCCTCTGAGGGCGGCGATGGTCAGGGCCACCACAATGGGGGTGGCGAGGATAAACTCTCCGATAACAATGGCGGTCGGGGTGAATAGCAGGTCTAGTCGCCCCAGCGGGCCTTGGCGGGACAAGAAGGCAAACACCGAGAGGCCGACCACCACGGTGGGCAGGGCCATCAGGGTGTTGACAAGGGTGATCACGCTCTCCTTGCCTGGGAAAGCTCCCTCCGTGAGCAGCACCGCCAAAGGTATCCCAGCCGCTGAAGCCAGGAGGGTTGCCCCCAGGGAGACCTGCAACGTAAGCCAGGTGATTTGGTAGACCTCGGGGTTGAAGGTGGTAATGAGGATACCCGCTTGCACCAGACCTTCCCAGAGATAATCCATGGCTGTTTCACCTATGCGGAATCGCCGCGGGAGTAAAGAGCGGTCGGCCGAATTTCTCCGTGCCGAATATTGCGATAACTTTCTGACCCTCGGGAGAAGTCAGCCAGCCGATGAGGAGCATGGCATCGAGGTAGTTGACGTGCGGGTGCCTTTCCGGGTTTGTTGCGATTACGTGATAGGGATTGAACAGCGCAGGATCCCCCTCTACGAGAACCGCGAGGTCGAGCTTCTGGCGAAAGGACAGAAAGGTTCCGCGGTCGGTAAGGGTGTAAGCCCGCTTCTGGTCCGCGATGATAAGCACCGCGCCCATTCCGCGCCCTGACTCCAAGTACCACGGGAGTGACGGGCTGAAACCTGTTTTTCCCCAAAGGTTGAGCTCCTTGATGTGTGTCCCGGACCGGTCGCCGCGCGAGATGAACAGATCCTTGGTCTGGGCAATCCTCTGGAAGGCGCTCTTGGCATCTGGTGCGTTCTTGATCCCGGCCGGATCATGCGGAGGGCCGACGATGACAAAGTCGTTATACATGACGTAACGGCGATTCACCCCAAAGCCCTGCTTCACAAACTGTTCCTCGAGTTCGGGAGCATGCACTAAGGTGACATCCACGTCCCCCCCCTCGGCCAACTTCAAGGCCTTGCCCGTCCCCACGGGAATCACATCCACTTGGAGCCCAAATCGAGCCTCAAAGGGTGGAATCAGCGCAGCAAGGAGGCCAGAATTTTCCGTGCTGGTGGTGGTTGAGAGACGGAGTCGCTTTTCGGCCGCCGACGCCTCCACGACGGCTAGGAGTAGTAGAACGCCGATGAGGAGTCCGGAAAAAGCCAGGGCCCGGGTTCGTGTCACGGGGCATCCTTTTGCAAGGCGAGATCCGACACGAGGATCCGACCGGATTCAGAGGTTTCATATCCCCCGAGGGCTTCGACCTGGGTTCGGAACTCTCGCGAACCCACAACATCCAGGAGGGCCTGGACACCCCGGGAGAAGAAGCGCTCTTTGGCGATCAGAATGTCGAAACGTTCACGAATGAGAGGGCTATAGTCGAGGCCGAGGAGCCGAGCGGCCGTTTGTGTTGCGACCCCGACATCGGTCTCCCTTTGAAGAACCTTCAGGCCAACCTCCAGGTGGGTCGTGACATGAGTCTGGTATCCATTGATCTGGTGAGGATTGATCCCGAGCCGTGCAAGCTCCTGATCGAGATAGAGGCGTGTCCCTGACCCTTGCTGCCGATTGATGATCCGGAGGCCGGGTCGGGCGAGGTCGGCCACAGCCCGAATACCCAGCGGGTTTCCCGGCCTCACGACCAGGCCTAGTTCGCGGTAAAACAGTAGGACAGCGACCGCTCCGGAGGGAAGAAGCTCGGGGAGGTATGGCAGATTGTACTCACCGGTCAACGGGTCGAGCAAATGGGCCAAGGCGACGTCGGCCACTCCGTCCCGGATTGCCATAATACCCTCTGTACTCCCGGTGGTGGCGAGGAATAGAGAAGTAGCGGTCAGGCGGCCTGTATAGAGTTCCCGGAGGATGCCGAGACTCGGGTCGTCACTGCCGGCGGCCAAAAGAAAAGACCTTTCGTCCTGCCTTTGCCTTCTTCCAAGTCCCCTGGCGCTCTCCTCGATCCACTGGTCTATGAGGTTCCTGGGAAAGATCCATTTGCCGGTCACCCGGGTGCATGGGATCTTTCGCCCCTTAGCCAGATAGTAGACCTTTTTCTCGTGGATCCCGAGATACTCCGCAACCTCTTTGGTGTTCATCAGCTGGCCCATTTCCGCCTCCTCGGTCATCCCATCAATAATGTTATTTGATAATAAAGTCAAGTAAAATCATAAATAATTACAAATAATTCTAAAATATGACTAAATGAGGTTTTTACTAACTCCGAGCAAGCAATGACCCGGAGTGAAATTCTCCCTTCATGAGGCGGTAAGGCAGGCGGGGAGCGTTGTCGCATAGGGTTGGATGTGATATACGGAGTTTGCTCTATTCAGTGAGAAAATCCGAGGGCATGGCTGCATGGAGAAACATCGCCCATGACCGATTTTTTTGGCCGAGAAATTGAGCGCCTCAAGCGCAAGGACTCGTACCGCTGGCTTCGGGGGATGGAGGGGGCGACCGGGCCCCGGATGCAGGTGGATGGCCGCGAGGTGATTGTGCTGTGTAGCAGCAACTACCTCGGCCTTGCCAACCACCCACGTCTCAAGACCGCCGCCATTGAGGCTACAGACCGCCTCGGAGTCTGCTCGGCGGCCTCTCGGCTCATCGCGGGCAATAATGAACTCTATCGCATGCTCGAGGAGCGGCTGGCTGCCTTTAAGGGCCGCGGAGCGGCGCTGGTCTATAGTACCGGCTACATGGCCAACTTGGGTGTGATCTCGGCACTGGTGAAAGAGGGAGATGTCGTTTATACCGATGCCCTAAGCCACGCGAGCATCATTGACGGTTGCCGTTTGAGTCGGGCGGCGGTGAAGATCTTTCCCCATAACGATCTCGACGCCCTCAAGGATCTGCTGAAGTCGGACAAAGGCTTCCGCCGGAAGCTTATCGTGGTGGATGGGGTCTACAGCATGGAGGGGGATCTCGCACCACTTCCGGATCTGACAAAGCTCGCCAAGAGCTACGATGCCTTGCTCATGCTGGACGATGCGCACGGGACCGGAGTCCTGGGTGAGGACGGAGGCGGAACGTTGGAACACTTCGGCCTGAAGGGTTCTGACGCGGTAGACATCGAGATCGGGACCCTGGGGAAGGCTTTAGGGAGCTTTGGAGCCTACGTTGTGGGCAGCCGGGATCTGCGGGAATACCTTATCAATCGATCCCGGAGCTTCATCTTTACCTGCGCGCTGGCTCCTTCAGCCTTGGCTGCCGCGATTGCTGCCCTGGAAGTCTTGCAGCAAGAGCCGGGTCATCGGCAGCAACTCTGGGCAAACGTCCGCCATTTCCGAGAAGGTCTCTACCGCCTAGGCCTCTCGGCGGAACCGAGTGTGACCCACATCTTGCCTGTCATGACGTACGAGAGGCAGCGAACCATGGAATTGTGCGAGCGACTCCTCGAGCTTGGGATCTTCTGTCAGGGGATCCGTCCCCCCACCGTCCCTCCGGGGACCTGCCGGCTCCGCTTCACCGTCACCGCGGAGCACACCCGAGCCGATCTCGATCAGGCCCTGGGGGCGATCGAGAAGAGCTTCCGCGAAGTTGCCCTCCTCTGATCTGATCATTCCCCGGATGGCTCGCAACTAATCCTGCAGCTCGCCTCGCGCCCGCAACTCCGACGGGAGCAGACTCCGATAGATGAAGGCATGCACTGGCGTGGGTACTCCGGTCTCCCGACCGAGACGCACCACTGCGCCATTCTGCGACTCAAGCTCCGAAGGGCGTCCCTCCATGATGTCCCGCTGCATTGACGCGGTAGCAGCAGGCTGCAGGTTGTCGATGAAGGCGATCGCCTTGCGCAATGACTCCTCGGAAAGGGCGATTTGCCGCGCCTGTCCACCGCGAAGAATTTCGCGCATGGCCTCTTCCATCATCTCGCGGATCTCAGGAAGGCGACGCACCACGCCGACCGGGGCCCTCGTCACCGCTCCCACTCCGCCCCATGAAGCGATAAAGAGGAACTTCTCCCACATCGCGACTTGGATGTCCGGCGGGATCTCGACTTTCACATTTGCCCGTGCAAAAGCCTGGCGCAGTCGCTCGGCGCGCTCGCTTGGACGGTTATCCAGCTCGCCGAAGGCAATGAACGGCTCGGCCCCGGTATGGTGGATGTGCGCGGACCCGGCGATGAAGCTGATGATACTGCAGAGTCCCCCAAGGACATACCGGGTCCCGAGGACCGCTGCGAGTTGTCCCGGTGCCTCGACCCCGTTCTGGAGCGGGACGACAAAGCTGGCTGGGCCGACCATCGGGCGGATGGCCTGCGCGGCCTCGGATACCTGCCAGGCCTTTACCCCCACCAGGACGGCATCCACCACGCCGATCTGGCCCGGGTCGTCGGTCGCCTGGACCGGCTGCACGACGAAGTCGCCCTTCAAGCTCTTGACCCGCAAGCCGCGGGTGCGAAGAGCCTGCAGATGCTCCCCACGGGCAATGAAGACGACCTCCTCTCCCGCCTCTGCCAACCGCCCCCCGAAATAGCCGCCCACGCCGCCGGTCCCGAAGATCGCAACGCGCATACGGACCTCCTTCGGATGAGATGAGAATCACACCTCGAGCGGCAATGCTACGA
>JAAXQN010000126.1 GCA_012974305.1 Candidatus Methylomirabilis sp. | reverse complement strand
CGCCCGCAATATATTGGAGCGGTTGGGGCTTCCCTACTGCTCCACCTGGTTTCTGCTGGATTCTTCTGGAAGGTCCATATTCCGCCCCCCGCCTTCAAGGCACCATCCCCCCTTATGGTGCGTCTCGTTCCGTCGACCCCGATCCCGCGCTTTATCGATCAACCTGACGCACCCCCGGCGAAGCGACCGATCAAAAGCCGAGATATCTCCCAGGTGACGAGTGAGGCCAGGGGTCCAGGAAAGATTCAGGGTCCGGTTACTACCCCCGAAAGCTTAAAGTCGCCGACTCTTCCTCACTCGTCGCGTCCACCAGAGATTCAGAAAGTCTCTCCCCCAGTTTCTCCGCCTGCCCGTCCTGAGCAACCCGCCAAATCCTCGACGCCGCCACCCAAACCCGATGTCGACCTCCAGGTAATTCGGGAGCCGACTCCGTCCGTGACTCCAAAAGCTCGCCCCTCGCCAGTGCCCACGCCCGAATCGCCACCGGCCCGCCCTTCCTTTCGAGACCAGATCGCTGCATTAGGGAAGGAGAGACTGTTGGGGAACGAGAGGGAATTCGACGCAGGCCAACCTGGTAATACAGGAACTGACGAGCGGACTGTTTCACTGGAAACTCAAAGTGCGGAGTTTGCCCCTTACCTCGCCACGGTAAAGCGTCGGATCGAGCGGCAATGGCTTGTTCCCCGTTATGCAAGGGAGGTGGGTCTCACAGCAAACCTTGTCATGCTCTTCAGTATCACCAGGGAAGGAAAGCTGGCTCAACTGCAGATCAACGAAAGCTCCGGAGTTTCAATCCTGGATGAGGCAGCGATCGAGGCGGTCAAGGCCGGTGCCCCGTATGCCCCTTTTCCAACCCATTTTACGTTTCGGCAGCTCAACATCGTTGCGAACTTTCAGTATGTCACGCGGTCCGCTCCGGTCCCCCATTCGCGGTGAGCCGGCGCGCCCGTGATGACATGGGTCGACCGGTACTCTCGGTTCCTGGTTGTCCTTGGTGCCCGTCTGCTCTCACCTCTCTTTCCTCAGATACGAGGCCGTCTTAGCCTCAAGCGGAGGGGTCGAGAGCCAGTCGCAGGCATCGATGGGCCTGTGACCATTTCTCGGGACCATCTCGGGATTCCTACCATCCGGGCCCAGGCCATTTCAGACCTCTTCTTCGGCTTTGGGTACGCCATCGCCCAGGATCGGTTATGGCAAATGGATCTCTACCGGCGCGTGGCCCGAGGAAGGCTGGCAGAAATCTTCGGGGACCTTCCGCTCGAGGTCAAGCCGGGAGCCCGGCTGGAACCTCCTTCAGTCGTTCAATTGGATTGCCTGCACCGGGCCTTGGGATTCTCTCGAGTGGCTCACGCCTGTCTGGAGGTCCTCTCTGGTGAGGCGTGTGCGGCTCTCGAGCGGTATGCGTCTGGCGTCAACGCGGCCGTTGCGACAATGCAGAAGAAAAAATGTCTTCCCCTCGAGTTTTACCTGCTGGGATACGAACCGGAACCTTGGATGCCCGCGGATAGCCTGGCAATTGGCCGTTTCATCGCGTGGATGCTGTGTCTCGCTGCCAGGACGGAGCTCGTGCTGGCGCCCCTGGCACCTCATCCGGACCTTTCCTCCCTGTTGCCTGTGTACCCCGAAGGAGAACCGGTCATCGTTCCCGGGAGTGGATTCTTGGGTGGTGGTTGGGGGGGCAGTAACAGTTGGGTGGTGGGACCAGACCGGACACGAAGCGGGCGTCCCCTCCTCTGTAACGATCCGCATCTTCTCATGGGCCTTCCCTCCCTCTTCTACCAGGTTGCGTTGCGGGGGGCGGAATATCATGTGAGTGGAGCGACCATGCCGGGCATTCCAGCCGTGGTCGTCGGAGCAAACGCCGATGTTGCGTGGGGTATTACATCAGCCGTGCCGGATGACGCCGATATTTACCGAGAGACATTGCACCCGTCGGACCCACAGTTGTATGCTTTTGATGGGGAGTGGTGCCGTCTCAAGGTGGGTGTGGAAGAAATCGCCATACGCGGTGGATCCACCCGCCAATGTACCATTCGGTATGTCCCTCATGGCGGAGCTGACTGTCCCCTCCTGAGCGATTTCCTTCCCCTCGAGGCTCCGCTTTCCCTCCGCTGGACGGGTCTCGAACCCTCTCGAGAGATGGATGCACTGCTTGGGATCTGTCGGGCTCGAGGCCTGGAGGAGTTTCGTGGGGCATTGCGGGACTTTGCCCTGCCTGCCCAAAATTTTCTCTATGCCGACCGGCAGGGAAACTACGCCTACTTCTGCGCCGGACGATTTCCAGGGCGCCCGCGAGGCGGGGGGCCCTTCCCCTTGAATGGAGCTTCTTCTTCCTCAGAATGGCAGGCGGATGTCCCCTTTGAAGAACTTCCATGCCTGATCAACCCGCCCTCCGGTTTGATCGTGACTGCCAACCACCGCATTGTGGATGATACCTATCCCCATGAACTGACCTACCTTTGGGAAGCCCCGTATCGGGCCCGACGAATCCTCGAACTGTTGGAAAGGCGAGAGCTTGACGTACCGGAAATGACAGCCATTCAGGGCGATATTTTGTCGCTGCAGGCCAAGATGGTGGTCACACGGGTGATTGCTCCCGTTGTCGGGGAACTTTGCGGGAAGGCCCGCCGAGCGGCAGAGCGGCTCCTTCGCTGGGATTTTCGGATGACGACGAAGAGCGGGCAGGCGGCGTTGTACCACAGCTTCTATGAGTGCCTCCGCTTCCTGGTCTTTGCTCACCGGCTCGACCAGGTGGCCCCGGATCTGTACCAGGGTTACTGCTCCCTTATGCATCTGTCGGTGATGCCCATGGACCGGATCCTGGAGGCGGGCGATCCTGCATGGATGCCCGAAGGGCGAGGTCCGGTGGTGAGCCGAGCGCTTGAAAAGGCGATGGCTTTTTTGGAAGAGAAACTGGGAGCGGAAGGGGAGTGGGCCTGGGGAAAGATGCATGCCTTCACCCTCCGGCACCCGCTAGGCGTGGGGCGAGATCGGGGAAGCCGTTTGCTCAACGCCCTCCTGCAACTGAACCGCGGACCATTTCCCCATCCAGGCGATGGGATGACCGTTAACGTTGCTGCTTATCTCCTCTCGCACCCTTTCGAGCCCGTAGTAGGACCTGTCTACCGACAGATTGTGGACTTGGACGATCTCAACCGTTCCCGGTGGGTTATCCCAGGGGGAAGTTCTGGAGACCCGCTCTCTCCTCATTACAGTGATCAGTTAGAGGATTGGCGGTGCGGGAGGAACCACCCGATGTTCCATGATTCCATGTCCCCTGCGACTGTGCTGGAGCTGGTCCCGGCCAGCGGGAAAAATTTTTGACTCACCTCTGAGACGATGGTATAAATCGAGAATTATGGCTGAGTGGGGATCGGAAGAAATCGGATTTTTCCTTGCCCGACAGCTCTCCGGTGTCTTTGAGATTGAGGAGTGGCAGATCGAGGGAGCGGGCGTTCGGTTTCATGGGATCCTCGTGGCTAAACCTGAAACCACGGTATCAGTCCTCCGCCAGCGGCTGGAGCCATACGGGTTTTCGCCGCTCCTCTTGAGCCAAAGAGAGATCCTCATCCTCCCCACGCCCGCTGGTGGAAAGCGCACCGAGGCCGAGCGACCCTGGACCCAGATTCTGCTCTTTATTGCCACGGTGGTCACGACCCTTTTCGTCGGAGCCATTCAGCTCGGAACCGATCCCCTCACCGACCCAACAAGCCTCTTGGCGGGGCTGCCGTTTTCTTTCAGCCTTTTGTCAATCCTGGGGGTTCACGAGTTTGGCCATTACTTCACGGCAAAACGATATGGGGTCCACGTCACCCTTCCCTATTTCATTCCCGCACCAGTCGGTCTCGGGACCTTCGGAGCTTTTATCAAGATGAAATCTCCAGTAATTGACCGGCGAAGTCTCTTCGATATCGGGATCGCCGGACCGATAGCTGGCCTCATTCTCGCCATTCCGATTTTGATGATTGGGCTTACCCTGTCCGAAATCGTCCCCACCCGTGGAGTAATGGGAATCTCCCTTGGATCCCCCCTCCTGTTTACGTTCATCCAGGAAGTGACCTTGGGCTCAATTCCGGAAGGGATGGATATCGTGTTGCACCCAGTTGCGTTCGCCGGGTGGATCGGCTTTTTTGTCACCGCGCTCAACCTGCTTCCTATTGGACAGCTAGACGGCGGACACATTGCGTACGCCCTCCTGGGCCGCCAGTCTGAGAAGCTGGCCTTTCTCACCGCCATCGTGCTGGCCTTTTTGGGAATCACCTTTTGGCCCGGATGGCTCTTCTGGGCCTTTCTCGCCTTCATGCTGGGGTTCAAACATCCCCCACCCATGAACGATGTGACCCCTCTCGATCCTCGTCGGCGCCTCTTGGCCGTGGGTGCTCTCATCCTCCTCTTCTGCTTGTTAACCCCTGCTCCATTCATCTCTCTCGAATTCTAAGGGAAGGACCGGTGGCGGACCGCCTTTCGGCTGGCAAGCTTCCGCGGGGTCTCCTGGCCTCTCTGCTCGACAAGTACGCAAGCCCTGTCGCAGGTGTGATTCTCGGGCCCCGAATCGGGGAGGATGCCGCGGCTATAGAGATGGCTGACTGCTACCTCGTGGTGTCGACCGACCCGATCACCTTTGCGACCCGCGATATCGGATATTACGCGGTAACAATTAACGCCAACGATGTCGTCACATGCGGGGCGAGGCCCCGGTGGTTCCTCATGACCCTCCTCGTTCCGGAGGGAGGCACCCATGCCGAGGTCGAAGGGCTTTTTGAACAGGTAGATGCTGCGTGTCGCCAATTTCAGGTCGGATTGATCGGAGGCCATACCGAGGTGACCCCGGGACTCGATCGGCCCGTCGTGGTCGGAACGATGATCGGCGAGGTGGCGAAGGATCGCTTAGTGGTCACCTCTGGTGCACAAGTCGGAGATGATCTGCTCCTCACCAAGGGGATCGCGGTGGAAGGAACGGCGATTCTCGCCCGGGAGCGGGAAGGTTTTCTGAGATCACGCGGCTATGCTGAGGCATTCATCCAGCACGCTCAAAGATACCTCTACGATCCAGGCATCAGTGTTGCGGCAGAGGCGCTGGCAGCGGTGGAGACGGCGAGGGTGAGTGCGATGCACGACCCAACAGAGGGGGGACTTTCGGGTGGTCTGTATGAGCTCAGCGAGGCGGCAGGCGTGGGTCTCGAGGTGGACCAGGCCGAGATCACGGTCCTGGATGAGACCCGCGCTCTCTGTCAGGAGTTTCACTTGGACCCGTTGGGGCTCATCGCCTCCGGCGCTCTCCTGATCACCTGTCGCCCAGGAGATAGGGACCAACTGCTCGGGGCGGTGAGGGCAGCAGGGGTGGCTGTACGGCATATCGGTCGCGTTGTCTCACCGTCGAGGGGCGTGGTCCTCATTGGGCCAGAAGGGGAAAGATCCTTTCCCGCCTTTGAACGGGATGAGATTGTGAAGAGTTTTGAAGAATAGGTATGCATCTCGCCATCTTTTGTTGCCTCTTGTTGTCCTGAGACTAAGGAAGCTGGGGGATCTTGGCCCAGGAGCAAAAACAGGAGCCTCTCCATGCGCCAGATGATCCTTGATGCCTTTCAACATCCGTTTCGGGACCCCCAAGCGGTTCAGAAGCTGCTCCTCGGTGCCGCCCTCAATATCCTACCGGTCATAAACGTGTTGGCCCTGGGGTATACGTTACGACTGCTCGAGCAGGTGCTCGGGGGAGAGGAGCAACGCCTCCCCGAGTGGACGGGCCTCGGCGATCTGTTCGTCCGGGGGGTGAAAGTCTTTCTTGTCGGTGCTGTCTACATGGCCTTTCCCCTGTTGCTGTTGGCTGCGGGGGCAGGTTCTTTCCTCTTCTCGATCGCCGCACTCTTCTCTGGGGCGCTCGAGCCGATGGCCCAGGTGCATCTCGCCCGGACGGGCCAGATTTGGCCGGCCTTTGCCCTCCCGAAGGTCTGGGCTGAGATCCAGTTGGTCTTGCGTGACTACCTTGGGGCGCTCGCCGTGTGGTACGGGGTCTTCTTTCTCATCGCCCTCGTCCTGTCCAGGACGGCACCTCCCCTGCTTTGGATCCTCGGCTCCTTCCTCGGCTTCTACCTGTATCTCTTCTTTGCGTCTTTGTTCGGACGCGCCTGTTCCCGGACCCGCATTGTTCCCTACCATCCCTCCTGAGTCTGTTGTTCCTGCCCGCGTTTTTCAATCAGGACATCTACGCTGTACCCTCCCACACTCTTCCCACGAATCATCCGGCCACCGCTCATCAACCAGGCCAGTCTTCGCCCCCGATCTGTGAAGTGGGCTTGTAAGCAGGGGAGGGCGTGTGTAGAATATCGCACAACCTGTGGCATGGGTGAATCGGCAGATGATTCAAAGAGGGGTTGAACAGCGGCCCGCGATGCCGATTTCCCGAACCAAGAGCGCCCCGTTTCTTGACTAGAGTCGGCATGCACATTAAAGGGGATATTCTTGAGGGAGAAAAGGGCGATACGTTTGCTGACGGTTGGAAATTTTGGTGAGAATGGGTAGGCCGGAGGTCCCGATCTAGCGGGAGGCAGCGTAGAAAGGCTGCTTCACCATTGGTGCCGAAGGGGGGACTCGAACCCCCACGGGCTTACGCCCACATGGCCCTGAACCATGCGCGTCTACCAATTCCGCCACTTCGGCAACCAGTTTCTTTCTAAAGAGGCCGGCGGGAAAAGTCAACGAGAAAGTTGGCAAAAGTGAGGGCTCGGGGAGTGGGCCTTGGCCGGCGGAACATTTTCTACGGGGTGCGTTGGCGCGGCCAACGGGTGGCGCCAGGCTGGCGCCCAGCCGCCCGTTGGCCACTACTTGCGAGCCGGCGAGGAGGAAAAATCCTGAGGAAGGTGGAACCTGGTTTGCGTTCGGCCAGGGGGTCCCGCCCGCCGGAGCAAAGCGGAGGTGGGGGATGGCCGTCCTGATGCCTCATGACCCGGTCGGCGCGGAATACAGGACTTCCACCTAGGCACCCCCTGGAATTTACCGCCGACGAAGGATGCTCTCCCAAGCCGGTGAGCCTACAGGCGACAGGACCGTTGGCCTCTGAAGGTTGGGGAAAATTGTCAAGGAGGGACCATGGAACTCGTGGATGATCAGCATTGTTTCGTCTGCGGCAAGAAGAATGCTGCCGGACTTCAACTCGACTTCGAGCTCGTAGGAGAGGCAGAAGTGCAAACCAGCTTTCTCCCGACAAAACAGTTTCAAGGGTTCAGGGACATTGTCCACGGAGGTATCATCGCCGCCATCCTCGATGAGGTGATGGTCAACGGAGTATGGCTTCGGGGGATCAGGGCCGTGACTGGAAAGTTGGAGGTTCGCCTCAAAAGCCCTGCAAGGGTGGGGGAACGTCTGCATTTTACCGGGAGGATTCTCCGAGACACGGGCAAGACCGTGGAGATGGAAAGTCACGCTGCCACCTCCGGAGGGGCCATCGTCGCTGAGGCATCGGGGCTTCTCGTGAAGGTAAGCATTTGAGGATCATCACTCTTCTGACCGATTTCGGGAGTGCCGATCCCTTCGTCGGGATCATGAAAGGGGTAATCCTTGGGATCAACCCGCGGGTGGAAATCGTCGATCTGTGCCATGGAGTATCCCCGCAGGATGTCCTGGAAGCTGCCTTTCTCCTCCACTGTTCGTACCGGTATTTTCCCACGGGGACCATTCATGTGATAGTGGTCGATCCGGGTGTGGGAGGCCAACGGAAGTCCCTCCTGGCCGAGGGGGTTCATGGATACTACATTGCCCCGGACAACGGGGTCTTGAGTTATCTCTTCGCATCGGGTGAAATTCAACGGGTCGTGGAAATCACGGCGGAAGGATATTTCCTCCATCCCGTGAGTCAGACGTTTCACGGGCGAGATATCTTTGCGCCGGTGGCGGCGCATCTTTCGGGTGGGGAGACACTCGACCGCTTTGGCAGACCTACCACCACCTATGTGCGCCTGGTGCTCCCCACACCCGAGAAAAAAAGGGAAGGACACCTTGTTGGATCCGTACTTCATGTGGACCGGTTCGGGAATCTGGTGACCAATATCTCCACCTCCGATATTTCGGGATTTCGTGAATTCAGGGTTTCGGTCAAGAACAGGAAAATTCACGGGCTTGTGGAGAGCTATGAATCTCTGACGGCGGGAGAAATAGGCACCATCCTTGGTAGTGCCGGCTATTTGGAGATCTTTACGAACCGCGGCAGTGCCGCGCGTGTCCTGAAGGCGGGACGGGGGGCAACCGTTCGCGTGGTGCCGGAGAGAAAGGCGAGAGG
>JAAXQN010000026.1 GCA_012974305.1 Candidatus Methylomirabilis sp. | reverse complement strand
AGATGTGTATAAGAGACAGTTCCTCGCCGGCCTGATCCTGGATCCGGCCAGGGCGTGGCAGATCTATCTGGTGAATTTCCTCTTCTGGGGTCCCCTGGCCCAGGGTGCCGTGGTCGTCGCCGCCATCTACCACGTGGTCGGGGCGAAGTGGGGACCACCGATCCGGCGCCTGGCCGAGGGGATGGTTTCCTTCCTCCCGGTAAGCTTCCTGCTGTTCTTGCCGCTCTACGTCGGGTTGGGGTTGTTCTTTAGCCAGGTCCATGAATTGAATCCGAACCGAGGGGCGTGGTTTGACTCCCGCTTCATCTTCGTCCGGGGTGGTCTCGGTCTCGGGGCCATGGCCGTTGTCAGCTTGCTCTTCGTCTACTACTCACTCCGGCCTGAGGTCGGAGTCGCCCTCGAGCGGGGGCTCACGCCGCGGCGCCGGCTTTACGCGTGGTTCGCTGAGGAATGGAACGGAGAACAGGTGGAGATCCAACGGAGCCAGCGGGGCATGGACGTCCTGGCCGCAGGAGTGCTTCTGGCCTATCCGATCACCTACACCTTTATGGCGTTCGACCTGATCATGGCGCTCGACCCTTTCTGGTACAGCTCTCTCTTCGGCGGTCATTTCTTTATCAGCACCTTTTATCTGGGTCTCGCCGGTCTGATGATAGTCGCGACGCTCCTTTCTTTGAAAGGGAACTCCGGCATCACCCCCGGTCACCTCGCCGATCTCAGCAAGCTCACCTTCGGCTTCACCCTGATGTATGCGGCGATGCTCTGGTCGCAATACGTTGTCATCTGGTACGGTAACCTCCCGGAAGAGACCCACTTCGTCGTGCTCCGCCTGTGGGAGAGACCCTGGATGTCCCTTTCCTGGACCGCCCTCGGTGCAAGCATTTTCTTGCCCTTTGTAGTCTTCTTGAGTCGCAAAGCAAAAGAGAATCCGTGGGTTATGCTCTCGGTGGGCATCCTTATCGCTGGAGGGCTGTGGCTCGAGCGATACGTGCTGGTGGTCCCCTCGCTATGGCGCGGAGAGGGAGTCCCGTTCGGGTGGCTCGAGGTCGGATTGACGGTCGGGTTTCTCGGCGCGGCCGGCTTGAGCTACATCTTCTTTCTGCATAACTTCCCTGTCCGGCCGCTCGTCCACGCCCCCGACACCGTGGGTGTCAACCCCTCAGGAGGGAAAGCCCTTGAACCGACTTCTTCAAGAGTGTAGCGTCGCCGAGACCCACGCCAACATTTCATCGACTGTCCTCAGGAGAGTCACGAGGAGACTTGCGCGATCCCTGTTCATCGCGGCGGGACTGGTGGCAATCGGGGTAAGCCTCGCTTACGGCTGGCCCTGGAGCACCGATATGGAGATCCAGCCCTCCATCCAACCTCAGGAGGATCCTCGGCTCCCGCCGCCTGACACTATCCCGAGGCACGGAAAAGAGCCGCGCATGGACCTGCTCGAGGCGGCCGAGAACTTGCACAATCCGGTACAGCCGAATGCAACGTCCATCGAAAGCGGAAAGCGACTCTTTGAGATCTATTGCCTCGTCTGTCACGGGCCCGCTGCACGAGGCGATGGCCCCATCGCCCGCAAGCTCGAGGAGCCGCCGGATGACCTCACCGAGGAGTCCGCTGTGGAGCTGACCGACGGGTACATCTACACTGTAATCCGAGAAGGCGGAACAATCATGCCCCCGCAGGCGGAGGGACTGTCGTCCCGGGAGCGGTGGGACGTCGTCAACTACCTCCGGAGTCTGCAGCGGAAAGCCGAGGCGAGATGAAGGCAACGTCAGTGGGTGGAGCAAAACCCACAGAGGAGTAAGTGATGAGCGGTCAAGAGAGACGGGGCAAACTCTCCGGGATACCGCACGGCGCGCCGGCGGGCTTGACGATGTGGTTCTGCTTCCTCCTCGCAGCCGGCGTTCTGAGGTTTCTGCTGGAAGTGACCGGACCAGACCGTCTCCGGACTTGGCAGATCTTCCTGGTTAACTTGCTCTTTTGGTCTGGGATGGCGCAAGGTGCTCTCGTCTTTGCGGCGACCCATGAGATTGTTCAGGCCCGATGGGGAGGAACCTGGTCTTTTCCCTCCTCGGCTTTGACCTGGCGATAGGTCCTCTTGGGTGTGCTCAGTTCCTTCCTGGGGATAATTCGTAATCAGCAGGTCGCCAGTTCAACGCGGTCCGGTGACTATATGGTGTCCATATGGTGTCCAGAAGGGGCAGAAATGAGGGCAAAGGAGAGACGTGGGAGAAAAGCCTTATCTTTTGAAAAAGAAAGGGATTGCAGGTTTGGCGCGACCTTTCCTGCAACCCCTTT
>JAAXQN010000121.1 GCA_012974305.1 Candidatus Methylomirabilis sp. | reverse complement strand
TCGTGGTCCCGTCGCTGGTGAAGATGCCGTTGCCTCCGGCGTCGAGGGTCGCCCAAAAGGCCACCGCCCCCGCATCGTTGAAGGAGGGGTCGCCGAAGAGGCCAAAGGGGCTGCTGTTGTCGGCAATGGTCGTCGTCGTGGTCCCGTCGCTGGTGAAGATGCCGCTGCCGTCCACGATGTTGTTGTTGTCTGTGTCCAGGGCAGCCGAGAAGGCCACCCTCCCCCCGTCGTTGATCGAAGGGAAGCCAAAGCGCAGAAAGGAGCCGCTTGTGTCCTCGAGCTTCGTGAAGGTGTAGGAGGCGGCCTCGCCGCGCGCCGCAAAGCCGAGCACCAGGCCCATTGCCGCAGCACAGATGATCAGGTGTGATCGCATGCGACCTTTTCCCTTTTTCGCCATCGCTGAACCTCCCGGCCACCCGACAGTGGCTCTTGCTTTCAGGGGAGAACGCAATGGCCGTGCCAGGAACGCCGTCCGGGTGAGGAGGACGTGGTAACTCGTTAAATTCGATCCCTCGAACGAGCCACCGGGGTTTTTCTTTTGAGGGAAATCTGAGATACAAGGAGTGGCAAAAGTCTGCCAAAATGTCAGGGTGAGGCCCATAGGGCGCACAGCTCCTCGGACATGAAAAACCCTCTTGACAGCCGCCTGAACCCGAGAAAGAATAAGTGCAAGCTTTGACTGCTGCATTGCACAAGTTACTTTGCAGGAGAACGACATGCATACAGAGGTGGGTGCGCGCGAGGTTGCCCGCTTGATTGGTATCCCCTACCGGACCCTTATGCACTGGGTGACAACCGGGTTGGTGACCCCCGAGGCGTCGGTCCAATCGAAAGGGCGCCGCCGGGTGCGCTTTCGCCCCCACGATATCCGAGAAGTCCGACTGATCGCCGAGCTACGCCGCCACCTGAGCGGTCCCCAACTCCGAGAGGCCCTCAATTACCTGCGGCGCCTGGGGCATAACCCCCTTTCCACAGGTCGGTTCATGGTGGTGGAGCTCTACTCTGGACGGAAGGAGTTCATCAAGGTGGTGGGGAGCCGGGAGGCGATCCGTCTGCTCCGGCAGGAGCCTGCGGACCAGCGTGCCTTGATCCCTTACACAGCGGCGGAGCTTGAGGCCGGACTCAAAACGGGGAAGATCCGCGTCCTCTTCAGGAGCGGCTGACCCCGCGTCGGGAGACAAAAGAATGTCTCCTCGGGGATTCGTCAGGGATGGGAGGGTCAGGACCATGAGGCGGAGGATGGCAGTGGGTGATTCGGCCCGAGAGGTCAGCGTAGAAAAGGGAGGTGTGGGATGAGTGAAGACAGGATTGGCGGCAATTCGAAAAAGGTCTGGTTGAAGCGGGCAGCCAGCGACCTCGGAGGTCTCCCGCGGCGGGCCCTTGTGGGGACTGCCTACTGGGCGGGCTACGCCAGCACCCAGTGGCAGCGGGGACGGATTCGAGTCCGACGCTCACTGCCCCCCGCACTCGCGGTGATCGATGGGGGTCGAGAAGCCCTCGGCCGGACAGGTTCCGTCGCCTGCATAACTATTCTCACGGTGCAACCATGGGCCGGAGAGCTGCTGACGGAGCGGTTCCTGAACGGCTATGTTGCCGAGCTGCAATCGCTTGACGGCTTCCGGCAGGCGGTCCTCGCCCGGGACCAGAGCAATCCCGATCTCTACGTGGCGATGACCCTGTGGGACAACCCAGCTCAGGCCCAAGCGGCGCCTGAGCTTCCCGAACACATGCAGCAGTTCATCCTGATCCGTTCCAAGGTCGTTGAAATCGTGGGACGAAGGAGTCGCCCCGGCTGGGAGGGCATCGAGCGGAGACGTATAGAGCGGCGGATGGGAGGGGATCGGCGCCAGGTCGTGGCCCTCAGTTAATGGGCACGCCGTTCCCCTATCATTACACCAAGCTGGGGACCAAACCGACGGCGTCGCCCGAGGAGATCCGACGCGCCTTTCGAGCGGCGGTCAAGAGACTCCCCCCGACGGATGCCTCGGAGCGGTGGCGAGAGATACTTGAAGCCTATGCGGTCCTGCGGGACCCCATCGCCCGACGGAGATACGATGTCTGCCGTCGGGGACGCGTATGGGGTCGCCAGATCGCCTCGAGACTCCCCAGGCTGCGCGGTTCGCCCTCCCGGCTACGCCTGATGCTGTGGCTTGGCCTGGCGACATCATCCTGGGTGATCCACCGGCTGAGTGCAAGGCGAAACCGGGACGGGAAGACACCGCCGGAGCGACGGCCCCTTGCTCTTGCTGCCTTTGCGCAGAATCACCGGAGCACCGCGGTCGTCCTTATGGATGCTTTTGTCGGTGAGGTCCACCGGCTCATGGCCACGCAGGCACCACCCGAAGAGCTGGCTCACGATTTGTCGGCCTTGCTTGCGAACTATCGCAGTGCAGCCGCCTGTCACTTGCGGGGCCTGGAGCCCGTCACGCTTCGGACGAACGGGCCGTGCGAGGACGGAGACGTCGATGCCCTCGCCCTCATGTTGATATGGGGGGCCCAAAGGGAGGTGGCGCGAACCGACAGACAAGCCAGCCGAGATAAGGATCGAGGCGAGAACCGGTCGAGGGCAAGTTTTTGAATCTTTTTGGTGCCGAGGGCGGGACTCGAACCCGCACAGGCTTGCGGCCCGAGGGATTTTAAGTCCCTTGCGTCTGCCCATTCCGCCACCCCGGCACGGGCCTTATCTTCCAACACCTTAGTCTCCGTGTCAAGCCCGCCACCGCGAGGCCCTGTCCCCCCACTTGATCTCCCCCACCGACCACAAGACGAGGACCATATCGCTCATGCAGGATGCCCCAACTACCGCAATTTCTGACGTACATATTTGCCGGCATTCCGTATTTCAAAAAATAGACTGCGGAGAGGTTCTGCGAGAAACAGGAATCGGCCAACGTCGTCCATATATTCCTGGACGGCTTGATTGCCCTGTTCCATAAGCCATTTCTTTTTTTCTTCATCATTCCCGATAGTCAGAAAATCTATTGTTCGAATATTGCCGATATAAATATTGATGTTTCTTCGCCACTCGCTCCTTTTGAGTAAAACTTGTCCTTGCGTATCTATCGATCTCGTAATGTGACTGATTAAGTATTCAAGAAAACTTTCTTCACCCTTATCTCCGCTACCTTCGTCGCCCTGCACATCACCACCCTCACCTTCATTATTTATGTTCCCGTCGCTACTCTGACCACATCCCTCTGTGAGTGCAAAGCCGACAGTTGGCGGCAGTCCGCCTTTATCCTTTTCTTTATTGAAAATATCAATCGGATATGGATTGATCAAACTCCCGTCCGTCAGCTCATATACGCGACCGTGACCATCAGCCCATTTAAAGGGCTGATATATGGGTACTAAGCCCGTCGTAGCACGCACTGCCTCGACCACGGAGGCATTCGGCGTCCGTTCCTTCGAGAAAAGCATCTGGTTTTCTCTCGAGTGGTTATAGGCGATCAGTCGAACGTCTTTCGGCAAATCAGCAAAAGTCGCATAAGCACTAAATCCTTTATTCTTTAGTAAGTCAGAAGTCCAATCCATAATTGCTTGACCGTCATCTAACCCTTTATTTGCGCTTAATCGTGAAAAGACAAAGTGTTCCTTGAACATTCTTGCACTGCGAGACCTTGTCTTCGTTTTTTTCTTTCTGGCCCGATACAAAACAGGTCCTGCAAATTTTGTAAAGTCCGTCTCGAGAACTAATTGTTTCAATTCAGTTCCCGTATATGTTGCAGCCACGCCAACTGCGACAAAAGAAGCTGCCGAAACGGCCGCAATTTTTCTAATTTCAATATTTTGCCGTTCACACGCTTCCACACCACCAGCGTGTGCGACCGCTCTGATACCACCCCCCTGCAGGACCAGGTCGATTAACCGGTTACCCACACCATCACCATCTTGCGTGAGTAGTTTTCATTTCCCCCCCCTTTTATTCGTATCATGTTGAGCCAGTTTTCGCCGGAGGGGTTTTTTCAGAATATTCTTAGGGATCTCATCCACAAAATCAACACATTGGGGAACTTTAAACGGAGCAAGACCCTCCTTGCAAAATGAAATGATGTCTTCAGCGGTGAGTGCCCCCTTTTTCCGCGGAACAATACATGCCTTTATTGCCGAGCCACGGAAGTCATCCGGGACACTGATCACCACCACTTCCGAAACATCGGGATGTCTGTCAATGTGGTATTCCACTTCACTCGGCTGGACTTTTTCGCTACCAACTTTAATCATGTCATCTTTTCGCTCAACATAATAAAAGAAGTGATCGTCATCCCTGCTTACCAAGTCACCGGTAAAGAGCCATTCCCCTTTGAGGACTTCGGCGGTTTTCTTCTCATTTTCCCAGTACCCTTTCATGACTTGCGGGCCCCGGATAATAAGCTCGCCCATTTTTCCGCCGGGAAGCTCTTTCCCGTTTTCTAGGTCCACCACGCGTGCATCAGTATCAGCAATCGGTATGCCCATTGTCCCGACCTTATCCGTAACGCCACGGGGCGTCAGCAGCGCGACTGGCGATAATTCGGACATCCCAAAGCCCGGCGAGACACGGCAGTGGCTCAGGGATTCAAATTTTAGCTGATGCTCTGCTGATAGCTTACTCCCGCCACAGGTGATCACTTTGAGATGTTTGGTCGCCTCCGTGAGCACCGTTTTATATTTGACCAGCGCGTGAAGAAGGGCCGGAATAGCAGGCCATACGGTCACACGATGAGATTTCAACAGTTGGACAACCGTCTTCCCGGAAAATTTGGGGACAAGAACATTATTAGCAGCCAGCATCACCGACAAGTGCATGCCAACAGTGAGGCCATACGCATGAAAGAAAGGAATGACACTCAAAAAAACTTCTTCACCTTCCTCCAGTGCGGGAGAAAAGGCCTTACATTGCACCAAATTGACAACAATATTTCGATGCGTGAGCATAACACCTTTTGGCTCCCCTGTTGTTCCACTTGTATAAAGCAGGGTAGCTACATCGTCAGGCTGAGAACGAAAATACGAGCATTCTTGTTTGTCCAAATCGGATGACACGACATCGCGGAAAGATACATGCTTTTCCGGAAACACGGGTTTCTTCCTGAATACCTCTTGGAGGAAAATAGCGGTACTGTATCCAAAGGACGCAAAATCTGAAATATGTGTTACCATAATGGCACATTGCGAAATAAATCGTTTCGTGATGATCGGTAAGAACTGATCAAGCGTGATAATCACCTTGGGTTTGGCATTACGCAGAATCTTCGTGCATTCCGCTTTCGTTAGCAAGGGATTGATCGGTACCGTAATGGCGCCGAGGGATAGCACGGCGTAGTCAGCGATCACTCGTTGCGGACAATTGGGAAGAATAATGGCTACACGATCGTGACGATGGACGCCCATTTTCCGCAGAGCATTTCCACATGAATACACCAATGTCAGTAATTCCCGGTACTTGAGCGCCTTTCCCAAAAAGTGCAGCGCGGGCTTTTCAGGAAAGCGAAGTGTGGATAGCAATAACATTTCAAAGAGGGTATGGTCGGGATACGTCAAGCTATGAGGCGCGCCTGGATCATACCATCGCAACCATGGTCTTCCGTCATAAATGCTCATCGACCTTCGGGCTCCCCTCCTCCACTCCTTCAGGGAATGTAGGAAGAATCAACCGACAAATACATCCTTTACATTGGGGCATGATCCGCGGTCACATTTTATACGCGGACAAGACATTTTCAGCCTCTTTAAAAGAGTCACAGGGTTGGAATCGATCTCCATGGTCCGCTGCTAGGCTTTCGAGGTCTGCTCGCGTGTGATCCACCCCTTCGCGTGCCATCTCTTTCAGAAGTCCCCCGCGAAACGCCGGAAATCCAGCTCCATATAGCATAGCAAGATCAACCTGCCACGGTTCCGTTACAATTCCTTCCTCAAGACAGCGAAGCGCTTCGTCTCTCATTGGAAGGACCAAGCGCTTGATCAATGTTTCTGTCGACACTGACCGCTGCGGCCCCGCATATTGCTCTTTGAGCAGTTTTCTCACTTCGTCATTCTCTTTGCCTTGTTTCCAGAACGTCAGAGGTCTTTTCCCTTGGGGGATCATACCTCCTATCAAAGGATGTACCACAATCCGATCTCCCAGCTTTTTCAGAGATGAAAGGACATGAACGGCTGTCTCCACACCAATATAATCTATGAGCGCCAGAGGCCCCATGCTGCGCCCAGAATCAATCGCCATGCCAAAGTTTTCAGCCGCCTTGTCGACGTCTGCAATCGAGACGCCCTCGGCCACAAGCAGCACCGCCTCTACCAAATACCGGGACAAGATTCGATTCACCAAGAAACCGGGACCATCCCGAACGACGAGCGGTACTTTCCCCATAATGCTGCCAAGTTCATATGCGTGGGCAAGGGCCTGAGCCGAGGTAGAATCGGATCTCACAATTTCCACCAGTTGCATCTTTCGGACAGGGTTGAAAAAGTGCATCCCCACACAACGTTCTTTATGTCTGGCTTTCTCAGCAACCTCTGAAATCATAAACGAAGAGGTGTTCGTGGCAAATATTGCATCCGTGGGTGCAGCTTCTTCAAATTCCTCAAGGGCCTTTTGCTTCCATGAGAGAACTTCCTTGATTGCCTCGATCACGAACGGAGTGGACTTAAAATCGTCCCAAGACAGTGAGGGATGTATGCGTAACATGCGGTGTTCACACTCCGGCTTATTGATAATTCTTTTTGCTACGTCCTCTTTTTTCATTCTTATTATTCTATTCATGCCGTCACAGAGAAACTTCGGCTCGAGATCTTTAAGGTGCACTCCAAATCCTTTATCGGAAATCTCTCCAGCAATCTGCGAGCCCATTAACCCAGCACCGAGAACGCCGATGGTATGCTTTGCGGGGTCGAAAAATGATGGCCCCAAGTTTTGATTCTTCGTCTTTTGAGTCGACAGGAAAACCTCGATCAGATCCTTGGACAACCGCGAGACAACAAGCTCAAGCAGGTAAGGCATCTCGGCTTCTAGGCATGCTCTCTGAACAGACATGCGAAGTCCGGCCTGGACCGCGTCCAATGCCTTCAAGGGGGCGGGATAATGGTTCTTGACGCGTGCCGTGACCATGCTTCGCGCCTTTTTGAAGGTGATCAGGTCCCGAACTCCCGGCCATCCAAGAATTTTCTGTAGCAGGGGTGTCCTCGGATTTCTTTTCAGGCCCTTTTGTGAACGCAGTGCTAGAGCTCTTTCGATAGCTACGACAACAAACGCCTCTCTGTCGACCGTATCGATCGTTCTTTCGCCCCGTTGATTCGTCACGACATCATCAATAATGCCACGTTTCAGGGCTGGATAGGCGTACACGTTTCTTCCGCTCGTGATAAGGTCAAGCGCATCCGGCAGGCTAATCAGTCGAGGAAGGCGTTGCGTGCCGCCAAAGCCAGGGATGATACCCAGTTTGACCTCGGGGAATCCAAAGACGCCATTATCCGTGGCGACCCGCCAATGACATGCGAGTGCGAGTTCGAGCCCACCCCCCAGACACAGCCCATCGATCGCGACCACCCACGGTTTCTTCGAGCTTTCAATCTCACCGAAGACCGTATGTGTCTCCGTCACGAGTTTCTTGCACCCATCGATATCCGTCATTTCATATATTTCATTGATATCCGCACCGGCAATAAACGAATCTTTCAAGCTTACCAGCACCATCCCCTTGACACGTTCATCCGCTGTCACACCATACACAATCGCCTTAATTTCCTCTAATGCTTCGGACGTCAATACATTGACAGACTTTCCTTGATAATCGAATCCGACAATGCAGATGTCATTGTCGAGTAGGCGTGTTTTGAAATGTCGGTACGTCCATTCCATGGTTATTCCCTTTCCACGATCATGGCGACGCCTTGACCACCGCCGATGCATGCGCTCACGAGGCCCCTTGTCTCCTCACGCCTCTTCATTTCTCGAAGCGTGGTGATGATGAGGCGCATGCCCGACACCCCCACTGGATGACCGAGCGCAATTGCCCCCCCATGAGGGTTGAGAGCGGTGTCGACAACCTTCCCCAGCGCTTTATCGAAACCGTATGATCCGAACCATTTTTGCATCAGTGCATCCGATTCCATTGTACGAACACAAGCCAACACCTGTGCGGCAAAGGCTTCATTTAACTCAATCACAGAAAAGTCATCCAGCGCTAATTTGGTTTTCTGCAAGACCTTCGCGATGGCTCCTACCAGGCTTAATCCCATTCGACTGGGATCAAAGCCGATATCTTCATATTCTCCAACGTATCCGAGAACCGGTAGTCCGAGACTCTGGGCCTTCTCCTCTACCATCAGCAG
>JAAXQN010000178.1 GCA_012974305.1 Candidatus Methylomirabilis sp. | reverse complement strand
TCGTCGATCTCATCGAGCGCGGGGTGATCACCGGGACACGTAAGCGCACGCACCGCGGTAAGGTCGTGGCGACCGGCGCCATGGGGACCCGGAAGCTCTTTACCTTCCTGCACGAGAATGCGGGGATGGAGTTCTGGCCTGTTGACTACACGAACGACCCGCGGCGGATCGCCCAGGAGAATCAGTTTGTGGCGGTCAACGCGACGCTGGAGGTCGATTTCCTGGGCCAATGCGCGTCGGAGTCCCTCGGCAGCCATTACTGGTCGTCCACGGGTGGCCAGGCGGACTTCGCGCGCGGGGCCGTGTTTGCCGAGGACGGCCAGTCCTTCATCGTGCTCCACTCGACGACTAGCGACGAGTCGACCTCGCGGATCGTCGCCCGGCTCCATCTCGGGGCGGCCGTCACGACCTTCAAGAACATCGTCGACAAGGTGGTGACCGAGTATGGCGTGGCCGAGCTGCACGGCAGCAGCATCCGCGAGCGCACCCGCCGGCTCATCGCCATTGCCCATCCGAAGTTCCGCGACGACCTTGAGCGCGAGGCACGCGAAATAGGCTACCTCTAGCCCACGGACCCCGTCCCTCGCGCCAGACACTGAGCTCTCAACCCTCAACTCTCAGCAGGTATCAATGGCACCGGGGTGAGCATAGCTCTCGGCCCATCTCAGGCGGAGGGGTCAATCAATCGTCGAATTCATTGGAACCTTTTTTCTCGTTTTCACGGTTGGTATGGTCGTGATCGAGCCCGGGGCAGGAACCCTAGCTCCCGTGGCTATCGGATCGGTACTGGCAGTGATGATATATGCGGGCGGACATGTCTCCGGTGCCCACTACAACCCAGCAGTGACACTGGCGGTATGGTTGCGTGGCAAATGCGACTCAAAGGACGTGTTGCCATATATTGCAGCCCAAGCGGTAGCTGGTGTGGTGGCAGCCCTCCTTGTCCTGTTCCTTAAGCAAAATCCGGTGGTAACCGCAGCTACACCCAAGGTACTGCCCGCTCTTCTGGCGGAGTTCGTATTCACATTCGCCCTGTGTTTCGTGGTGTTGAATGTGGCAACGGCCGAGGGCACCGAAGGGAACAGCTACTTTGGTTTTGCCATCGGCTTCACAGTGCTGGCGGGCGCCTATGCGGTGGGATCCATTTCCGGCGGTGCTTTCAATCCAGCAGTGGCAGTCGGTATCACGGTGATGGGCCTGTCTGCAGCGCACAACATCTGGATCTTCCTCGTAGCTAATCTATTGGGTGGGGCCGTTGCCGCAGCAGCCTTTAAAGCAGTGAGCCCATCCGGCGAATAGCCCTCGTGGACGCCCCCGCGGCGAAGGAGAGGAGGCGGAGATATTATGAAGTGGGTAACGCGCGAAGGAGCAAAGACGGATCGGATCGCGTGTCCGTGGCTTATCAAACGCTTCATCGACCAGGAAGCGGAGTTTCTCTTTGTCCCGAAAGATGAAGTGCTGGCGGTCGCACGGCGGGAGGGTGGGAAGTCTTTCGATGCGCCTGGCGCCGATTATACCCATCGTGCTAAGAAGTGCAGCTTTGAAGTTCTCATCGAAGAGTATGAATTACAAGACCCCGCCCTGAGCGCGCTTGCCCAAATTGTCCATGGTGCCGACATCCCCGCAGACATGCATCTTATGCCAGAAGCTGCCGGCCTTCGGGCGATCGCCCACGGCTTTTCCCTTACCTGTCCGAACGACCACGAAAAGTTGCAACGCGAGTTTCCTATGTACGATGCCCTGTACGCCTGGTGTCAACAGCGGCTGAAACAGTAGTTGGGAATCAGGTCTTGCATCTTGATGTTAGGGGAAGCATGGAACCGGATTGACTATAGCCCCCGGCACGCCAGCCATTCAGAGCCCTCTCGAGGTCGAATCCCGCTGAGACAAGCAAACAAATCAAGCGTTTAGTGAATTTCCAGCTTTTCGGGCCGCACGACGGTACGAAGATGATAAAATAAAAGCGTGGGATGATCCCCCGCGCTGTTCGTCCCTCAGGGGGATCTCTAGGAGTGAAAGGTTGGGAGAGAGGCTATGATGGTTCGGAGTACGAAAATAGAACGATGCCCTTACTGCGCGAGCAGGAATGTCCGATACGAGTATCTTGCCCCGGCATTGGCCGGACGTCGGGGGGGGAAGATGTCCGAGACGATTCGGAGACGGAATTTCACCTGCCAGGAATGCTGGCAGCTTTTCGTCGTGGAAGGGTGATCAATAAGAACCGCATGGGTTGGGATCAGGTCTTGAATCTTGACATCTGAATCGGGGACGATTCTTGACCAGCCCACCAGTCATTCAGCGCCCTCTCGGGCAGGAAATAGCCCGGGAGGGTGTTCTGTTTTTTCAGGAAAGGTGGACTTAGGGGGGGTGCCGCATTTAGAATAAGCGGACGCTGTCCGCATCCTGATCCCGAACCAGGGTCCAGGACATAGTCTGCAACATCCAGCAGCGTTTACGTTATTAAGCAGTCCTGTCAAATTCAAGTCAGGAAAATTAGCATAAGATGAACAACCGTGACGTTGCGATGGAGTTTCTGAGGTGCTTTTGTGCTGGAGACATTAATGGTTTGGTCCCCTTGTTGGCAGAGGACCTCCAATTTAAAGGCCCATTTCATCAATTTAGTTCCAACGATGCATATTTGGATAGCTTGAAAAACGACCCACCAGAGAAATGTGGCTATCGGGTGTTCAGTGTCATGGAAAGTGGGGATAGTGTGTCCATTTACTACGATTACGAAAAGAGTGATGGATCCATAACTATTGCCCAGTTGTTTACATTTAAGAATCAAAAGATACGTGAAATCCTTTTGGTGTTTGATGGCAGGGGGTTCGTCTGACAAGACGTTGCACCGGACGTCGCAAGCCGCGCTTGCGGCTCCCTTCGTTGAAAGGAGTGTACCGATGCAGTCTAAAGAACTACTCAAAATGACTCTGGAGATGAGCAGGGGTATGGTTCTTCAACTGATTGATGATATGAAGGATGCGCCCTTGACCTTTCCGACGCCAAACGGCGGGTGCCACCCGCTGTGGGTTCTGGGAAACCTGACACTTGCTGAAGGCACATTCGTTCGAGAATGGATACTGGGCGAATCGAATCCGCTCGCCGAGTGGAACGACATCTTCGGGGCGGGAACCGAGCCGGTCGCCGAGGCCGCCAAGTATCCACCGTTTGATGAGCTGATGGCGAAAAGCCACGAAGTGCATAAGGGAACGATGGCGCTCCTCGATTCCTTCAGCGAAGAAGACCTCGACAAGACGAGCAAGGCTCCTGAACGGCGTCAGGCATACTTTGGGACGGTCCGTCAGTGTTTCCTGATGACCGCGCTCCACTGGATGATGCACCGTGGACAGGTCGCCGATGCTCGCCGTGCAGTGGGACGAAAGCGCATTGGGCCATGAGTCGACGGCGTCTTAGTTTCATCGCCTACACTTGCGCGAGAGGGTGCGGCTGGCGATTGGGCTTGACGGGGGGTATGCCGAGCGGGGGTCAAAGGAAGCACGGTGCACGTGTTACGCCATTCAGGCACACTCTTGGATAGTGCTATCTATGACCTACGATGTGATTGTCATCGGCATAGGCGGCATGGGCAGCGCCACCGTGTATCACCTGGCGCGTCGAGGCACGAAGGTTCTGGGACTGGAACAGTTTGATATTCCACACGACCGTGGCTCGTCACACGGCATCAATCGCATTATCCGACTCGCGTACACGGAGGATCCGGGGTACGTCCCTCTTCTTCGAAGGGCCTATGAACTGTGGCGAGAGATCGAAGCGGTAGTCAATGAACGTTTGTTGTTCATCACCGGAGGGATCGATGCCGGCACCCAGAACAGCGCGACGGTGACTGGTTCGTTACGGTCGTGCACGATGCACAACATATCCCACGAACTCATGGACGCCCCTTCCCTCCGGAGGCGGTTTCCGGGATATCAGCTTCCAGAGAACATGGTAGCGGTGTATCAACCTGACGGAGGGTTTGTCCTGTCGGAGCGCAGCATTGAAGCGTACGTCATGGCGGCCCAAGCATTGGGAGCACGCGTGCAGGACCACGAACGCGTATTGGAATGGAACGCGGATGGCGGGGGTGTGCGGGTGCGGACCGATCGTGAGACCTACCGGGCGAGCACACTCGTCGTGACCGCCGGGCCGTGGACCGCAGACATCGTTCCGGCTCTGGCACCCCTCCTGGCTCCAGAGCGACAGGTCTTGATGTGGTCGCAGCCGCTACGCCCCGAGTACTTTGGTCTTGGGGTTTTTCCGGTGTTCAACATGGAAACGCCGGAAGGACGGTTCTATGGATTTCCCATCTACGGGGTTCCCGGGTTCAAGCTGGGAAGGTACCATCACCTGTATCAACGGGCCGACCCTCACCGCATGGACCGGGAATGTCATCCTGAAGATGAGCAGGTCTTGCGCGACGCCATTCGTCGTTACTTTCCGGATGCGAATGGTCCGACCATGACGCTCAAAACATGTCTGTTCACCAATACGCGCGACGAACATTTTGTGATCGATCACGACCCGGAATTCCCACAGGTGTGCATTGCGGCTGGCTTCTCCGGTCATGGATTCAAGTTCTGCAGCGTGATGGGGGAGATCATGGCCGACCTGGCGCTGGAACGTACGACACGATGGGATATCGGATTGTTCCGCTTGCATCGTCTTCTCAATTGACCTGGTATGGCACCCATGGTCGTGCGTCATTTGACGGGGTCTTAGCATAACGGAGCGGGTCCGTACATGGTTCGCTATCAGAGTGCGGACGGCAAAGGCATGCTCCTGGTCGGCGATAGCCGGACCTTGCCGACCATTCCAAGCCGTTCAGTCGGGGTGATCTTGACCTCGCCCCCGTACTGGGTTCGCGGGCGGGGGCGCCAGTCCGTCTCGCGCTACGCCAAACGGCTCGCCATCGAGTACGGCCGCGAATGGCGTCGGGTTCTGTCCCCTGGTGGGGACCTCTGGATCGTCATCGGGGACCGCCATGACGGGCGCGAGTGGGTGGGGATGGATGGGCTCGTGGCCGACTGGTTCCGGCGCACCGGCTGGTCGCTACAGGCCAAGGGACTCTGGGCCGAGCACCCATCGAGGGCGCGGTGGGATGATCGCGTCAACTACCTGCTGCGCTTCAAGAAGGCGGGTCGCCGCAGTCTCCCGCCGAAGACCGCGCTCTGCTGGCGTCTTCCCATCCCCTGGTCGCCGCCCGGGAGTCTCTGGGACGCCACGCCGCCGCCGGTCCTCCGGGCGCTCATCGCGCTCTCTGCCGAGGGGACGGTCCTCGACCCGTTCTTCGGAAGCGGCAGCGTCGGGGTGGTTGCCGCTCGAATGGGTCGCCCCTGGATCGGCGTGGAACGGGATCTGAGTCAGGTCCGGGTCGCCGCCCGCCGCCTTCGCCTCACGCGCGTCCGCCCCGAGCGGACCTCGGTTCGGCGAACCTCCGTTCCCGCCCCGAGGAGGGGGATGAGGGGGAAGTGAGATGCACTGGGGACTGGTGAGAACGAGCCAGTCGTCCCTGCTCGTGGCGGGATACTTTACTCGAAAAGAGAGGATTGGGCGGGGGTCGGTCGCCGGAACGCGGCAGTCGAGAGATGGAGGTTGCGCGGGCCCATACCCGCTTTCCGGCACGCGAGGGAAAAAAGTCCCGCAATCTGCTTGGCAAAAATCCCTTCCCCTTTCATCCGGGAGCCGAATCGTGGATCGTTCAGCCTTCCTCCCCGCATTGCCCGGATCCGGTTCAGCACCTTGTTTTTTCTGGCTCTGCGGTGCTGTGTAAGCCACGCCTCGAAGAGCGGGGCGACGGCGTGGGGGAGCCGGAGCAGGATATAGCCTGCAAACCGGGCCCCTGCCTTTGCGGCCGCCGCGATGATCGCGGGCATTTCGTGATCGGTGAGTCCCGGGATGACCGGTGCAACCATCACTCCTGTCGGCACGCTGGCCCGGGCTAACGATTCGATAGCAGCGAGGCGACGCGCCGGCTGCGAGGTCCGCGGCTCCATGGTCCGGGCCAGAGACGCGTCCAGCGTCGTCACGGAAAGATAGACGGCGGCTGCGTCGTGGCGGGCCAGATCGCCCAAGAGATCCACGTCTCGCGTGACCAGATGATTCTTCGTGATGATCACCACGGGATTCCGGAACTCAACAAGCACCTCAAGACACTGGCGCGTCAGCCTCAGGCGTCGCTCAACCGGTTGATACGGGTCTGTCACCCCACTGATCGCCAGGGGTTGCGGTTGCCACCGGGGTGAGGACAACTCACGCCGCAGCAGCTCGGGGGCGTCTTCCTTGACGAGGATCTTGGTCTCGAAATCGAGGCCGGCCGACAGTCCCAGGTATTCGTGGGTCGGGCGGGCGTAGCAGTAGATACAGCCGTGTTCGCAGCCCCGGTATGGGTTGATACTGGCCTCGAACCCCACATCGGGGCTTTCGTTATACGCGATGAGCGAGCGGGAAGGATCCTTTAGGAACTGTGTGTTCGGGGCGGGACCATCAGGGTCGGTACCCTCGGGATCATGGACATACGAGAGGGTCTCAAAACGGTTCGGTAAGTTCTCGGCGGCGCCACGGCCGCGGACCCGGGGTGGATCCATTGGTACACCCGCGTGACGACGGTTCTTGGTTACTTAAAGAGCTGCTTCAGTCCTTCTTGGATGCCTTGCTCCAGCAAGCCTCGCTGCATAAGGCGCGCGACGTGGTCCATGTCGGGTTGTGGCGTGGCCCTCGGCAGGGTCCCGGCCAGCCGAAAGGGAATCAGGAGGCGCCCTTGCCGGTCCCTGAGGTACTTGAGTAACTTCACCTCCCTGATCAGGTCCGTCGAAAGTTGCTGCGACAGGACGAGCTGCGCGCTCAAATCAACCCTTTGATCAAGCGTGACCCAACCCTTTCCGACGGCCGCCCAATCAGTGGCGGTAATGAGGAGATCATCGAGGTGCACCTTTCCACCCCTGATGTTCACCGAGCCTTTCAGTTGCCCGAACTCGGTATTCTTGGTCCCAAAGATCGCCGGATATTTCTGCCGGGTGTTGGGGGAGATGAACACTGAAAGTCCGGGGACCCCGGTGAGTCCGGTGAGCGCGCCCTCGGCAATGTTGACATCCAGTAACGCGCCCTTCACGACTTCCGCCTTTCCCTGTCCCGTCAGTGTGCGCTGGATGTCCTGCCATTGGTTGCCGGTGCCGGCAAGGTTCAGGTCGAGGTTGGCCCCGCCCCGGACGTGCTTGGTGGCGGTGGCAGACGCGGAATGGAACAGCTGAGAGAGTTCCATGTTTCGGAACTGCGAGGTGAGGGTAAATTGGGGAGGGGTCTTACGAAAGTCATACCGTCCTCTTCCCTGCAAGGTACCGTTGTAGGCCCGGAGCGTAAGGCTCTCGATCGTGGCCACCTGGCCAGCCATGGAGACGCGCGCTTGAAGCTGGGTATAGTTTATGTCCGCGATCGTCCCCCGCCCGGAGGAGAATCGTCCCTGATACGAAAGCGATCCCTTCTCTTGCCGAATGCGTCCGTTGTCCTTGACATTGCGCAGGACCTCCGGTTTCTTGCTCGACCCTGTACCTTTCCAGACGTCAGCCAGCCAAATTTCAGGCGAAGACAGGCGGTAGGTCAAAGAAAGCGGGGCAAACTTTTCGATATTGGCTGTCAGGCGCATCTCCGACTTCCCCACGCGGAGTGGGGTTTCTGCCAGGGCTGCGCGCTTGCCGGTGAAGGTGACGGTGGCGCTTTTGGCCGTCACGGGCTGAGGCAGCTGTGGCATGGTAGCCCGCAGCCCCGTGAACTTGAGCGAGCCGTTGATATCCGGGATCCGGCCTTTTTTCATCTGGCCCCGGATTTTGGTGTGTGCCTCCACACTTCCAGACAGGCCATACCCCTTGAGGATTGGGAGGATTTTCTCCCAGCCGCCCAGGTCCGTTCGGCTCGAATCGAGTGTAAGGCGCAACGCGGGCGTCTTCCCTCGGGTAATCGCTCCGGCGCCTGTGAGTTTCATGGTATGCAGCGTGATGTTGGCTTTCTGTAGGGTGATCTTTTTCTTGGTAACCCGAGCGTCAGTGGAGATGACTAATGGAATCCCTTTCGATTTGCGGAAGTGATTTCCGAAGCGAACGGCACTTTGCGTCGCCTCGAGCTTGCCTTTCAGCGCAAACTTTTCCAGGGTTCCATCCACATGCGTGCTGAGCGAGAGGGGCCCATCCACCCTGAGGTCTTTAGGCAGAGTCCCGGGGGCGAAACGCTGTAGATCTGCCAGCGTCACTGGCCCAAGCGTCACGTCGCCGTTCAGGGGAACGTTTTTGAGGCCGTCTGATGCAACAGTCGGGGGGAGCGGGCCAACCTTCCCTTCGACCTTGAGGTTCTGACGATCGGCGTTGACCGCTGCGGCTAGCTTGATGGAGACTGGTTGGTCGAGACCCACGCCCTTGACCGTCAGGTCGATCTTTCTCACACGAAGATCCACACCATCTTTTTTGTCCAGGTAGTGGATCTCGCCGTCAGCCACCTTTATCCGCGAAACAAGGAGGGGGAGGGCCGCGGCCGGTGGAGGTTGACCGGCGCTGGGGGCGCCTTTTTTTGCCTTTTCCTGGCGTGGAGGCCCGAGGCTGGCAAAGTTTAACTTCCCTTTCTTGTTTCGGATCAGCCGAATCACCGGCTTGCGTAGGATCAGGCGTGTGACGCGAACCTCTTTCCAGAGCAAGGGAAAGAACTCCACATTTACCTGAAGATCGGCTGCGCGGAGGGCGTCCTTTTTGGAAAACGCCCGGTCATCGGCCAGGGCAAAGTTTTTCAGGCGTATCCCGATGCCTCCCCAGACCGTTACGCCAATGTCTTCTACCGCGACTTTCCGTCCCAGCGCCTGCTCAGCCTGGGCGAGGATATAGTCCTTATTGCTTTTGACCAGCCTTCCCAGGTTCAAGACGGCAAAGGCGACCAGAGCGCCCAGGATGAGCAGAATCACCGCCGCGATCGTGAGTTTTCTTCGCATGAAGGCCTGTCCTCTTGAGGGGTAGCGCTTGGGTCGGGGCAGGGTTTACGGCTCTGCAGTAAGGAGACTCCAGTAGGGGGTGAATGTCAAGCCCCCGGGTC